>CAZVPK010000036.1:0-17438 GCA_964628505.1 uncultured Chthoniobacter sp.
ACCTTGACACGGTAGGGGTCACAGGTTCGAACCCTGTATCGCGCACCACCCCCCCCGAGCTTTTGCTGGAGCGGGTTTGCGCGTTTTCCCTGTTTCCTAAAGCTCGCCGATTCCGATCGAGGATGTTGGCGTTTTGGGGGGCTCCAGCTCTCCATAGAAATCAAAGTGTCAACCGGCATGGAGGAGGCATTGGGACCAGCCGAAGGATTTTCGCCGCTTGGCCGGGAGTATTTTTTTACAGTTTGGTCTGCGAATCCCGCGCCCCGTTTCATGGCCTTGTTTTCAAAAAAACCGATCCATTTTTGATGCCTGGATTTTTTCAAGCACTCAAAAAATCCCAACAAAAAAAACCTCGCAGAGATTGAATTCATCAGCATCCGCAGGCGGATGATTGCTTTGAAATTCGAATTGAAAAACCTTGAGAAAGATACCGTCAAGCCATGAAACCCGCATCAGCATTGGCTCCAGAGATGTTTGGAATTTCTTGCCGTGAATCAATGCGGATTCGATTCAACCTCTGAAGCCCATTCCAAGCGGCTCGGATAACACTCTGGTTTCGACAAACACCTCCCATGGGGTATGGATTTTTTATGAGTTCACTCCTTGAGATCGAGCAAGCCGCCGATCTTCTGCCAGTCGAGCAGAAGAAGGAGTTGGTTGCTTTTCTCCTAACGCGACTCCGCGCATCCGATGATGATTTGCCTCCTGTCCGTGACATTCCAAAGGAAACGATTGAGGGGTGGGTTGCGGACGACGAGGAAGGCTACAGAAAATTCCTCGCGGGAGCGTGAGAATCTTTCTGGATACAAGCGTCCTTCTTGCCGCTTAACGTCCCAAAGATGGAGCATCGCGCGCGATTGTTGAAATGGCATCGGATCAAGGCTGGAAGCTGATCGCCAGCCCATGGGTCAGAAATGAAGTCGAGAAGAACCTCGCTAAATTTCCATTTGAGGCAACTGCTGCATGGATTGGTATTCGATCCAAAATCTCGTTCGTTGATGATGTCGTTTCGATTGATCGTGCCTTGGTTTTTCCTGCCAGTAAGGACCGCCCTGTTTTGATTACAGCCTTGGCTTGGGCTGATGTCCTTTTGACCCTCGACCGAGTCGATTTCATCAAAGTTCTTGGATCGTCTTGCCACGGTTTGCCGATTCCACCGCCAGCGGAGTTTCTGATCGGAGAGGGAAATCAAGGTCGCTTGCTCTGATTTCGAGCCAGTCCAAAAACGGCGCCGAAAGAAGAGTGCCGATAAGCGGATCACTGTTAAGCCATTTTCATATCAATGTCCGATTGCGTTTGGACTTTTGATCAGCGGCGCGGGAGCGCCCGGTCCCGGGGAGCGCGCCCGACAGGGTGAGGTTCGGGCGGCCCACGGCCGGATTTTTTTCAATCGCCCCTCGGGGCGCGTGGCGGTGCGCCCGAGGGCGGCATGCGGTCCCCGAGACCTTTTGGGGGAGGCCAGTCTCTCTTCCTACTGGGGCCAAAAGCGATCGGCTATTGGTATCAATCCTCGTGCTCTTCCGCGTGGCCGGGGGCCCGGGTTTCGGCTCCGGACGAGGCGCTCGCGGTGGTTCGAAAATCCGGACGGCGAATCGGTCCGCCGGACTCCGCGACCCAGATTCCCGATAGCAGCGAGGTCAAACACAGCACCGAGGCCGCCGCGGCGAGGCCCCGCGCCCATTGGGGTTTCCAGAGCAAAAGCCCGAGAGCCAGCGTCAACACCACGGTGCTGCCGACAATCACCTTGCCCCAGGCTTCGGCGCGATGCTCGTGGATTTCCAGGGACTGCTCGGCCTGGGGGTCGAGGTAGGCGGCCACGGGACCCCCCTCGTAGCGCTCGTAGGCGGCTTCGCCGGTTTCCATGACCAGCGGCGTCAGCCATCCGGAGGCGACGGCCAGGATCAACCCGGCGAGGACGGTGTTTTTTTGTCCAGAGATCAATCCGATGAGCAACGGAACCAGCGCGAAGCCCGCGCCAAGGAAGGGAAGATGATTGAGGGCCAGATGGAGATGTTCGGGCGTTGTCATGATTTTCCATTTTCCCGTTTTTTCCGGGTAATAGGAAATCAGGGAATTTGCCCACCTCGGGCCTTCCGTCACCCGTCAGTCGCCAGCAAAAGCAGGAATGTGCGCAGAATCTCGCCGGAGGCGATGCCGTCCAACTCGCCAATGCGTTTCAGCGCGGCAGAGTTGATCGGGCGGATCAGATCGCAGGCGACCACATAATCGCTGCCACACCATCGAATCTTCACGCGAAGCGGTGTCAGCGAGAGATTCCCGCGGAGTGGACAAACCAATTGTGTGGGCAAGGCAGCCAAGGCGGGATGTTGCAACCCGACGAGATTGGGTTGCGAGATGTCCGCCGTGGAGGAATACAGCGGCAGATTCATTCCGCAGCGATCGGAGTTTCCTCGTTGAGCTTGAGCGTCTCCAATCGGACGCCCGGTGTGTAGCTCGCCACCGCCGTCCGGTAAAAAGCCTCGCGCTCGCGCCGCTTCTTTTCCTTCTCCAGCAACTCCTCGACAAAAACCGACTTCGGCATTCCGCCCCGAAGGCTGTCCAACAGGGTGATCGCGCTGCGCGTCAGTGTCAGGGTCTGACGGAGCGCAGGCGACTTCGAGGCGACTTTCATACGACCCAAGTGAATAGAGCGGGTTTGAATGTCAAGGGCGAACCCGGCTCCCAAGGCGGCCCGGCGGCGGTCAGTCGTGGACCATCCGATAGAAACGCCGGGCTTCCGCACCGGGAAGGTGGAGGCGTTTTTTGATTCCGTCGTCCTCGCACTCGCTCTCCGCTTCGGTCCAGTGGATCAAATCCGTGCTCGTCTCGACCTTCCATCCCGGCAGTTCGGATTCCGAGGGCCATTCGAGGGTTTTTGTTCCGCCAAGATCCTCGACGATGCCGGTGCCGGGGATGATTAGGTCGAAGCGGGCGACCAGCGCGTGGTCGGGGTTCGCCTTGACCCGCAATCCGGCATTCGACCCGAGTTCCAATCCGTTTTCAAACCAACCGCCGAAGGTGTAGCCCGCGCTCGGCGTGGCGGTGAGATCCACCGAGTCGCCGTCCTCGAAAAGCCCGCCGCCGCTGGCGGTGCCGCCGGCCGGTGGCTCGCAGGCCGCGGTGATCGAGTAGGCGGGCGCGAATTTCGCGGAGAGGGTGAGGTTCGAGGTCAACACAAGGGTGTGGGTGGCCGAGGTCGAAACCGTGGTGTTGCCGTCCATCCATCGCTTGAAAAGGAACCCTCCAGCGGGGGTGGCGGAGACCGTCACGCTCGTTCCGTTCGCATATGTGCCGCCGCCCAGGGTGACGCCTCCGGCCGAAGGCAACGAGGCCGTGACGAGGGTCCACGCGCCCGCGACGGCATTCGCCGTGAAATGGGCGACCAGCGAGCGGTTCGCGGTGGCCGTGAATACCAACCCGGGTTCCGTCCCCACGACTGTCGCGTCCTCGGTCCAATTCAAAAACGAGAACCCGTCCGCGGCGCTCGCGGTGAGGGTGACCGAGGAGCCTTCGGTGTGGTTGCCGGTGCCGAAAACGCTGCCCGAGCCGACGGGCTCGGTCCCGGCGTCGATCCGGAAGGAAACCCCGACGGGGGCGAAGTTCGCGACCAGCGAGTGGTTCACCTCCATCGGCAGCGAGAAGGTCGCATTGCCATCGACCGGCACGCCGTTTTCGGTCCAGTTCACAAACTCATATCCGGGAGCGGGTGTCGCGGTGAGCGTCGCCACGCCGCCGACAGCGTGGAAACCGGCCCCTGTGGTGGTTCCGCCGTCCGCGGGCTCGGAGGAGGTCTCCAAAAGATATTCCGCGGGCAACTCCGCGCCGAACGCGGCCACGCGAAGAATGTAATCCTGCGTCAGCGGAGCGGTCGCATCGTCCTGCGCGGTGACGGAGAATTCGAACTCGCCCGATTCCGCGGGGGTTCCCTCGAGCACGCCCGTGGCGGTGTTGAAGGACATTCCCCCGGGCAGGTTGCCGGCGAGACTCGCCGTGAACGGCAAGGCTCCGGAAACGACCACTGTGCGGGCGGGATAGTCCACGCCGACCTCGGCATCCTGCACATGGTCGATGAGTCCGACCCCGGCCTCCACATCCACGGCGGCCATTTGCGCGCCGATGAACTCGCCCACGATTTCCACGCCCGTGTAATCCACCACGGTCCCATCCTCCTTGGTTTTGGAAACTCCATGCAGATCGTCCGGCCCGACCTTGTCCGCCAGGGCCTCGCCGGTCTCCCCGTCGAGCGGGCCGGTGTATTTGTAGAATTCGTAGCGGCGCGTGACCACCTCGTCGCCATCGGGCAGTTCCTGCGGAGCCGCGGCCACATTTCCATTCACGCCGCCGTCGATCTTGTTGAATTCGGTCTGGAGCAACTGCCACTCCACCTCGACCTCGTCGGGTTCGCCGTTTCTCCAATCCGGATCGTTGGGATCCTCGGGATCGTCGGAAACCAGGTCGCGGAGTTCGACCTTGTTGTTGTTGTGCGAGGTGGTGCGGATTTCCTTCATCCAAACCGGATCGCCGAATTCCTTCACCGGCACCTCCGGCGGCGGAGGCGGCGGTTGGATTTCCGCCACGACCTGCGCGGGCGCATTCTGGGCGGGCGGGTAATAGTTGAAGACCGGGGTGGAAACCTGGACGGCGGGGCCTTTCACCAGATTGCCCCTCCCATCATCGACGAGCCAATTGTAGCGGACGGCCGTGGGCGGCTTGCGGTAGCCGACGCCGAAATGCTCGCCGCCGAAATTCACGGAGGGATTCGTGAACCGGTGCCCGTCGGTGGCCGCGATCGGCCCCGAGGGAATCGCGGTGTAGGCCGACCAGGAACCGTCGGGATTTTTTTTGGCGGCCCAGCGCACGGTGGTGACGGGGTGGCCGGGAACGGAGGTGTCCTCCGAGATCTTGGAAGTGCCGTAGTGGTTCCAATCGTAGGTGTAGGTGACATCGGTGCAGTTGATGTCCTCGAGCTCGATCTCGAATCCATGGCACTCGGTGCCGGTGTCGTTGACGGTGTCGAAATTGTTGATGCTGCCGTAGGCGATGCTGGCCCGCGCGCTTCGCGCCCCGAAAAGCCCCGCCGTGAGGAGCACCATGGTCATGGCGAACCGCCGGGCGTTCTGGAATTTGAAGGAGACGCGAAGGAGGGGGGTATCTTGGTATAGGTTTAATCCGTGATCGCGCGCACCCGCAGGAAATACCGGTCGCCGGCAGGGACAGTCACCTCCGCCTCGATCCACTCGTGGTCGGGGAAGTCGGTGACCTTTTGGATTTGGGCAGCCTGTGGTTCCCACGCCCCGCCTTGGAGCGAGGCCGCGCCGAGGATGTCGATGGCCACGCCCGGGGCGTTTTTCGAGCGGCGGTAGGAAATGGTCGCCTTGCCGTTCGAGGAATCGATCGATTTCAAGGAGGGCAGGTCGGCGGCTGAGGCGGTGAGTGGATCGAGTCCCATGGCGTAGGCGAGGAGGTTCGGCAGGTTCAAGGGGCCGTTGGTGTCGGTGGCCCCACGTCGGTCGGCGGGCAGGGACGCAAGCACGCTCCAATCCGCAAAGCCGCCGCCGGCGACCGTGAACAGGAAACTCTCCGATGCGGACAAATCCCCGTCGTCCACGGTCACGGTGATCGTGGCGCTGCCGGATTGGTTCGCGGCGGGGAGGATCGAGATCGTCCGGTTCGCTCCGCTGCCGCCCAGGGTGATGTTGGCATCGGGAACGAGGGCCGGGTTGCCGCTTTGCGCCGAGACGGCGAGGGAGTCCGCGGGTGTTTCAAAATCCGCGACCTGGAAGGCGATCGGGCCGGTGGCGCGGGTTTGATCCTCGATCGCGGAGATGGTCGGCGCTTCGTTCAGCCCGGTTCCCGCGAGCGCGATGGCGACGGGGTTTTCATCCGGATCGTTGCTGGCGACGAGGATCGAGGCGGTGCGGTTGCCCCGGGCGGCGGGAGCGAAGGTCGCGGAGAAATAGGTCGAGGCTCCGGGTTGCAGGGTGTCGGCGTCCGGGGAGCCGATCATGAAATCCCCCGGGGAGTCGCCGGTTTTTGAAAGGGCGAGGGCGGAGAGGATTCCGGCCCCGGTGTTTCGAATGCGGTAGAAGCGGGTCGGGCCCGGGTTCCGCACGCGCGCGTTGCCGAAAACCGTCGTCAAGGGCATTGGCAGGGCGAGGGATCTCTCGAGCCGGTCGAAGCCGAGGTGTTGTCCGGGTCCCTGGGCGGTCGAGAAAAAGCGGACGCTGTCGATGGCCATCTCGCCGGAATTTCCGGTGTGGTCGATTCCCTCGAAACGCTGGACGCCGTTGTCGATCCAGATCGAGTAGCCGCTGCCCTCGTTGCGCCGGAAGAGCACCTCGAGAGGAAGGCCGCCGTTCCATGGAAGGCCCGTGCCGAAATCCTGGCCGCCGTTGTTGAGGACCCATTCGGCGGAGCCGCCGACGAACTTCAAGACGAGGCGCGCGCCTCCGGCCGAGCGGAATTCCATGCCGATCTCGCCGTCCGCATCGACGCCCGTGTAGGCGAGGCGAGCGCCGAGGGTTTCGCCGATCATCATGGAGGATCCGAAGGTCCGGACCGCCTCGCTGGAGTTGCCGTTGCCGCCGCCCGCGTAGATGGCAAAGGATCGCGGGGCCGATTCCGGCGAGCCGACCGGGCCGATGTAAAACCCTCCGCTCCCGGTGGTGTTTCCGCTCCAGGGTTCGAAGCCGCGGCCTCCGTTCAGACCGGCGAACGTGCCGGAGTCGTAGGCGGAAAGGTTGGAGGAATCCCAGGCCGTGGATTCATCAAGCGAAATGTCCGGCGGAGCGGTGACCGAAACGGTGAAGGTCGTGCGGGTGGTCGACTGCCCGTCGCCCACGGCGAGGGTGATCACGGCATCGCCGGTGAGGTTCGCGGCGGGAGTGACGGTCACGGTGCGATCGGCCCCGGTTCCCGCGAGGACAATGTTCGAGTCGGGCACGAGCGTCGGGTTGTCGCTTTGCGCCACGAGGGTGAGGGAGTCCGCGTCGGTTTCCGCATCGCCGATCACAAACGCCAGCGCGTCGGACGCGGTGTTTTCGAAGAGGCTTTGGTCGGCGATGGCTGAAATGGTCGGTGCTTGATTGAAGGGTTCGACGGTGAATTGGAAGGTGCGGTTGGCGGTGGAGGAGCCGTCATCGACCGTCACGGTGATGGCCGAGGCGCCCGGGCCGGCGGAGGCCGGTGTGATCGAGAGCGTGCGGTTGGATCCGCTACCGCCGAAGACCAGGTTGGCATCGGGAACAAACGACGGGTTGGCGCTTGTCGCGGTCAAAACCAGCGATTCGGGCGAACTTTCGATATCGCCGATCACAAGCGGAATCGCCGCCAGCGGAGTGCCCTCGGGGGTGGATTGATCGGGAATCGGGTCCAAGGTCGGCGGGTCGTTGACCGGGGTGACAGTCACGACAAACGTGCGGCTCGAGGACCATGGGCCGTAGCCCGCCACGATCGTGATGGTGGCGTTGCCGCTTTGGTTGGGGGAGGGGGTGACGGTGATGGATCGGTTCGCGCCCGAGCCCTCCAGAAGAATGCCTGTGTCGGGCACCAGTGCCTGGTTGTCGCTGGTGGCATTGACGGCGAGCGTTTCAAGGCCCGTGCCGGAATCCCCGATGACGAAAGAAACCGGGCCGGCCTGGGCGTCCTCGTCGATGGTTTGGTCCGCGATCGGAGAAATGGAGGGAGCGCCGCCGAGTCCGGTTCCGGCAAGGGCGATGACGAGGGGATTTTCATCCGGATCGTTGCTGGCGACGAACAACGAGGCGCTGCGCGCGCCCGCGGCCGAGGGCGTGAAGGTCGCCGACAGGGTGGTGGAGGCGCCGGGTGGCAGCGTGGTGGCGGCGGGGGTGTCCACCGAGAAATCCGGGGCGTTCGATCCACTCCAAGTGAGAGCGAGGCCTTCGAGCGGGCCGGATCCCGTGTTGCGGACGGCGAGTGCCACAGCCGGGCCGGTGGTGCCGACATCCCGGGAACCGAAGTCCAGGGACCCTCCGAGGGGAACGGAGCGCTCGAGTTGGTCGAAGCCGAGATTTTCCCCGCCGCCCTGGGCGGTGGAGAAAAACTCCACGCTGTCGATGGACATCACGCCGGAGGAGGCGGTGTAGTTGGTGCCGGTGTAGGATTGGGCCCCGCTGGTGATTTGGATGGAGTAGCCGTTGTCGGCGTTGCGGGTGAGCGAGACATTCAAGGTCGTGCCGGGATTTCCGCCGGCCCAGGAAATGCCGGTGCCGAAATCCGAACCGCCGTCGTTGAGCATCCATTCGGATCCGCCGCCGACGAAGCGGAGGGTCAGGCGGTCGCTCCCGCCCGAGCGGAGGCGCAGGCCGATCTCGCCGCCGGCGGCCACGCCCGTGTAGCCGAGCCGCACCTGGAAAGTCTCGCCCACCTCCATCGCCGGGGCGAACGGGCGAACGGCCGTCGCGTTGTTGCCCGCCTCGCCGCCCGCGTAAATGGCCAGCGAACGCGCGCTCAATCCCGAAGCGCCGATGTAGGAGCCGCCGAACCCGACCGTCGAGAGGGTCCAGTTGCCGAAGCCGAAGCCGCCGTTTTTGCCCGGGAAGCTTCCATCGGCGTAGGCGGCGTCGCCGGAGGAATCGGCGCCGTTGGATTTTTCAATCGAAATGTCCGGAGCCGCCGCGACCGCCAGAGCGAAGGTGGTCGAGGAATTCGCGGAGCCGTCGCCCACGGTGACCGTGATGTTGGCGTTGCCGGATTGGCCGGGAGAGGGCGTCAGGATCAGGGCGCGGTCCGCGGAGGTGCCCTCCAGCACAATCCCCGCCTGCGGCAGGAGGTTGGAATTGTCGCTGCCCACGGCGACCACAAGCGAGTCGGCGGCGGTTTCGGCGTCGCCGATCGTGAAGGGGACCGGGGCCGTGGGGAAACCCGCGAAGGCGGATTGGTCGGGGATGTCGCTGATTGTGGGCGCGCTGTTGACCGAAAGAACGAACTGCGAACTCGCGCTTGTCAGGCCATCGCCCACGGTGAGCGTGATGGTGGCGTTCCCGCCCAGGTTGCCGGCGGGCATGACCGTGACGGTTCGCGAGGCTCCGCTGCCGCCGAGGACGATGTTCGCCGCGGGCACGAGCGAGGGATTGCCGCTGGAGGCGGTGACAGTCAAAGAGGCCGCGGCCGATTCGACATCGCCGACCGTGAAGCCGATCGGGCCGACCGCCACGCCGGCGTTGGTTTTTTGATCCGGGATCGATCCGATCGCGGGAGGGTCGTTCACTTCGGTCACGGAGAGCAGGAAGGATTTGGAGCTGGAGGCGAATCCATCGCTCGCGGAGACAGTGATCGTGGAGTTGCCGTATTGGTTCGGAGCGGGCGCGAGGGAGAGTGTGCGGTTCGCTCCGCCGCCGGCGAGAAGGAGGTTGGAGGCCGGGACCAGGGCCGTGTTGCTGCTCGTGGCCGAGACAACGAGCTGCCCCGGATCGGAATCCGCGTCGGAAACGGCGAGGTCCACGACCACGGCGGAGCTGTCCTCCTCGATCGTGAGATTTTGCAAATCGGCGATCGCGGGCGGGTCGTTTGTCGCGCCGACGGAGACATCGAACGTCGAGGTGGTCGTGAGATTGCCGTCGCTCACGGAGATCGCGAGGGTGGCCACGCCGGTTTGGTTGGCGGCGGGGGTGACGGTGAGCGTGCGGTTCGCTCCGGCGCCTCCGAAGGCGAGGTTGGAATCCGGGATCAACGACTGGTTGTTGCTCGACCCGGTGACGACGAGGGAGGCGGCGGGGGTTTCCAAATCCCCGATGTCGAAAGGAAGGGGGGTCGACGGGGTGTCCTCGGTCAGGCTTTGGTTGGGAATCCGGCCGACGGTCGGGGCGTCGTTCACCGGCGTCACGCGCAGCACGAAGCTCCGCGAGGCGTCGAGGCCGCCATCACCGACGTTGACGGTGATGGTGGTGTTTCCGCTTCGGTTCGGAGCGGGGGTGACGGTGAGGGTGCGGTTCGCGCCCGAGCCGCCGAAGACGATGTTGGAATCCGGCACGAGGGTTTGGTTGTCGCTGGCGGCGATGAGCGAGAGGGAACCGGCGGCGGTTTGCGAATCACCGATGACAAACGCGATCGCCCCGGTGGACGAGTCCTCGGCGATGGTTTGGTCGGCGATGTCGGAAATCGTCGGCGCGGTGTTTTCGCCCGTGAAGAAGGTGGTGGTCGTTCCGGTCGATTGCCCCGCGGAGTTCGAGGCCACGGCGCGGTAGTAGTAGGTGGTATCGGCCGCGAGGCCGCTCAGGGGACTGGACACGGAGACGGGCGTGGTGCCCGCGCCCAGCGAAGCCGCCGAGGCGACCACAAGATTGTCGAGGATCAGGTTCTGCGCGCTCGAGCCGGTGTTGCTGCCGTTGATGAATCCGAGCCATCCGAGGCGGACGGTTGCGCCGGAGAGCTTGAGATCGCCCTGGAGTTTCGTGAACGCGGACGCGTCCCGGAATTTCACGGAGCAAACATGGGTGCCGGCCACGCAGTCGAAGTCGATTCGCACATCGAGAACCTGGCCGCGAATCTCGGATCCGAGGTCGAGGTTTCGCTGCCCGGATTTGTCGGTGACCACGACGGCGGTGTTGCCACCCACCTGGCCGGAGGCGGGCATGATGCCGATCGAGAGAAGCTCGTTGGCGCCGAAGCTCGAGCCGTCGGCGGACTTGAGATTCACGCCGACGAACGCCTTGGTGTTGGCGACATCGAAGCGCACGGAGAAGGAAACTGTTCCCGACTGGCGCGGGGTGTCGAGCGCGCGACGGCAGGAGGCCCTGCCGCTCGAGGTCGAAGTGCCGGCGAAGATGGAAATGGAATTCGCCCCGTCGATTTGGCGGCCAGCCGTTCCTCCGGCGCTGCTGGCGGTGACGAGGCGGATGCCCCCGCGGCTCGAGCTGGTTCTCGCGTAGGTGCGGAAGGCCGCGAAGCCATCGCCTCCGTTTTGAGAGGTGTAGGCATTGGAACTTGTCGAGGTGTAGCCGAGCGAGCTGTAGCCCTCCGCATCGTCGCTTGCGCCCGCCATGGTGCTGAGGCCAAGGGCGGGCGAGGTGCCGTATTCGAACCAGTAGGTTGTCTCGGGACCGTTCGGGTTGATGGACGCGGTGAGGTTGGCCGTGGTGGACGAGACGCCGCTCGCATTTCCCGTTTCCACTGTTGGAGGCGGGAATCCGGTGGCGAAGGTCCTGTCCGCGCCGAAAGTCGTTCCAAAGGCGTTCGAGGCCACGGCCCGGAAGTGGTAGGTCTGGCCGGGAGCGAGATTTGCCAGCGGGGCGTTCACGGGAACCGCCGCGCCGCCGGATCCGGGCACATTCTGGACGGCGGTGGTGAAGCCATAGTCCGTGTCGGGACCGTATTCGAACCACACGGTGGAGTCCGATCCGTTGGGATTCACCGTGGTCGAGAGCGTGGCGCTCCCGGGAAGGACATTTTCCGCCGAGGCATCCGCCAGCGTGGGCTTCACCGGAAGCGTCGTAAACGAAAGTGTGGCGCCTTGAATGGTCTTCGTGGGGTTGGCCGCCACGACCCGGTAGTAATAGACGGTGTCGGGTTGCAGGCCGCCCAGCGGGAGGGAGAGGGTCTGGGCCTGGGAGCCGCTGCCGAGATTTTGAATTGTGGAGTTGTTTGTGAGTTGGTCGGCCTGGACGCCGTATTGGAAGTAGGCGGTTGTGGGATTGCCGTTGGGGTTGACGATGCCGTTGAGGACCGCCGCGGTGGTGGTTACCCCCGAGGCGGGCGAAGTGATCGCCGTCGTGTCGGGAATCGTGAGGGTGGTGGTGAAAGTGCCGTCGGGTCCGTAGGTCGTGCCGGCGGAATTCGTGGCCACGACGCGATAGCTGTAGGTGGTGCCCGGCACGAGCCCTGTGAGGCTGGCGGTGCGGGTCACGAACGAGGTGCCGCTCGAGAGGCTCTGGTTGGCGGTGGCCGATCCATAGGCGGAGGTCGGGCCGTATTCGAAGAACAGGGTCGTTGCCGCGCCGTTCGGATTGATCGAGGAGGAGAGTGTGGCGGAGTTGTCGCCGGTGACCGATGCCGTGCTGGAGGCAACGGCGGGCTTCGAAGCCCCGCTGGATGCGGCGGTGGTGAAGCGGGACTCGAACGCCCCGAGGAGCGCCATGCCGGTGGAATCGGTGGCGGCATCGGAAATTCGAACCGAGTAGAGCGTGTTGCCCGTGAGACCCGCGGCGGTGTAGGTGACGACGGTGTTGTTGGCCGACCACACAAAGGAACCGGCCGTCGCGGGGGTGGTGGAAAACGCCGCCTGCGTGGCCAGGGTGTTCATGGGCTTGCTGAAGGAGACCGTGATGGCGGAGCCCACCGGCACACTCGACGCGTCGTGCGCGGGGCTGATCGATTCGACCACGGGGTCGAGCGCCTTGACCTGCGATTCCGCCACGAAGATCGCGTAGGAATTCGGTTGCGCGGTGAACGAGGGAATTTCCCAGCCGCCGGCGCCATTAACGACGGTGAGTTTTTCACCCGGGTTGAAAAGATTCACCACCACCGTGCCGGGAGGATGGATCGTGGGTCGGTAGCCGATCGTCTGCTGGCTCGAGGCGGTGTTGAGGACCACGTAGGCCTCCTCGCCACCGAGGCGACGGGAGTAGGCGAGGAGCCCGGGGCCGCTGGCGTTGTTCCATTGGTTCCAATGGATGCCGGTGCGCAGCGAGGGGTAGAGGCGGCGGAGGTTGTTGAGTTTCGCGACGAGTTTGAAGCGCGGACTCGCCATGTTGAAGTTGTCCCCGGTCGAGGGACCGCCCTCGAACTGGCCGTCGAACATGTCCTCGCGGTTCCAGGGATCCGCGCCGCCGTCGAAGTCCTGCTCGGTGCCGTAGTAAAGGCAGGGGATGCCGCGCGAGGTGTAGAGGAAGGCCAGCGCGACCTGGAGGCGGGCCGTGCCGCCGCCGGCGTTGAGGAAGCGGTTCTGGTCGTGGTTGTCGATAAAGGTGACAAGCGAGTTGAGGGCGGACTGGTCGTAGTTCCAAGTGTTGAGGTTGTTGTAGCGGTCCTCGATCTGCTTGGTCGCTCCGGTCGCGGTCGCGAAGACGCTCCCGACCTGATAGTAGAGCGGGTAGTCCACCACCGACTCCATTTTGAAAGGCGCGGTGGTTTTTGTCCCCGTGTAGGAGCCGCACTTGGCGTCCGAGCCGTCGTAGACCTCGCCGAACTGGAAGAAGTTCGGTTTGTCGGCGGCGGCGGCGGCGGCGCGGATTCGAGGGCTCCAATTGTCCCAGAAGCCCATCTCGACGTGTTTGACGGTGTCGATGCGGAACGCGTCGAAGCCCGCCTGCTGGATCCACCAGGTGTAGATTTCGGCCATCCGGTCCCTCACGTAGGTCGACTGGGTCCGGAAATCGTCGAGGGAGACGAGTTCGCCCAGTTCGACCTGGGTGGCGTCGCTCCAATTCTGGGTGCCGCCGTTGTTGTTGAAAATGTTCACGAGATTGGTGTTTCCGAACGCCGCCTGGAGCGAGGCCGGGTCGAAGGGAGGGGCGAAGGTCCTGCCGCCGGAATTGTAGCGCAGGTTGTAGCCGTCGGGCGGGTATTTGAAGGTCGTCCCCCAACCGGCGTCGCCGCTGTCCACCCACGTGCTCGCGTGGTTCACGACCACATCGTTCACGACCAGGATGCCGCGCTTGTGGGCCTCGGCGACGAGACGCTGGAGGTCGGACATCGAACCGAAGCGCGGATCGGTGTTGTAAAAATCCGTGCCCGCGTAGCCGTGGTAGTCGAAGTCCCCCGCGCCGTTTTTCACGACCGGCGAGATCCAAATCGCCGTCGCCCCCAGCGCCTTGATGTAGTCGAGTTTTTTCTCGATGCCGGAAAAATCCCCGCCGTGCGTTTTGTTGCCGATGTTCGGTTCGGCCCAGCCGTAGAAATTGTCGTTCGAGGGATTCCCGTTGAAGAACCGGTCGGTGATGATCTGGTAGATGTTCTGCTGGCGCCAGAAATCCGCGGAGAACTCGGGGGTGTAGTTCGGATTGCGCGTGAGAAGGATGCGATCGAAACGGAACCCCGCGTCGCCCATCCACACGTTCAAGGTGTAGGTGCCGGCCGCCGGCACGGTCACGGTTACGGGCGTGGCGGATCCGCTCCCGGTATTCACCCATTTCCAGGTGTTGAACTGCGAGGCCGTCAATGTCGCCGCCGCGGGGCTCGCGCCGTTGAGTCCGATGTGGACCGAGGCGTTTTCCGCGGTTTCCGCGAAGACCCGCATCCAGACATAATAGGTGCCCGCATTCGCAAATGTGACCGAGTATTGAAGCTCGGGACTCGTGGTGGTCCAACCGCTCGAGATCGACGTGCCGTCGTTCGGTTCCGCTTCCATGAAACCGGTTCCCGTGAATCCCGACAGTCCCGTGGATGCGGTCCAGGAGAAGGGAATGCCTCCGATCGAGCGCCCGGTGTTCAGGGTGGGCTCTTCGGCCTGGATTCGGACGATCCCGGTGGTCTCCGTGAGGTTCTGGGCGGAAAGAGCCGGGGCGAGAAGGAAAAGAAGCGCCGCAATCGCCAATGCGCGCAACGGGCCCGGGGTGAGAGATTTCATAAAATACAAAAATCGCACCCGGGCCGGGCGCTCGCCATCAGACAGTTGCCGGGACATGTGGAACCGTTCAACCAATCCTCCCCGCGCCCGACCGAGATTCCGGCGAGCCCTCCCGCGCGGGGGCATGCATTTTGTCCGGAGTCTGCTAAACTCCCCGCATGCCGAGCCTTCGAATTTTCGCCGTTCTCACGGTTCTCGCACTTGCCGCAACGGTTCCGGCCGTCGCCGCCCTGCCACCGGAAAAAACCTTTGTCGGGCGGAAAAAATTCACCGACCTGATGAACCGCGCCCACCGGGCCGGGTGGGCCAAGCTTCCCATCGGGGAACGGGTGAACCAATTCGCCCTCGCGCTGCAGGGAACCCCCTACGTGAATTACACCCTCGAACTCGACGAACGGCTCGAGGCCCCGTCGGTGAACATGCATGGCATGGATTGCTGGACGCTTTTCGAGATCGCCCTGGCCATGGCCCGGTTGTCCGCGCTCAAGCCCGCGCCGCACTCCGCGGACGACATGCTGCGCCTCATCGAACTCGACCGCTACCGCCACGGGCGCTGCACCGGCCGGTTCGACTCCCGCCTGCACCATCTCGAGGACTGGATGCACGACAACCAGCTCCGGGGCCTGGTGACCGACATCACGCCCGCCCTCGGCGGCAAGCGGCTCCACCGCGATGTGGCCTACATGGGGAAAAAGCCCCGCCTCTTCCGCCAGTTGCGCGCCGACCCCTCGATGGTCCCCGGGTTCGTCCGGCTCGAAGACGAACTCTCCCGCCGCGGCATCACCTACATTCCGAAATCCCAGGTGCCGAAAATCGAGCCCAAGCTCCGCAACGGCGACATCGTCTGCATCGTCACCGACTGGCATGAAACCTACACCTCCCATGTCGGCCTCGCCTCCCGCGACAAAAACGGCACGCTCCGATTCCTCCACGCCTCGAAAAACCACCGGAAGGTCGTTTTGGACAAACGCCTGTCCGACTACCTCGCCAGGTTCCCGAACCACGCCGGAATCTACGTCGCACGTCCGCTGGACCTCCCGTCGGCCGAATCCCTGGCACGGCGTTGATAAAAGGCAACGCCCTGCGGCTTGCGGGGAGGGAACCGGTTGCCGGGTCCGCGGCGGTGTGTTGGCGGGAGGAGGTCCGGTCCTGGCAGGCAGGACCCTCCTGCGCGAAGCGGTTGCGGTGCCGTTTCGCAAAAATGATGCGTCGCGGGAAAATCCCTGGCCCGGCGCGGAGCGGGGTTGCCGAACCGACGGGAGGGCGCCGGAGCCTGTATTCAAGCGGTTTCCCGGGGGAATCGAGGGTGGAAAAAAGAAACGGAGCCTACGGGGCTCGAACCCGCAACCTCTGCCGTGACAGGGCAGCGCTCTAACCGATTGAGCTAAGGCTCCTGGAAAAGGAGGCGAGAAACTACCCCGCCGGATCGGGACGGCGCAACTGTTTTGTTTGTCCGGGTCGCGGAAAACCGGAGGCGGTGGAATTTTTCAGGAATTTGAATTTCCGCGCCGCCTTGTCGCGGGCGAAACTTTCCCGGTTATGAAACGGGAAATCCAACCGCCGTTGATGCCGCACGAGCGTGTGGCGCGCGGGGTGGTGCTCGGCGTGGCGGCGTTTTGCCTGGCGGTTCTCGCGGCGAAGGCGGCCGGCTGGCCCGTGCCGGTTTGGCCCTGCGGGTTTCGCGAAGCGAGCGGCCTGCCCTGCGCGATGTGCGGCGGCACGCGGGCGGCCGGGGCGCTGGCGGCCGGGGATTGGAGGGAGGCTCTGGAGTGGAACGCGCTGGCGGTTCCTTTTCTGGCGGCGATGGCGTGTGCGGCGGCGGTTTGTTTGGTCGAGCTGGTGCGGGGGAGGGCGTTGATCGACTGGAGTCCGGCGCGGAAATGGCCCGGGCGGTTTTTGGTTCCGGGCCTCGGGCTTTTGCTGGCGTGGTGGGTCTTCCATGTGCGCGCGGCGCTGGAAAATCCGGAGAGCGGGTTGGCGGATCTCGGAAACCCGGTGGCGGCCGCGGTGGCGGACTGGCTGGGAATCCGATGAGTTTGCTCCGAACCCGCAGGAGGGGCCTGCTTGTCAGGACCGGGGCGGCTCCCGCAAACACGCCGATGCGGCTCTGACAAGCAGAGCCCGCCTTGCCGCAGGCATGTGGGATTTTTTTTTGAAAGCCCGGCGGGAGGCGCTTCTACGCGGCGGGCGCGATGGCGGCGGTGCGCGAAATTTTGGCGGGCGCGAGGCGCGAGAGGATTTTTTGGACCGTGGCTTCGACGGTGAGTCCGTGCTTTTGGCGGAGCACGGGGACGGGGCCGTGCTCGATGAAACGGTCGGGCCAGCCGATGCGGACGACGGGGGTTTTGATGTTTTGATCGGCGAGGTGCTCGAGGACCGCGCAGCCGTAGCCGTTGAGGAGGGCGTGGTCCTCCATCGTGCAAATCACTTCGCAGCCGCGGGCGAAAAATTCGATCGTGGCGGTGTCGAGCGGCTTGATCCAACGGGCGTTGATGACGGCGGTGGAGACGCCGAGTTTTTCCAGCGCCTCGGCGGCGGGGAGGGCGAGTTCGCACATGTTGCCGAGCGCGAAAATCGCGGCGCGCGAGCCGTGGCGGAGGACCTCGGATTTTCCGATTTCGAGGAGCCTGGGTTTTCCCGAGTGGACGGCGCCGGTGCCCGCGCCGCGCGGGTAGCGGATGGCGGCGGGTCCGTCGTGGTGGACGATCGTCCAGAGCATGTCGGCGAATTCGATCTCGTCCTTCGGCTGCATGTGGATGATTCCGGGGACGGGGCGGAGGTAGCCGATGTCGAACAGGCCGTGGTGCGTGGGGCCGTCGTCGCCGGAAAGGCCGGCGCGGTCCATGCAGAGGGCGACATCGAGGTTTTGAAGCGCGATGTCGTGGATGATCATGTCGTAGGCGCGCTGCATGAA
>CAZVPK010000037.1:0-16852 GCA_964628505.1 uncultured Chthoniobacter sp.
GCTCCGGTTGCCCCCCCGGCCAAACGTTCGTCTTTCCCTTGGAACGAAGGCGCTGGCGCGCGGGTTTTGTCAGGGCCGAATGGCCTTCCGCAAAGACGCCGACACGGACCCGACAAGCGGGTCCCTCCTTGCAAAACGGCCCGAAAACCCCCGCGCCCTCGGCTCGAGGGCTCCCGAAATGCCGCCTCGATTCCTTCGCGTCCGCGGATCCGGCGGCGCGGGCGTTTTCCGTCTCCCGGGCAGTTGACCGCCCCTCGGGAAAGGGTATAGCGTCACCGCCGTCATGAATCTCAACAACATCACCTCCCTGGTCTCCGAACCCTCCACGTCCAAAAACATCCTCACCAGCGATGTCGAACTCACAGGCACGCTCAAGTTCGACAGCGAAATGATTTTCGACGGCAAACTCGACGGAGAGATCATCTCCGAGGGCACGCTCATTCTCGGCAAAAACGCGGTCGTCAAAGGCGAGGTCCGCACGAAGTCCGTGACGATCCACGGCACGGTCAACGGCAATGTCACGGTCCAGGAACGCTGCGAACTCAAGTCGAACGCCGAGCTTCTCGGCGACCTCAAGGCGATGCGCATCATCATCGAGGAGGGGGCCACCTTCATCGGACATTCCGAAGTGACCCCGAGCAAGGGCGGTCTCGCCGCCCGCTCGACCGCGCCGGCGAAGTCCACCCCGGTCGAGAGCGCGGCCTAAGGCTCCATGCCCACCACACCGCCGAAGACACCGTATCGGTGCCCGGTGTGCGGTTTTGTGCAGCTCGAGTCGCCCAGCCTCGTCTCGACCAACTGCCGTTCCTGCGGCGCCCACTACGAAGCCACCGCCCAAGACAAGGTCCGGGCGGGCGGCGAAACCGCCCTGCCGACATTCGCCGGAAAAAAATCCGCCGACGGACGCACCGTCCATTGCCTCAAATGCGGGCGTTCCCACGAGGTCTCGCGCAAGGCCCAGAGCACGATCTGCCCGGGGTGCTACGCCCCGATCGAGTTGATCGATGTGGCGGTGAACGAGAGCATCTCGCGGGCCGTGGACACGCGCGGACACTTGAAACTCGGGCCCAAGGGCATCATCGGCAACGAGTGGATCGTGTGCGGAACCGCCCGTGTCGAGGGGGTCTTCAGCGGCCACCTCCGTTGCGAGGGCGAGGCCCGCCTGGCCATGCAAAAACCCTGCGCGGGCCGCATCAGCGCGGGTTCCGTGCTGGTCGAGCGCAAGTCGCGGATCGAATGCCCGCATCCGATCGAGGCCGGGAGTTTCGCCATCGAGGGGGTGCTCCGGGGCAAGGTGGTCGCGCGGGAGATCGTGAGGGTGCTCAAGGGCGGCGTGCTCGAGGGCGAGGTCGAGTCCCCTTCGTTCGTGGTGGAAAAGGGCGGCACCCACATCGGCCCCTGCCGCATCCTCCCCCCGGCGCCCGGTTCGACGCCCGGCGGGGAACCCTCGACCGCAAGCGCGGAAAGCGGGGAGTTGCCCGACGGGACGGTTTCCGCTGAAACTCCCGCTCCGTGAAAAACACCGAGGAACTTTTCGAGACCGCGCCCTCCGAGGCGATGGCGCACGCCCGCGCGACCAAAAACCCGATCCGCAAGCTCTACTTCTGGACCCTCCACTGGGCCGACCACAAATACGCGATCCCGTTTTTGTTTTTCATCTCGTTCATCGAGTCGTCGTTTTTTCCGATTCCGCCGGATGTGTTGTTGATGGCGATCTGCTTCTCGAGGCCGAAGCGCTGGCTCCAGGCGGCCTTCTGGTGCACGGTGGCCTCGGTGCTCGGCGGCGTGTTCGGCTGGTATATCGGATGGGGGCTCTGGGAGGTCGTCGGCCAGCCGATCGTGAAATTCTACCACGGCGAGGCGATCATGGAGCATGTCAAGGAGCTCTACACCACCTACGGGTTCTGGGGCATCCTCATCGCGGCCGTCACCCCGATTCCCTACAAGGTCTTCACGATCGCCTCCGGGGTCTTCCAATACGATGTCGTGCAACTCGTCCTCGCCTCGATCATCGGGCGCGGGTTCCGGTTTTTCCTGGTGGCGGGGCTCATCCGCCTCTTCGGCGAGAAGGTCCGCAAGTTCATCGAGACCCGTCTCGAGATTTGCCTGATCCTCGGCACCCTCGCCGGCATCGGCGGGATTCTGGCGATCAAGCTGCTTCGCTGAGGACCGCGGGGTAGGCTCTACAAAGCCGGTCCGACGATTTTGCGGAGCCGCTGCATGCCGCGGCGGATGCGGGCCTTCACGGTGCCCAGCGGGGTTTGGAGTCGCTGCGAGATTTCCTGCTGGGTGAGTCCGCCGAAGTAGGCCATCTCGATCACCTCGCGCTGCTCGCGGTTGAGCTTCATCACGGCGGAACGGACGATTTGCCGCTTCTCACCCAGATCGAGCGGATTTTCCGGCCGCGAGGCCGAGGGCAGCAGCGGTTCGATTTCCCGCCCGGCATCCTCCTTGAGGCGCAGGCGGCGCTGGACCGAGCGCAACCGGTCGATCGCCTTGTTCCGCGTCATCGTGATCGCCCAGTTCAACGGCTTGCCCCGCGACACCTCATACATCGGGGATTTTTCCCAGACCATGAACATCACATCCTGCAGGACATCCTCGGCGTCGTCCGCGTTGTTCAGCACCTTGAAGGCGGTGGAATAAATCAACGCCGCGTGCCGGTGGTAGAATTCCTCGAAGCAATCGCGGTCCCCCAGGCCGACGCGCTGGATCAGTTCGACATCGTCGAGCGATTCCGTGGATTTGGAGAAGGGAGGCACGCCTTCAAGCTAGTCCACATCGCGCGAGCCCGGCAATGGAATCTTCCAACCCGCTCCGCGCGCGGGCGGGTTTGTCGTAGCCCGCCCGGCGGGGTGCGGGGGAATTTCGATTGAACCGGGCGGACTCCGGCTGTAATGAAACGTTCCGCAAAAGCGACCCCGCCGACATAGCTCAGTGGTAGAGCAGCGGTTTTGTAAACCGCTGGTCGTCGGTTCGAATCCGACTGTCGGCTCCCCCCCGCCCCGGCGCCCCGCGAACAGTTGCTCCGGGAATTCCGGCGGAGACCGGATCGGGGAAACGGGCCCGCGGGAGTTTTTTTTGATCTCCCGAAAAAAATCGCACCCCTGTGGCGGCTTTTGCGACAGGCTTGTGGTTAGGATTCCCGTCATGATTTTCAAACCCGCCGCCGCGCGCCCGATGCGGCCCGCATTTTCCGATGTCGAAAATTAATGTCTTCCCCGCGCCGGGCCTCGATTCGCTTTTCGAGGGATTGGCCGCCGGCCTGCGCGACACCCCGCCGGGTCTCGTGCCCGTTCGCCTCGTGGTCCCCTCGGTGCACTTTCGCGATGGGTTGCGGATTCGGATCGCCCGGAGATTCGGCCTGTGCATGGGCTTCGAGTTTTTCATGCCGCAGGATTTCGTGGTGGAGGTTTTCCGTGCCGCCGGGATCGAACGGGCCGCCGATTGGACCAAGCGCCGGTTGGAATGGGCGATCCTCGCGAAAATGGACGGGGATCCGGCGCTCGTGCCGTTGATGCCTCCGGGAGCAAGCGCCCGCGACCGCTTTGCGATGGCGCGGGCGCTCGCCGACCGGTTCGATCAATACGCCCACTTCCGTCCGGAAATGCCGGAGGCGTGGGCGAGGGGAGGGGAGTTTCTTGAAAAGGGCACGGCCGACGAGCACTGGCAGCGCGCCCTCTGGCTCTCGCTTTACGAGGAGTTCGGAAACGACGCCGGCCTGGTCCCCTCGCGCCTCGAGGATTCGGCGGCCCGCGGGAAAATCCAGGCGGCCTTTCCGAAAATCACAGTCGTCGGCAGCGGGTCCCTCGACCCGCTGCTCGTCGAGGTTCTCCGGCGCATGGCGGACTTCGGATGCCGCGTCGATGTCCATGTCGCCCTGCCGTGCCTCGGATATCTCGGCGATTTGAGGGACCGGACCATCGCGAACAAAACCGCGCATTCCGGGGAGGGCGATCCGGAGAATTTCCTTCTCGAGGGCGGCGATGCCCGGAACCCGTTGCTGGTTTCCATGGGACGCCATGCCGCCGGCGCGTTCGTCCTGCTCGGCAAACTCGACGAGCAATACACGAACTGGGACGCCTTGCCTGCGGATCAAGGCGCCGACTGCCTGCTGGGGCGGATCCAAGCCGGGATCCGCGCAAACGAACCCTTTGAAAAAAACTCCGCCACCGCCGACAAGTCCCTTTCGATCCACGAGTGCTTCGGGCCCCGCCGCGAACTCGAGGTCTTGCGCGACGAGCTTCTGCGGGCCTTCCGGGACGACCCGGGCTTGAAGCCCCACGAGGTTCTCATCGCCGCGCCGTCCCTCGACAAGTATGCGCCGTTGGTTTCCGCGGTTTTTCAAACAGGCGAAAACCCGCTGCCTGTGCGCCTCGCCGAGTTGCCGCCCGGCGAGGGCGATCCGGTTCTGGAGGGTCTCCTCGCCCTTCTCGAGATCGCCCGCGGAGGCCGCGGCCGCGCAAGCGAGGTGTTGGATTTGCTCCAACTCCGCGCCGTGCGCACGGCCTTGGGAGTGGAGGAGGATGGCGACGCCGCGGAGTTTCTTGCCGAAACGCTCCGCGCCTCCGGCCTCACCCAGGGGCTCCATGGAAACGACAGCGAGTCCCCGGGCGGATGGGCTTTTTCCCTCGATCGACTCGCCGCCGGAGTCTGTTTCGGCCCCGGGGAGCCGGAGAACGAAGACGGGGTCTTCCACCTTCCGGTGGCGGATTTGATGGGCTCCGAATTCCAGAGGACCAATCGCTTCCTGGATTGGCTCAGGAATCTGCACGCGACCCTCCGCGACTGGCGGCAACCGGTCCCCGCCAAGGAATGGGCCTTCCGCCTCCGGAACGCCGCGCAGGCCCTTCTGGGCGACAACGAGGAAAACCTCGCGGTCGCCACCAAGTGCGTTTCGTTTCTCGAGGACGCGTCCTGCGCGATGCCCCTCGACGCCGCGGTCGTTCTCGATTGGTTGGAAACCGAGGCGGAGGAATCCAACCGCCGCGCGCCTCTGACCGGCGCGATCCTTTTCGGCCGCTTGCGCCAGCTCCACAATTCCCCGTGCCGCCTCCTCGCCCTCGTGGGCATGCAGAACGAGGCCTTCCCCTCCCGCACCGCCTCGCCGTCCTGGGACCTCCTCCGCGCCAAACCGAAAATCTGGGACCGCAGTCCGCGCGTGGACGACCGCCAGATGTTCCTGGACTCCCTCCTCGCTCCCGCCGACCGCCTCATCATCACCGCCTCGACCCGCAACATCCGCACCAACAAAAACCAGCCCCTTTCGACCTGCGTCGAGGAACTCGTCTCCGCCGCCGTCGTCCTCGGCGCCAGGCGCGAAGACCTCGTGCGCGAACATCCGTTGCAGCCCTTCTCGGCGAAATATTTCGAGCCGGAGGGCAAGCTCGAGAGGCCGGTGGGCGGCGGGATTTGCGAGTTGGCGAAAGCCGCGAACAGCGTTTCCAAAACCCCGCTTCCGTTTCACGAAAACACGTCCGGCGCTTCGCCGGCGGCTCCCGTGGAAATGACGGTCGCCCAACTTGCCGCGTTCTGGAAGAACCCGGCGCGGGGTTTTCTCAAGGCCCAAAAAATCGACCTTCCCATGGACGAGGAGGACGATACCGCCCTCGACTTCGCGCCCATCCATCTCGATGCACTTCAAAGGTGGAAGCTCAAGGAGGCGGCCTTGAAAGAGCAAATCCGCGGTGGCGTCTCCGAGAGCCGGTTGAAGTCCCTTCACGCGGCCGATCGCGGCCTGCCGCCGGGCTTTTTGGCGGATGCCGAGTGGCAGGCGTTCCAAAAAATGAAGGCCATTGCCGCCGCCGTCGGAGATGAAAGGCCGACCGCCGACACGCTGGAAATCCAGGTTTCGGGGTGCCGGATTCTTTGCCCCGTCCTGCTCGCGAACGACACGGTGATCATCGGCGACTCCGGAAAAATGAAGGAACCCAGGCACTGGTTGCCGCATTGGCTCGCCGCGCTCGTGGCGGGCGCGCTGGGGAAGGGGGGAGGGGTTTCGATTTTTTACGAAGGCGATCCCGTCACCCGGAGCGATCTGCCCGCCATCGATCCGGCGGAGGCGATGCAAACCCTCGCCGCGCTGCTCGACGGCTGCCTGCAAGGCCAACAGCGCCCGATCCGGTTCGCGCCGCAAACCTCGCTCGCGCTTTTGGGAAACAGAAACACTCCGGCGGGAGATTTCGAAAAAGCCCGAAAAGTCTGGTCGACCAAGGGCTGGGGCGACTCGCAACAACCCGGCGAGGGTCTCTCGCCCGCCGCCATGCTGGCCTGGAGGGATGCCGATCCCTTCGAGGAAACCCCGGAGTGGATGCGCTGGGCGGATGCCGTGAGCCGACCCTTGAAAACATGGATGTCCTCCAAGAAAAAATGAACCCGTTCGACCCGATCACCTCCTCCATCGAGCCCGGCCTCACCGTCATCGAAGCCAGCGCGGGGACCGGAAAAACATTTTCCATCAGCCATCTGGTCCCGCGCCTGCTTTTGGAGAACGACGATTTGCGCATCGGTGAAATCCTGCTCGTCACCTACACAAACGATGCGGCCGGGGAGCTGGCCGACCGCACGCGAAAAGTCTTCGCCGAGCTCGTCTCCGAAAAACCTCCCGCAAACCAAACCCTGGCCGCCTTGCGCGCCCTCATGGAGCAAAAGCCCGGCGGCGCGGACCGAATCCAACAAGCGATCCGCGATCTCGATCTGCTCTCCATCTCGACCATCCACTCGTTCTGCCAGGCGGTCCTGCAGGCCGAGGGCGAACTTTGCGCGCTTCCCGTGATGCCCGAGGTGCTCGTGGATTCGAAGGATCTCGTGCGCGAATCGCTGCACGACATTTGGAAAACCGATGTCGCCAACAACGAATCCCTCGCGCGTGTGGCCGGGATTCTCGGATGGGACTTCGAGGAGGATTTGAGATTTGTCACGATGGCGCTCGGGTTGCCGGAGATCTTGGTGGAGCCGGATCCGCCGGCGTTCGACACCCTCTTCGCCCGGTTGAGCCACCCCTCGGGGCTTTTCGAGCCGCAAGCCTTGGAGGAGTTGAAGGCGTTTTTTCCAACCGTGACTTGGAACAAGGCGGGCGGCACGGAGGAGTTCCGGGCCTCGGTTCCCGAAACCCTCCGCGAACCTCGCGACTTGGCCGCCTGGCGCGAGGCGGTCGCTTGGGTCGCGGCGTTGGACAAATCCGATGCGGGCGCTGTGGCGAACCGCAACGGCAATCCGGCCCGCGCGGCCGAACTTCGGGCCGTCCAAACCGCCAAGGCGGTTCTTCGGGAGTTTGAATGGCTCACCCTTGCCTGGAGAAAAACCCTCGCGACACGTGTTGCCGAACATGTCGATGCCGCTCTCCGGACCAACCGCCTGACCACATTCGACGGCATGGTCAAAACCTTGGACGGCGCCCTGCGCGGGCTCCATGGCGGGACCCTGCGGGATCGGTTGCGCAAAAGGTTCAAGGTCGCGCTCGTCGACGAATCCCAGGACACCGATGGAGCGCAGTTCCGGATTTTTGAAAAAATCTTCCTCGATTCCCCGAATCATTCACTGGTGCTCATCGGCGATCCCAAGCAGGCGATCTACGCGTTCCGCGGGGCGGATGTGAACACCTATCTCGCCGCCAAAAACCGCCC
The DNA here is from genome assembly GCA_964628505.1 of uncultured Chthoniobacter sp. Taxonomy (GTDB): domain Bacteria; phylum Verrucomicrobiota; class Verrucomicrobiia; order Chthoniobacterales; family Terrimicrobiaceae; genus UBA967. Next base: position 7,626 of record CAZVPK010000037.1, read on the forward strand.
GGGCGCGAAGGTCTTCACCCTCTCCCGAACCTACCGCAGTCCGCAGCCCCTGGTGGACTGCGTCAACGCCCTCTTCGACCACCCGCGCTCGTTTCACAAAGCGAATCTCGAGTTTCACGCTTCCTCCTCGGGCATGGACCACGACACCTGGTTGCGGGATACGGAGGGCGAAACGGGTCCCGGTCCGCGCCTGGAGGCGTGGCTCGTTCCGGACAGCAATGCCAAGGATTTTTCGAACGGCGACGATCGCATCAAGAAAATCGCGGACGCCGTGGCCTCCGCAATCGCCCGCCTGCTGGGGGTCGATGGTTCGCCCGCCCGCATTTTCAATGGCGCGGATGCCCGCGATGCCGTGCCGGCCGATTTCGCCGTGCTCGTCGCCCAAAACCACGAGGCGGTTGCGATCCACGACGCGCTGAAGGCGCGGGGCATCCCCGCCATTCGAAAAACCGACGAGGATGTGTTGGAGTCCGAGGAGGCGCGCGAGCTGTTGACTCTTCTCGCGGCGGTGAACGCGCCGCTCCAGGCGAAAGCCCGCCGCGCCGCCCTCGCCACACGATTGCTCGGCAAGACCGACCACGCGATCCGCGGCATCGAGGAGAATGCGGCCGATGAAACCGTCTCCAAATTCCAGCTCTGGAAGCAGGAGTGGACCCGGCGGGGCATTTCCTCCGCACTGGCCCTCATCGATGCGCAGGAGGGAATCTCCATGCGCCTGGCGGCCGCGAAGGACGGCGAGAGGCGTCTCACGAACTTCCGCCATCTCACAGACATTCTTTCCGGATTCGCCGCTGTGTCGGGGGGCAAGCCGAACCGGCTCTTGATCTGGCTGGAACAGGAAATCGCACGCGCCAGCGAGTCCGGCACACCGCCGGAGGAACGGCTCCTCCAGCTCGAGAGCGACCGCTTCGCGGTCAAGGTCGCCACGATGCACGCGGCCAAGGGTCTCGAGTTCCCCCTCGTCTTTTGCCCGTTCCTTTGGACCTCCAAGGACCCCAAAAAGTATCAGGTGCTGAACCGAGGCGGGGTGTTTTCGATTGTGGATGCGGATCTCTGCGACGAGTCGGTGCGTGATGAAATCCGGGTGTCCCTGCTCGAGGAACGGTTGCGACTCGCCTATGTCGCGTTGACCCGCGCGAAGGTGAAGCTTTGGCTCTGCGCGGGCGCGGTCCCGGGGCCGAAGGGAACCCCCTCCGCCCTCGACTGGCTCCTGCGCGCCGATCGCAACGCGGATTTTCCGGTGTGGGCGGCCGCCGCGGCCGTGAACCGCGGGAGCATCCACCGGGGGACGCTCGAAGGCATTCTGGAAAATCCCGGTGTTTCCTGTGTCCTTCAGGACGGACTGCCGAAATCCGTCGATGGGGATTATGCCCGCCCGGGCTCTCCCATCACCTGCCTAGCCGATTCCGTCGTGGTGGAGCAGACCTTCTGGCGCACGACTTCGTTTTCGCAACTCACGCGCGAGAAGAACGCCAAGGGCGAGTCGCCCGTCGAGCCCTCGACGGACGATGCCGCGGCCGCGCCGAATGCGTTCGGCTCGATCCCCGGCGGCGCCGTCCTTGGCACGGCGGTGCACGATTTTTTGGAGGACTGGGATTTCCAATCCGTCCCGCCGCTCCCCGGTTTGGAAAAGCATTTCGCCTCCTACCCGCTGGCGAAGGGGCGGGACGCGTTGCCGTCCGCCGCCGGGGCCATGCTCGGCCAGCTGCGCGAGTCGGTTCTTCCCGGCATGGGATGCGATATGTCAATGGCCTGCCGCACACCGAGGACCTCCGAGTGGCAATTCCATCTGCCGGTCATCGAGGGATTCGGCATCGACGTCCTCGCGGAGCAATTTTCCCGCCATGGCGACGACGACTACGCCATGGCCTTGCTCAAGCTCGGCTCCGATCGATTGGAAGGATTCCTGCAGGGTTTCATCGACAAGATCGCGGTTCGCGACTCCGCGTTTGGAGTGATCGATTGGAAGACGAACAGGCTCCCCGCCTACGACGACGGCTCGCTCCGCAAGGCGGCGCGCGCGAGCCACTATTGGCTTCAGACCCATCTCTACCTCGTCGCGCTGCGCCGTTATTTGGGTCGGCAGGCCGACATTCGCGGGGCCTGGCTCGTTTATCTGCGCGGCGTTCGGGCCGCATCGGCGCAAGGGATTCTTCACATTTCCCCGGACCCCGCCCTGCTCGACGCCTTGGACGCCCTCTTCAAAAAACCCGCCCCATGAAACTCGAAATCGACTGGCTGCAAAAAAAGTGGAACTTGCCCGACGGCGCCACCAACGCGGTCGCGGACCTTTTCGCGGCCCATGAAAAGGGGTCCACCGCCTGCAAGGTGGAGGCCGCCGTTTCGGAGTGGGGAAACGCCGTCGAGGGTCCCGCCTCTCCGCTCGTGTTGGTCGAGCAGAATGGCGAGGGGTATTTGCAGACGCGTTGGTTTTTCGAGGCCGAGAAACAAATCGCCGCGCGACTCCTGGAGATGAACGCCGCCCCGGCCCGGCAAGCCGACGAGGCGCGCCTCAAGAAATACTTTCCCGAGCCCGGCGGCCAGCGCGAGGCCGCCGCGTTGGCGCTCGAGCGAAACCTCGCCGTCATCACCGGCGGTCCCGGCACCGGCAAGACCTACACGCTCGCCCGCCTCCTCGCCATTTTGCTGGAATCCGCGGACCTCGACCCCCGCCGCATCCAACTCGCCGCGCCCACCGGCAAGGCGGCGGACCGGATGAAAGAGGCCGTGAACCAATCCCTGTCGGGCCTCGACGAAAAGCTGAAGGCGAAACTCGAATCGGCCTCCGGCACCAGCAAGACGATCCACTCGCTGCTCGGCCACCATCCCGGCAGGAACGCCTGCGCCTTCCACGCCGGGCGCCGTCTGCCGTGCGAAATCCTCATCGTCGACGAGTGCTCCATGATCGACACCCTCCTGTGGCGCGCCTTGCTGGAGGCGCTTCCCGGGGGCTGCAAACTCATCCTGCTCGGCGATCCCAACCAACTCGAAAGCGTGGGGAGGGGAAGCGTGTTTTCCGTCATCGCCCGCGCTCCCTCCATGCAATCGGCCCATGTGCGCCTCACCGAATCCCACCGGTTTTCCAACCGGCCGGCCATCGCCGAATTCGCGTTGGCGATCGAAAAAAACAACGCCGCCGCGGCCATGGACCTTCTCAAGGCAAACACCGGTTCCGACTGCGAACGCGGACTTTTTTGGAATCCCGCCACCGACCCCGACGCGATTTTCAAGGCCCTCCCCTCCGCCGTGCGCCAGGCCCTCGAGTCCGCCGCCTTCGCGGAAACCCCCGCCGCCGCGCTCGAGGCCCTCGGCAAGGTGCGCCTCCTCACCGCCCACCGCAACTCCATCCGCAATGCCGTCGAGGAACAGATCGAAAAACTCTTTCCCGGCCGCCGCCTCCTCAACCGGCCTCTCATCATCGACCGCAACGACCCCGAAACCGGCCTCCGGAACGGCGAGGCGGGCGTCCTTCATTTCTCTCCGGGCAAATCCCGCGAGGTGTTTTTTGAAAATCGGAACACGCCCGTTCCCCTTTCGAAACTCCCCGACCACAGCCCCGCGTGGGCCATCACCATCCACCGCTCCCAGGGCAGCGAATACGACAATGTCGTCGTCCTTCTCCCGCGCAAGGCCGATAGCCCGCTGGCCACCCGCGAACTCCTCTACACCGCCATCACCCGCGCCAAGACCAACCTCTTCGTCTTCGGCCCGGCGGACGTGATCGAAAAAGCCATCGCCAACCCCGCCGCCCGCACCACCCTCCTTGCCCGGCAACTGGAATCCGCCGGACGGCTTTGAAGCCCCTCACGCCTTCCGCTTCGGGGCCGCGCTGGGTTTGCCGAACGCGAATCCCCTCAACCTCGCCAGCACCCACACCCCGAAAAACGCCCCGCACAAATCCGCGATCCAATCGAACGGATCCAACCCCGTGCGTCCCGGCACGAGGTGCTGGTTGTATTCGTCGAACGCCCCGGCGAGCGCGAGCGTGACCACCGTCCCCGTGAGCAATCGAAGCCCCTTGGCCTCGAAGGACCGGCTCAACGCCCCGCCCAGCGCGCAGGCGCCTCCGGCGAAAAACACGAAATGCATCAACTTGTCCTGATGCGGAACCAGCGTCGGCATGTCCTCGGGGGGAGGGGACCCCGAGATGAAAAGCAGGATCCCCAGCCACATGGCGAACAGGGTCCAAAGCAGCGGGGCCGTTTCCAAAACGGCGGCGAGCGGACGGCGGAGAATTTCCATCCGCGAAAAATATCAACGCCCCCCGCACCGCCAAGCCCGATGCGTCGCGGTTCGCCATCGACCTCCGCGAGGATGTAGATTTCCCCCATGGCCAACCGAAAACCACCAGCCACGCCCGAGTCCCGCGCCGCCGCCGAGTTCGAATCCGCCGCCAGCGAGTGGTTCGACACCACCTGCGAATTATTTCCCGAGCAGGCCGGCAAATGGGGATTGCGGAAATTCGATCCGTTCCTCGGAGACAACACCCCCGCCCGCCGGGTCGCCCATATTCAACTTCTCGAGAAAACCCTCGCCCGCATCGAGGCGGTGCCGGAGGCGCTCTTCCACGGCGACATCTGGCTCGACCGCCGCGGAATGTTGGCGCTCCTGCGGACCTCCCTCCTCCACGAGCGCGACCTTCTCGATTGGCGTCGAAATCCCCAGGTCCACTCCAACGCCGCGATCGATTCGATTTTCGAGCTCCTGGTGCGGGGCGCGGAGAAATTGCAAAAAGTCCTGCCGGCGGTCGAATCCCGGTTGGCGAAACTCCCGGACTACCTGCGCGCGGGCGCCGAATGCATCCGGTCCCCCGAGCCGCTCTGGACCTCGCTCGCCGTCCAATCCTGCGCCGGCGCCGTCGAGTTTCTCGAAGGCCTCGGGGCCGAATTGACCCCGCTCGTGGCCGACCCGGGGCGGTTCCAAAAAAATCTCCGCTCCGCCTCCCGCGCCTTCGAGGAATACGCCGCCGCCGTCTCGCGGAAAAAACAGGGACCCGCCGGAGGATTCGCCATCGGCCGCGAGCGGATGGAATTTCTCGTTCGCGAGCAACTCGGCCTCGACCTCTCGCTCCCCGAGGTGCGCGCCATCGGCCTCCGCGAGGTTGCCCGACACGAGCATCTCCTCGCCGAGGCCGCAAAAAAACTCGGCCGCCGCGCCGCGCGCGAATTTCTCGAGGAACAGGCCGCCAAATGGAATCCCGGGAAACCTCTGCTCGAAACTTATCGCGACACCACCCTTCGAATTCAAAACGCCCTGCGAAAGTCCGGCCTGGTCACGCTCCCTGTCGGCGACCATTTGAAGGTCCTGCCGGTGCCGCCGTTTTTGAAGCACCAGTTCCCCACCGCCGCCTACAGCGCGCCGGAGCCCTTCGCCCGCGACCGGACGGGAATCTTCTGGGTGAACGACCTCAGCCTCGACCAGAAAACCCCCGCGCGCCGCGCCGCCGAAGTCCGCCAGCACCACGGCCTGGAATTGACCTGTGTCCACGAAGGCTATCCCGGACACCACCTCCAATTCGTCGTGCAATTCAACCATCCCAGCCGTTGGCGGCGGCTCTTCGCGCACGCGATTTTTTACGAGGGCTGGACGATGTGGTGCGAGAAACTGGCGGTCGAGCACGGGCTCGTGGATTTTCCCGGGGCCGAGTTGATTCAACTCCACGACGCCCTTTGGCGCGCCCACCGGATCGTGATCGATTGCGGGTTGCAGGAGGGAACCCTCTCCGCGGCCGGCGCAGCCGCCATGCTGCGCAAGGGCGTGGGTTTCACCGCCGCCCGCGCGAAGGGCGACGTGAATTGGTATACCTCCAGCCCCGCCGTGCCGATGAGCTACCTGCTCGGCCGGTTGGAGGTTGAAAAACTCCACGCCCGCCTGGTCGAGGGTCGTGGTTGGAGTTTGAAACAATTCAACGACTGGATGCTCTCCCACGGCGCGATCCCCTACAGTTGGATCGTGCGCCATTCGGAGTTCACATCGCGGAATCGCCGGGAACCTTGAGCGTTTGTCCGACCCGCAGCTGGCGCGGATCGCGGATGCCATTGGCCTTGGCGAGGTCGTTGTAGGAAACCCCCAGCTTGCGCGAAACCATGTAAAGGTTGTCGCCGGGCGCCAGGGTGTAGTGCGTGGCCGCGGCCCTCGCCGGACGCATCGGAGGCGCTTGGACAGCGGCTGTCGGGGCGGCGACCGGCATCGGCGGGGCTTTCTTCACCGGCATCGCAACATCGCCCGTGGATTTCGGCGCGGCGGTAACCGGCGGAGCTTCCGGCTTTGCGGCCACGACCGTCTTCGGACGTGTCTCCACCGTTTTTCCCGCCGCCGCCAGAAATTGACGCCTCAGTTCCTCGTCGGCGCGGGAGTCGGTCTTCGTGCCCTGTTGGACGGCGGGGGGATTTTTTGCGGTGGCGACCCCGGTTTTGGGCTTTGAAGGCTTGGGGTTCATTTTTGCCACGGGATTTTGTGTTGGGGCCGGAGTCGCCTTCGGCGAGGTATTCACGGCGGGTTGCGGCGGCGCCTTGGCAACCACTCGGGGAGGCGCCTCCGGTTCCGGCCAAGTGTTGCCGGAGAGGGCATCCGATTTTGGGCCCGCCTCTTTCTGCACGGCTGCTGCGCCCGGTGCGGCTTTTTTGGGCTTGGAATTCGAATACGCGTAAACGCCAGCAATCACCGCCACGTGGATCGCGATCACAATCGCGGTGGCAGTGGCAAACGTGATTCCGGTCCGCCCCCTCCGTGGCGCGGAATAGCCGTCCTCGTCGATCCAGTGCGGGTGTTTTGTCGGATAGGTGGTGGTGGTTTTCATCGCCGCGCGATATGCCCCGGATTTTTCCTGCGCGCAAATCGCCCTCGCCCAAAAAGCCGCTCCCGGCCTGCCTCTACGGACCTTTCGACATTTTTCTCCGACCGTTCGGACCCACCGATCGACCGTTCGGCGGATTCGCGAAAAAAGCGGGTTTTCAGATCGCCTTCAACCGGCGGAATTCCGTGCTCTGGCGCCTCGACATTTCCACGCGGCGACCGTTTCGCATGATGGCGGCCAGTCCGTTTTCCCCTTCCTCGATCTGGACGACTTGATCCAGATTGATCGCGCACCCGCGGTCGGCTTGAAAAAATGCGGTCGGATCGATGCGAGCCAAGACGCTCTTCAGCGTGCCGTTGACCATCGGCCCCGTGCCGTCCCCGAGCACCAACTTCGTGTAGGAGTCGTTCGCCTCCAGCAGTTGGATGTCGCCGATCCGGACGAGAACATTCCTTGTCCCGTCGCGGAACATCGCCGATTCGTGCCGAAAAAAAACCCGTTCCTGTGTTTGATCGCCGGTCGAGATTCTCCGGAGGCTCTCGCGCAGCCGGTGCGGGTCGACCGGCTTGAGCAAATAATCAATCGCCCTCGCCTCGAACGCCCGCACCGCATGCTCCGCGTGCGCCGTCACAAAAACCGCCGGAATCCCCTCGGCATCGAGCGCATCGAGCAAATCGAACCCCTTTTTGCCCCCGCGCAATTCCACATCGAGAAACATCACATCCGGCCGTTCCTCCTTCAGTGCTTTCACCGCCTGGTCGATCGACCCCGCCTCGCGCACCTCGTCCAGCCCGAGATCCGCAAGGGCGTTCCGCAGGTTCCGCCTCGCCGGCGGCTCGTCATCTAAAATGAGCACCTTCATCACAGGGATGTCATCCGCTCCGGCACCGGCTTGTCAACCAGCATGCGCATTTCTATTTTTGAACTCTGATGACGGCAAATCTTCCAAAGGCCGGAGGTGATCCCATGATCGCGCAACGTGTTTCCACACTCGCGGAAGTCGCCCGGATGGCGGTTCAACAGGGGAAATTATCCCTCCCGCTCCGGGATTTCCTTGATGGATTCCAATCCGAACCCGCGGCTTGGAAACTCGCCGAGGAGCCCGGGCGAATTTCTCCCATTTTGAAGGACGCCGGCTTCGCAGACGCCTATCTCGCCGCCGTAAGCGACCACCTCTGCCGCCGATATCGACTGCCGCGGCCGGAATGGATTTTTGCGAAGGAGAGAATTCTGCAGTTTCCGCATTTTGCCGCAAAAACCCACGCCCTTCGCATGGTCCTATTGCAGGAATCCCCGTCCGCCTTCCGCGAACGCAACATCTTCGTCAGCGCCAACGCCCTCTCCCGCTGCTGAAAGCCCGTCTTCCTTGCTCCAAGCTTCACTCCCGCTTGATCCTCACCAAAGCCTCGATCCACCCGTCGGCTGTTTTGGAAAACCCCACCCCACTTCCCTGCGGGCACGCCTCGGCGATCCTCGCCCTCACGCTCGCGAGCCCCACGCTTTCGCCCCACTTCGCGGGATCGCATTCCGGCGGCGCCGTGTTCCGGACCCGCACCACCAAATCCCCGTCCTCCAGAACCGCCGTCAAATCCACCCGCCCGAATCCCTCGTCCACGCCGTGCTTGACCGCGTTCTCCACGAGCGGCTGCAGAAGCATCGGAGGCACGCGAAAATTCTCGGCGTCCAGGTCCGCGCCCACGCTCCATTCCAGCCCCTCCTCGTAACGCAATTTTTGAAGAGTCAGCGCCTCCCGAATGATCTCCAACTCTTCAGCCAGAGGGATGAGCGGATGTTTCGCCACATCGAGCGAGCGCCGCAGCAGCAACGAAAGAGAAGACAGTCCCCGCTCTGCCGCGTCGCTGTTCGAGCGGATGAGCGATTGGATCGCCGTCAGGCAATTGAAAAGAAAATGCGGATTCACCTGCGCCTTGAGCCGCTCCAGTTCCGCCTTGCGCGTCGCCGCCTCGGCTTGGAGCGCCTTTTCTCGACGCTGCGCATCGGAGCCCGCGCCGATCAGCAACCCGCTCGTTGTCACGATCGCGAGAAACACCTCGATCTGCAAAAATGCCGTCATCGCATCCCTAGCTATAAAAGGCCCGACTCCCTGGCTTGTTGCCACCACGGCCATCCCCGCAATGCACAACACCGCCAATGCAGCCCCCGCCAGGCCGCTCGAGACAGCCATCCACACCAGAAACGGAAACGGCAAATACGCCAGCGCCTGCGCGGAAGCACCTTTTCCATCAAACCCGAAAAACGCCAGCCAGCTTGTCAAAAAAACCACCGCCAACCGCACAGCCCCTCCCAACCCGAATCCCCTGAAAAATCCCCCCGACGCCAACAGCAAAACCACCGGAGCCACCACCACCGTCCCCGCCGTGTTGGCCACCCAATAGACGGCGCCGACCGCCGGTAAAAAATCCGCCCCGAT
>CAZVPK010000038.1:0-16814 GCA_964628505.1 uncultured Chthoniobacter sp.
CGTCGATGCGGATGAAGAATTGCTCCACCGCGCGGAAAAGGATCGGGGTTTTGGAACGCCAGCAGTGGGGGTAGTCGTGGAGATAGTCGGCGTGGCCGAGCAGCGCGCCGCGTTCGGTGAGGATGCGGAGGACTTCCTTGTTGCCTTGATCGAGAACATGGAGGCCGACGAGTTCGGGGATGCCGCATTCGGCGGTGAATTTCCCGAAGTCATCGACGGGCGAGAGGACATCGAGGCCGTTGGCTTGGCCCGCGAGGTAGTCGTCCGCGCCGTGGCCGGGCGCGATATGGACCTGCCCTGTGCCTTTTTCCATTGTGACGAAATCGGCGGTGATGACAGGAACCTCCCGGTCGAGGAACGGGTGGCGGGCTTTGGAACCGGCGAGTTCCGCGCCGGTGAATTCGCGACGGGAGAGCGTCTCTTCGGGACCGTTGAAGGGCGTGGCTTTTATTTCCTCCAGGAGTGCCTCCCTCAGCGCATTGGCTACAACAACGGTCCGTGACGTCCCATCCGGAAGTTCCAAGCTCAGCACCGCGTAGCGCTCGTTCGGATGCAAGGCAATCGCCAGGTTCGCCGGGAGCGTCCACGGCGTCGTCGTCCACACGACAAAAGAGGCTTTGATCTCCGCAAGCGGGCCGGCGGACGCTTGGAACCCGACATGGATGGCTGGGTCGGTGCGCTCGGCGTATTCGACTTCCGCTTCCGCGAGCGCGGTGTGCGCGCCGGTGCTCCAGAGGACGGGTTTTTTCTTGCGATAGACGAGGCCTTTTTCGACGAACTTCGCGAAGGCGCGGATCATCCCGGCCTCGTAGGCGGGATCGAGCGTGAGGTAGGGGTTTTCCCAATCGCCGAGCACGCCGAGGCGTTTGAACTGGCGGCGCTGGATGTCGATGAACTTGCGGGCATATTCCTCGGAGCGGCGGCGGACCTCGGCGGGCGCGAGACCGGCGGAGGATTTGACCACGCGGAACTCGATCGGGAGGCCGTGGCAGTCCCAACCGGGCACGAACGGCGCGCGAAAGCCGGCCATCGTTTTGGATTTCACCACAAAGTCTTTGAGAATCTTGTTCAGCGCGGTGCCCATGTGGACATCGCCGTTGGCGAAGGGCGGGCCGTCGTGGAGGAGGTAGAGCGGGGCGTCCTTCCGGCGCTTTTGGATTTCGGCGTAGAGGCCGGTGGATTCCCATCGGGCGAGGATTTCGGGTTCGCGCTGGGCGAGGCCCGCCTTCATCGGGAAATCGGTTTTCGGAAGGTTGATGGTGTCTTTGTAGCCGCTCATGAAAAGGCGGAGAGGATTACCAGCGCGACGGGAGGGGGTCAACGCCACCCCGCTGGTTCAAACGGAGCGCATGCGCTCGATCGTGGCGGTGGTGGAGCGGCCTTCAACCATGTCGGCCAAAACCACGCGGCCGCCGTGGGCCTCGACGATGTCGCGTCCGCTCACATAGTGGGCCCAGTCTTTTCCCTTCACCAAAACATCGGGGAGGATTTGCGAGATGAGGTCGCGGGGTTCGTCCTCGTCGAAAATCACCACGTAGTCCACCGCCCGCAGCGAGCCGAGAACGAAGGCGCGATCGTCCTGCGGATTGACCGGGCGCGTCGGGCCTTTGAAGCGGCGGACCGAGGCGTCGCTGTTGAGGCCGACGACCAGCGCGTCTCCTTGCGAGCGGGCGAAGGCGAGGTAGTCGGCATGGCCGCGGTGGAGGATGTCGAAACAGCCGTTGGTGAAAACGAGGGTGCGGCCTTCGGAATGGAGCCGGTCGCGCTCGGCGCGCATTTCGCCGGGCGTGAGAACACGGGGAAAAAATCGTGGATCGGCCGCGCTCACGCGACGTGGAGGAAGGCGGGCATGGAGTCCTTGTGGGATTCCACAACCTGGCGGCGGTTTTGTTCGATGCGGCGGAGATAGAAGTCCAGCGCGGCATCGGGGATGCCTTCGATGCGGGCCTTGGTGAATTCGAGAACGGCCTTGTCCCAGTTTTTTTCGCGGTAGTGGAGGACGCCGGTCCAGAAGTGGTCGCGGCTGCGCTCGCGCTCGGGGGAGAGTCCGTGCTTGGGCGCGAGGATTTCGTAGATTTCCACACGGCGGCGGCGGGCGTTGACCTTGAGGATTTCGATGGGACGGACCTCGAGGGATTCGGATGCGGGTCCGTAGGCGTCGGGGCCGATGAGGATTCGCGCGCCGTAGGTGGAACTCGCCGCGCAAAGGCGCCGCGCGAAATCCACCGCAGGCCCGGCGACGCTGTAGCTGCCGAGGCGACCGCCTCCAAAAACGCCCGCGACGATTTCACCGGAATCCAGTCCCATGCGGATGTCGAGGCGGCGTTGCCATTTGGCGTCGCATTCCTTGTTGAGGTCGTCGATGCGGGCGGCGAGGTCGATGGCGGCGCGGCAGGCGCGTGTGGCGTGGCGCTCGTCGGCAACTGGTGCTCCAAAAACCACACGGATGCATTCGCCATTGCATTCATCGAGGTAGCCGCCGGATTCGACGAGGTAGTCGGAGGCGGCCTTGAGATAAAAATTCGTGATCGCCGTGTAGTCCTCGGGCGGGAGGAGATCCATCAACTCGCCGTGGTTGTGCACGGAAACCACCAGCACGGTGGCCTGGACCTTGCGGCCGGGAAACGAGGGATTCGACTCGGAGTCGAAAATATTTTGGAGCGAGTTCGCCGGGAGGCGCTGGCCAAAGAGGCGCTCGAGAACGGCTTTGCGCGAGCCGATGCGGGTTCGCGCCCAGAGCGCACCGAGGGCGCTCGAAAAACAAACCGCCGCCACCGGCAGGACGGGCGATTGGTAATTTCCATAGAGCGACAAAACCAGCGTCCACGTGCCGAGAAGAATGGCGGAGGCAACGGCGATCGCGAACCGCGGCAGGGAGCGCGAAATGTCCACCGTCGTCCATGCGATCGCGAAGGCGAAAAGGATCGTGAAAAAATACGGCGTGCCACCGAGGGGGCGTCCGTCGAGCGGGATTCCAAGCGCCTGGACAAGGCGCGCGTCGAGCAGGGCGGGGAGACCGGTCGCGGACAGCAACAGCGCCAGCGCGGCGGAAATCGCGCCGATCAGGACGCTGAATTTAAGGGTTTTCATCGGATGTCTCGTTCGTGCGGTGCGAGGCCACGACCCACTGGCTGAGCACGCGGTCGGGAGAATCCACCGCCTCGGGGGGAATGACAAATTCCGACTGACCGGTGTTGCGGTGGATCAGGCCAAGGCCGAATTGATAATCCTTGAAAAGCCCCTCGCACAAGTCGCGAGCGGAAATGTTTTTCTCCACCGCCTTGAGGAGGATCGCCTCGACGGTTTCGGGCGCGAACACAAAGCGGAATCCGTGTTGCTCGCCGAAGCGCTCGGCGAATTGCCCGATCACGAGCCGCTGCGCCTGGCGCGCCTCCTCCTCGCCGGCGCGGAGGAGCCGTTCGATGGCGGCGTCGGGATTTTCCAAAACGGCGGGCGTGATTTCGAGGGTTCGCACCGAGGTGCCGGGAAGATTGTATTTGAAATCGCGCAGGAGCCGCTCGCTAACCGTCATCAATCCCCGGGCGCCGGTGTTCTCGCGAACCGCCAGCGAGGCGATGCGGCGGAGCGCGTCGTCGGTGAAAACCGCCTCGATCCCGTAGGCCGCGAAGGCGCGCTCGTATTGGCGGACCAGGCTGCCTTCGGATTGCTTGAGGATGTCGTAAAGATCGCCCTCGGCGAGGCTGCGGCACACGACACGCACGGGGAGGCGCCCGATGAATTCCGGCTCGAGGCCGAAATCCACGAAGTCCCTCGTCTCGGCCATCGCGAGGAGATCGGCGGAGGCTTCCGGCGGAACGGTCGGGTCGGCCGCGAAACCGATGCGGGATTTTTTCAAGCGCCGTCCCACGATGTCGGCGAGTTTTTCGAAGGCCCCGGAAACGATGAAAAGGATGTGGCGCGTGTTGATGGTCTCGCGGGTGATCTTGCCGCGTTTTTGAAATTCCAGCGCGGCCTGGATTTGGGCCTGGATGTCGTTGCCGCCGCGCAGGGCGACTTCGGTTTCCTCCATGAGTTTGAGGAGCGTCGTTTGGACGCCGCGCCCGCTCACGTCGCGGCCCACGGACTCGGATGCGGCGGCGATCTTGTCGATTTCGTCGATGTAAATGATGCCGTATTGCGCGAGGGCCACGTTGCCGTCGGCCTTGCGGACCAACTCGCGCACGAGGTCCTCGACATCGCCGCCGACGTAGCCGGTTTCGCTGAACTTCGTGGCGTCGGCTTTCACAAACGGCACGCCCACGAGATCGGCGACGTGTTTGACGAGGTAGGTTTTTCCAACGCCGGTGGGGCCGGCGATGAGGACGTTTTGCTTGGCGTATTCGAGCGGCGGTGCGCCGGGATCGCGCGAGGCCATCGTGCGGGCGTTGTTGTAGTGGTCGCAGACGGCGATCCCGAGAACCTTCTTCGCCTCGTCCTGGCGAATGACAAACCGGTCGAGATGCGCCTTCACCTCGCGCGGGACGAGTTGGAAATCGCGGATCGCCTCGGGAACCTCGTTGCCCGGCTCGACGGGTTGCGAGGGCGTGTCGGGCGAATTGCCGGGCGCGGGCGTGGCGAAAGTGGCGCGCAGAAGTTCCTGTAAACGGCGCTGGAGTTGCTCCGGCGTGGGCATCACGGGTTCGCTCATGGATTTTCTATATCGTCGATGGCGTCGCGCGGCGCAAGCGTCCGGCCATTGACATCGCGAGCCCCGGCGGCAAGATTCGCGGCCTTTCATCAACCAACCAAAAACCATGGCACTCCCAACCGGCACCCAAGCTCCCGACTTCACCCTCAAGACCATCACCGCGAACGGCCCCGCCGACTACTCGCTCTCCGCGAACCTCGGCAAAAAAAACACCGTCATTCTGTTTTTCCCGCTGGCCTTCACCGGCGTGTGCACCCAGGAACTCTGCGACGTCACGGCGGGCCTCTCGAAATACGAGTCGCTCAACGCCGAGGTCGTTGGAATCAGCGTGGACAGCCCGTTTGCGCAGGACGCCTGGGCCAAAAAAGAGAACATCAAACTCCCGCTCCTGAGCGACCTCAACAAGGAAACCGCGAAGGCCTACGGCGTGCTCCTGCCCGACCTCCTCGGTTTCGGCTCCACCGCGGCCCGCGCGGCGTTCGTCATCGACAAGGACGGCGTCATCCGCCACAGCGAGCAAACGCCCACGCCGAAGGACCTGCCGGATTTCAACAAGATCGCCGAGGTCCTCGCCTCGCTCTGAAAAACCGGAAAATCTCCTTGCCAAGGGGGTCCGGGCGTGTTGTCTTGACCCCCTTTTCCGCCGAACCCGCGGAGCATTTTTCATATGGCTAAAGAAATCGTAGGACAGATCAAGTTGCAGATTCCCGCCGGCGCCGCGAACCCGGCTCCGCCCGTCGGCCCCGCCCTCGGCCAGCAGGGCGTGAACATCATGGCCTTCTGCAAGGAATTCAACGCCGCCACGCAGAAGCAATCGGGCGACATTCTTCCGGTGGTCATCACCGTTTACAAGGACAAGAGCTTCACCTTCATCACCAAGGCCCCGCCCGCCGCGATCCTTCTGAAAAAAGCCGCCGGCCTCGCCGCCGGATCGAAGGAACCGAACAAAACCAAGGTCGGTAAAATCACCAAAAAGCAGGTCATGGACATCGTCAAAGTGAAGATGAAGGACATGAACGCCCGCTCCGAGGAGGCCGCCTTCCGCACCCTCTGCGGCACCGCCCGCCAGATGGGCCTCGAAGTGGCGGAGTAAAAATTTCCCGCCCTGAAAAAAACGCGGCTCCGCAAGGACCGCGTTTTTTTGTGCCCAATGAAGGATTGCCATTCGGAGGAACAGGGTTTAGTTGTCCCCTCCCCCGGAAAACCAACCACCTCCAAAGTTCCATGAAACTCCCGATGTTCTCCCTCGCCGCGGCCCCGCTCGCCGCGTTGTTCCTCTCGGCCTGCTCGAGCGGACCCCAGGTCAACTCCTCGGTTCTCTCCGCCGCAACGTCGCGGGACGTGGCTCCATCCACCTCCGAAAAAATGTCCGCCGCGCGACCGCTGGATTTGGGCGACCTGGAAAACCTCGTCTCCAAGGGCGTTCCCTCCGCCACCATCATCGCCTACCTCAACAGCGTCCGCGAAAGGTCGGACTACTCCCCCGCCCAGCTCGAGGCCCTTCGCCAAGCCGGAGCGGATGCCCGGCTGATCGACTTCCTGCGCGAATCGGGAAGTTTCGGGCTGCGCTCCACGGCCTCCGCGAAACCCTCGGCCTCGAGCGAACCCGCCGGGCAATACACGAACTCTCCCGGCTACCAGGACGAGCAGCCGTTCGCCTACAACGAGCCCGCGGTCGACGGATTCTACGACTCCGGCTACGAGGAGTCGCTCTACAGCCCGTTCTCGTTCAACTAGGCCCGGTCGGGCCGCTCCCCCCGCATGGCGGATCGTGCCGCGGTCTGGCATCAACGGCTTCCCTTCGCGGGCCTGCTCGGTTCGGCCGTCGCGGGCATTCTTCTGGCGGGATCCGTCCCCGTGGAAGCCCAAGGCTTCGCCGGAGGATTCGCCGCGGCCCTCGGCGCCTGGTTTTTTCGACGCCGCGGGGCCTGGCTTTATCTCGCCGCCACACTCGCCTTCGCCACGCTCCACGCCTGGCAGACCCGCGAGTCCCCCGCCTGGATCCTCGCCCGCCAGCTGGACGATCAAAAACTCGTCGCCACTGTGCGGGGGCACGCCATCGGGCATTCGAATGTGCGGGACGGCGCGAAGTCGCGGTTTCTTCTCGAGGTCGATGAAATCGAAATCGACGGACGCCTGATACGGCCCGCTTGCCGCATTTTGGCCATCGCCCCCGGCGAGCCGCCCGCGTGGGAGGACCGGGTCGAGGCCACAGGAACCCTGCGACGCATTTTGGCTCCGAGAAATCCCGGCCAGTTCGACGCCCGCTCCCACATGGCGATCCAGGGCGTGACTTGTGAATTGATCGTCGCCTCCGCGGAAGACCTCCGCATCCAGGCGGCGGCGGGCTTTTCCATCCCGCGCCTCGCCGCCCGCTGCCGGGCCTGGATGGAGTCCACGCTGCGCGAGGGCATTTCCTCGGACAAGCTGGTTTGCGACCTCCTCGCGGGACTCGTGCTCGGCGCCACCTCGGACATCCCCGAATCCCTCCAGGACCAGTTCCGCCAAACCGGCACGTTCCATATTTTTTCCGTCTCGGGCCTCCACGTGGGAATGATCGCCGCCATCCTCTGGCAACTCCTGCGGACCTTCCGCACGGACCGCCGCCTCTGTGTGGCGATCATCATCCCCGCGGTTTTTTTCTACTCCCTCGTCACCGGCTGGAAACCCTCCAGCGTCCGGGCGGCCACGATGACCGCGATCTTCCTGCTCGGCATGGTCTCGTCCCGCCAACCGGTGCCGTTGAATTCCCTCTGCGCCGCCGCGTTCGCCATCCTCGCGCAATCCACAAGCGAGCTTTTCAATCCCGGCTTCCAACTCTCCGTCACCGTGGTGGCCGCGATCCTGCTCTTCGCCGGCCCCGTCCAGAGATCGATCAAAACCCTTCTCGACCCCGACCCCTTCCTTCCCGCGGCGCTTTGGAACCGCACCCAAAAATTCCGGCACGGCGCGGGCCTGGCCCTGGCGGGCCTTGTCGCCGTCTCCATCGCCGCGTGGATCGGCTCGCTGCCGCTCACGCTGTATTATTTCCAGTTGATCTCGCCCTCGGCCCTCCTCGCCAATCCCATCGTTGTTCCCCTGGCTTTTGCGATCATGTCCACGGCGATGGCCGCGCTGGCGGGCGCTCTTCTTGCCACGACCCTCGCCGCCGCCCTCAACAACGCCAATCTCGTCCTCGTCCACCTCCTCCTGGGGATCATCCAAGCCATCGCCGCGCTGCCGGGCTCCCACATCACGATCGGAAAACCCGCCCCCTCCCCGGTCTCGGTCACCGTCTTCGATTTCGGCCCGGGCGGCGGCGCGGCGGTCCGATCGGAGGGACGGCTCTGGCTTCTCGACTGCGGCTCGCTCTGGGATTTCCAAAACACCCTCCACCCCTGGATGCGCCTGGCGGGAAAAACCAAACCCGATGGACTGCTCGTCACCCACGGCGACTCCGACCACCTCGGCGGCGCCGCCGCACTGCTCCAGGGCTGGAAAAAGCCGCTCGTTGTCGATTCCCACCTCAAGGACCGCTCGCCCGCGCGCCGCGGCCTCCACGCCGAACTCGCCGCCCGGGGCGAGCCGAAATCCCTCCACCGCGCCGGGGATTCCATCGCGCTGTCCCGCCATGCCGGCCTGCGCATCCTCCACCCTCCGCGCGAGGTCGATGCCGCCATGGCCAACGACAAGGCGATCATCGCCCTGCTCGAAACCGCCTCCGCCAACATCCTCTTCCTTTCGGATTCCGGCCCCGCCGCCTGGGAAACCCTCCCCCCGCTTCGCGCGGAGATCCTTGTCCTCGGCCGCCACCATTCGGGCCTCGCCCCCGAGGCGGAGTTCCTCGAAAAAACCGGCGTCCGCGCCGTTGTCGCCAGCGCCGCGGGCCATCCCGCCCACGAGCCCGTCGAGGAATTCTGGGCCGCCATGCTCGAGGATCTCGGCGTCGAGCTTTTCCGCATGGACGAGACCGGCGCCGTGCAAATCGACATCCACCGCGACCGCCACACCATCGAAGGGTTTCTGAACGGCCAAGCCCTGCGTTTCCCGGATTGACCGGCGGGGGTCCGATGCCGGTTTTTCAGGAGCCCGGGGCCGGTTTTTTTGGGGGAGAAGGAAATCGGGAGACCCGCGGAGCCTTTATCCAAGCGGCTTCGCGAGGATTTGGAGCGGGTAGCGGGAATCGAACCCGCATGGCCTGCTTGGAAGGCAGGAACTTTACCATTAAGCTATACCCGCGCGATGAGGGCGAAATTTGGGTCGGGGTTCGGTGCGGGTCAATTCAAAAGAATTTCGCGGCTTGTCGCCGAAATGGATTCGACCGGGTGGACGGGCGCGGGTTTGATGGCAGGGATGAAGCGGATTTTTTGGATCGGGCTGGCGGCTTTGGCGGTGGTCCTCGGTGGTTGCGGCGGACCGGCCCCGAAGGACCAGGCGGCGGCGTTCCTCCAGGCGGAACGCGATCGACCGGGCGTGGCAATGGATGCGGCCTCGGCGGAGCGGGGCGTTTCGAAGTTCCGCGAATTTTTTTCGGATGTGAACGCCCGGACCGTTCGGGAAAAGACGGCGGAGCTTTACGCGGAGGATGTTTGGTTCAACGACACGCTCAAAACGCTGCGGGGGCGCGCGGCGGTGGAGGCGTATTTCCTCAAAACCCTCGACCATGTGGATTCGTTCTCGGCGGTGGTGGACGACGCGGCGGTCTCGGGAAGGAATGTTTATGTGCGCTGGACGATGGATGTGCGGTTCAAGGGCGCGGAGGAACCGGTGCGGACGGTTGGAATGACGTTGCTGCGTTTCGATGCGGAGGGGCGTGCGGTGCTGCACCAGGATTTCTGGGATCCGGCGGCGGGTTTTTACGAGCACCTGCCGGGGCTGGGTGGAATCCTTCGATGGATCAAGTCGAAGATTTGAGCGGGCGGCGGGAGGCTTTCGCGAAGCTGTTCGCGGGCGGGCGTCCGGTGTTGTCGCTGGCACCGATGCAGGACATCACGGATTGGCCGTTTTGGAAATTGATGGCGCGGCATGGCGGGGCGGACCTGTATTTCACCGAGTATTTCCGGGTCACGCCGGATTACGTGCCCGAGAAATCGATCCTGCGCTCGATCGTGGAAAATCCCACGGGGCGGCCGGCGGTGGCGCAGATCATCGGCAACGATCCGGCGGCGATGGCGCGGACGGCGCGGGCGCTGGAGAGGCATCCAGTGGCGGCGGTGGACCTGAACCTGGGATGTCCGGCGCCGGTGGTTTACCGCAAATGCGCGGGGGGCGGGCTGCTGCGCGACCTGCCGAGGGTGGATGCGTTGCTGGGCGTGCTGCGGCAGGCGGTGGAGGGGGCGTTCACGGTGAAGACGCGCTTGGGATTTGAAAGTCCGGACGAGTTCGAGGCGTTGCTGGAGGTTTTTTCGAGGCATCGACTCGATTTGCTGACGGTGCATGGACGGACGGTGGCGGAGAAATACGGGCCGCGGGTGCATTTGGACCGGATCGCGCGCGCGGTGGCGTCGTTGCCGTTTCCGGTGCAGGCGAACGGCAATGTGGATTCGGCGGAGAGCGCCGTGGAGACGCTGAAAAACACTGGCGCGGCGGGTTTGATGATCGGCCGGGGGGCGATTCGCAATCCGTGGGTTTTTTCGCAGATCCGGGACCGGCTGGAGGGGCGGGAGGTTCGGTTTCCCGGCGGGCGCGAGGTTTTGCGGTATGTCGGGGAACTCTACGAGGCGGTAACGACGCCCGGCGTGGCCGAGCGGGCGCAGGTGCAGAAGATGAAAAAATACATGAACTTTCTCGGCGAGGGGGTGGAGGAGCCGGAGCTGTTTCTGCACGACATCCGGCGCTGCTCGGCGCGGGCGGAGTTTTTTGAAATTTGCGGGCGCCATTTGGACCACGACCGCCCGATGGCGCTGGAGGCGCGGGCCGCTGGGGGCTTGCGCGGCGCGGGGGGCTCGCCTAGCTAGGAGCCGGTGAATATTTACGCGAGGACGCTCCGGTATTTCCGTCCGTTCCTGTGGGCGACGGCGGGGGGCGTGGTCTTCACGCTGGCGAACATCGGTTTCAACCTGCTGAAGCCCTGGCCGTTCAAATTCATCGTCGACGGGGTGCTGGACCAGTCGGCGGGGACGGCGGAGACGCGGGTGTTGATCGAGGATTGGTTCGGCGGCGCGGGGCCGTCGGCCGTGATTCTCGGGCTGTGCGGGGTGATGGTGTTGATCAGCCTCGCGGGGGGGGTGGTGAACCTGGTCTCGAATTATTTGTTTGTGCGGGTGGGGTTGCAGGCATTGCTGAAATTGCGGACGGACATCTACAGCGCGTTGCAGGCGCTGCCGCTGAAGTTCCACGACGCGCGGCGGAGCGCGGACTCGAGTTTCCGCGTGGCCTACGATTCGCAGAGCATCCAGACGATCTACAACAAGGGATTCGCGACAGTTTTTTCCTCGGTGGTGATGCTGGTCTCCACATTCGTGGTGATGGTGCGGATGAATTGGCCGCTCACGCTGGCCTCGCTGGCGATCCTGCCGGCGGTGGTGTGGGCGATCCGCCATTACGCGGTGCGGGTGCGCAACCAGTCCACGACCATTCACGAGCGGGAGAGCGACCTTCTGGCCGTGGCGCAGGAGGGGTTGAGCCAGATCCGGATGGTGCATGCGTTCGGGCGCGAGTCCTTCGAGGTGGATCAGTTCCGGCGGCGCGCGTCGCAGAGCCTGCGGGCGAACCTGCAACTGAACATGACCTCGGTGGCGAGCGCGCTGGTGGTGGGCACGCTGATGGCGGCGGGGACGGCGCTGATGTATTACATCGGGTCGCTGCAGGTGTTGAATCCGGCGGCGAATTTCACGCTCGGGGACCTGCTGGTTTTTTCCGCCTACCTGCTGATGCTGTATCAACCGCTCGAGCAGCTCACCTACACCGCCTGGGCGCTGGAGGGGGCGGCGGCGGGGGCGCAGCGGTGTTTCGAGGTGCTCGACCGGCAGGACGACGTGCCCGATGCGCCGGACGCGGCGGATTTGAAAAATGTGGAGGGGCGGATCGCGTTCCACGGGGTCTCGTTCGGATACGACGAGGCGCACCCGGTGTTGCGCGACATCGATTTCTCGATCGAGCCGGGGCAGTCGGCGGCGTTTGTGGGCGGCACGGGAACGGGCAAGAGCACGCTGTTGAGCCTGGTGCCGCGATTTTACGATCCGACCACCGGGAGCGTGTCGCTGGACGGACGCGATCTCCGCGGCGTCACCAAGAAAAGCCTGCGCTCGCACATCGGAATGGTGCTGCAGGACACGTTGCTTTTTTCCACGACGATCCGGGAAAACATCGCCTATGGAAAACCGGGCGCGAGCGAGGAGGAGATCGTCGAAGCGGCGCGGAAAGCGCAGGCGTTGGATTTCATCGAGCGGATGCCGCGGGGGTTCGACAGCCCGGTGGGCGAGCGGGGGGGGCATTTGAGCGTGGGTCAAAGGCAGCGGATCGGAATCGCTCGGGCGTTTTTGAAAAACTCGCCGATCCTCCTGCTCGACGAGCCCACCAGCGCGCTGGATCCGAGCACCGAGAGCGCGATCATGGAAACGATCCTCGAGCTCATGCGCGGCCGCACGACCCTGATCATCACGCACCGGCTCACCACGGTTCATGGTCTCGGGAGGATTTTGGTTTTGAAGGACGGGCGGATCGTCGAGGACGGACCGGGGCCGGAGTTGGTTCGGCGCGGGGGTGTCTATGCGGGTCTTTACCGCGACACCATGGCCCACGCCGGGGGTTGAGGGATTGTCGCGGGTTTCACCCCATGGCGGGGCGCGGGAGGCGGCCGGATCGTTCAGCGGCGGTTGACGCGCGGCGTGCGATCGCCATCCAAACAACCACAATGAAACACATCAAAATCCTTCTCACGGCGGGCATGGCGCTCGCGTTTTTCGTTTCCGGCGCGCAAGCGCAGGCATGGTTCAAAACCGGCTCCCCCGTCGAGCGCATCCACAAGCGGGCGCATGTGGAAAAGATCGGTCCCGGGTCGAAACTGGTGCTCGTTTGCAAAGGGAGCGACACCGTCACCTTCATCGACATCAAGGACAAGAAGCAGGCGATCGAGTTGTGCACCGATGGCACGATGATCGAATGCCGCGACTGTCGAAAAAAATACAAGGTCATCTGGAAAAACCCCACCGGCAAGGGGCCCGGCCCGGAGAGCAGAATGGAAATCGTCAACTCCCGCGGCGAACCCTGCATGTTTCTGGCGCGGATCAAGTAGGCTCGAGATTCCTCGAAACCCGAAAACCCCGTCCGCGGCGCGGGTTCAAAGCCGTGGACGGGAGGCGTCTGGCAGGGCGCGATTCCCGGCCGCCCTTGCGATTTGAAATTCCCTCCTAGAACGTGTCGGCGGCGGCGAGGCGGCGGGCGAGGAGGGGGAGGATTTTTTCGAGGGATTTGATGTAGAGGGGGTGGCGGCCGGCGCGGCTGAGTTCGGCGAGAATGGTGTTGGCCAGGCCGCTCTTCGGCGCGGGAAAAAGCTGGCGGGTCTCGGGAATGCCGGGAGCGTGGATGGCGGCCTCGAAAAAATCCGCTCCGGCCGGCAGTTCGATTTCAAAGCGGGCCCCGTCGCAGGCGATGACAACCTTGGAAACGCCGTGGCCGCCGTTTTCCAAGTGGTCGAACGGGATTTCCCGCCCGGTGGCCGAGCGGATGGTGCCGCTCTCGGGATCGATGGTCCAGGCGAGACGGTCGGCGAACCAACCCAGCAGCAAAAGGGCGGCGGTGCGCGAACCGCGGGCGCCCTGGATTTCCATGGAGGCGACCTGCGACAGGCGCGGAAAGGCGGCGGCATGGTCGAAGAGGCTGGCGAGCGCATACCGCCAGGCGTGGAGGCGGGTCCAGTTGAGATCGCAGAGCACCGCTCCGGCCATGTCGCGGGCCGAGAGGTGCCGGACGATCGAGAATTGGTGCGCGGGCAGGGACCACCCGGCGCTGTCGTAGATGAGACGGTCCACCCAGGCCCAGAGTTTTTCATCGAGCGGTTCGGGCAGGTCGCCTTTCCACCAGAGGCAGAGGGGGAGGTCGGAGTCGAGATGGGAAAAAACAATGTTCGGGAGCGCGGTGGCGGCCTCGCCGTCGAGCAGGAATGTGATTTGCTCGGAGCAGATTTCGCGGCCGTTTTTCCCGGCGGGATGGCAGTGGGCGTTGATCCATGCGCGGGCGGAGGAGCTCGCGGCGCCGGGATTCGCAAGAATGAGGATGGCCCGGCAGGCGTGCGATCCGGCGATCTCGGAGATCAATTCGGTGTCGGCGCGAAGCGAGGAGGCGTCGGAGGAATGGACGACGAAATTGATGAGCGAGGCGCGGCTTTTCGTGTCGGCGCTGGATTCCCAGAGGCGGCCGAGTTCCTTGTCGATGCGGCCGATCTCGACGGGAAGGCCGAGTCCGGCGGTTTCGGGTGTCAGAGCCGTCTCCATGTGGCGCCGTGGCGTTTGATGAGTTCGTCGGCCTCGACGGGCCCCCACGAACCGGCGGAGTAGAAGGCGAGTTTCTCGGGCCGGGTGGCCCAGGCGTCGCGGATGGCGTCGATGAATTTCCAGGCCTCCTCGACCTCGTCGCGGCGGGCGAAGAGCGTGGCGTCGCCGCACATGGCGTCGAGCAGGAGCCGCTCGTAGGCCTCGGGCGTGGCCTTGCCGAAACTGGTGCCGTAGTGGAAGTCCATCTTCACCGGTTCGATGCGCAGGCTGGAGCCGGGCATCTTGGCGCTCATGCGAAGCGAGATTCCCTCGTCGGGTTGGATGCGGACGACAAGGACGTTGTCGTCCACGGATTCGCCGACGGCGCGGAAGAGGACGGGCGGAACGCTTTTGAAATGGACGGCGATTTCGGTGCCCGCCTTGGGCAGGCGCTTGCCGACGCGGATGAAAAACGGAACGCCCGCCCAGCGCCAGTTGTCCACGTTCACCTCGAGGGCGACGTAGGTTTCGGTGGTGGATTGAGGGGCGACGTTGAGTTCGTCGCGGTAGGCGGCGACGCGTTTGCCATCGATGGCTCCGGCGCTGTATTGGGCGCGGATGACGTGGGGAAAAACCTCGGGGCCCGCCAGCGGGCGCAGGGAGCGCAGGACCTTCACCTTCTCGTCGCGGATCGAGTCGGCATCGAGCCCGGCGGGCGGCTCCATCGCGGTGAGGCAGAGGAGTTGGAGGAGGTGGTTCTGGACCATGTCGCGCAGGGCGCCGGATTTGTCGTAGTAGCCCGCGCGGCCCTCGACGCCGAGCGGTTCGCTGGCGGTGATCTGGACATGGTCGATGTAGCGGGAATTCCACATCGCCTCGAAAATCGAATTCGCGAAGCGCATGACCATGAGGTTTTGCGCGGTTTCCTTCCCGAGATAGTGGTCGATGCGGTAGGTCTGGGATTCCTCGAAGGCCTCCTCGACGAGGTCGTTCAAACGGCGCGCGCTGGGGAGGTCGGTGCCGAAGGGTTTTTCGACGATGAGCCGCGCCCAGGAACCGGGCTTGGCGCGGTTGAGCCCGCTTTTGCGGAGGTTTTCCAGAATGACCTCGAACTGGTCGGGCGAGGCGGCGAGGTAGAAAAGACGGTTGCCGCGCGTGCCGCGGGCGGCGTCGAGTTCGTCGAGGTGCCGCGCGAGCGCGATGTAGCCGTCGAGGTTGTCGAATTCGCTCCGGTGGTAGGTGACGCAGTTGGAAAAATTCGCCCACAGCTCGTCGTTGAGGGCCTGGCGGGAGAATTTGCGCGCGGCCTCCTCGAGTTCCCGCCGGAAATCTCCGCTGGTCTTGTCCCGGCGGGCGAAGCCCACGACGTTGATCGCCGGCGGCAAGGCACCGTCTGCGGCGAGGTTGTAAAGCGCGGGAACCAGCTTGCGATGGGTGAGATCCCCGGTGGCTCCGAAGATCACGAGCGAGCAGGGGTCGGGGATGGCGCGTGTGGTGAGACCCTCGCGCAGCGGGTTGGTTGGGAATGGTTCCGACGACATGGAATAGGCTTCTTTATTGACGCGACGCGGAGAGTTCAATGGGGAAAAACCCGTTCCGCATTCGCAAGCCGTCGGAAATCCCCTCCCCGACTGCGCGGCCCGCAGGGTTGTTCTTTCGAGCCGGTCGGCTACCCTTCGCGGCCGGAGGATGAAACAGGTTGGCCGCGAATTTTTCCAGCGCGATCCCCTCGCCTGCGCGCGGGAACTGGTCGGTTGCGAGCTGGTTTGGGGCGGTTGCGGGGGAATCATTGTCGAGACCGAGGCCTATTCGGTGCTCAATGACGAAGCCTGCCACACCTTCGCCCGCCCGTCCTCGCGGACCTTCGTGGCCGGGAAGCCCCCCGGCGCGGCCTACGTCTATCTCAACTACGGCGTTCATTGGCTGCTGAACTTTCTGGTGAAAGGCGGCGCGGAGGACGGATTCGTGCTCATCCGCGCCCTCGAGCCCACCCGCGGCATCGAGGAAATGGAACGCCGCCGCGCCACGCATTTCGAAAACCTCTGCTCCGGCCCGGGAAAATTGACCCGCGCCCTGGGCATCGGAGGCGAAACGCACGGGCTCGATTTTTTCTCCCAGAAGTCCGCCTCGCTGCGCCTCCCCGCCCGGCCGCCCGCCATCCAAGCCGTTCCGCGCATCGGCATCACGAAAGCCGCCGACCTCCCCTGGCGCTTTGTCGCCGCCGGGAGCCGCTTCCTCAGCCGGCCCGCGCCGGGGATGTGAAAAGCCGCCTCGTTCCCGCCGACACCGCCCTCCGCGACGGCATTGCAGCAAAAGCCGCCGCGGCAGAAATCGCCAAGCTCGCCGGACTTCCCTTCGTCACCGCGCCGAACAAATTCACCGTCCGAGGCGCGCACGACGCGCTCGTCCAACTCTCCGGCACGCCGCCCACACTCGCTGTCTCGCTTTACAAAATCGGCAACGACATTCGCCGGATGTCCAAGACCAGCGGCTCCAACGCGTCCATCTCCAACTCGGCCACAAGAACCCGGACATCGAGCGTCCCGCGGACATGGAGGCGTTGATCCGCCGGCATGTTGACTCGCGGCCTGACAGAGGTTGGTTTATGGCTTGGACACGGACAGCTTGGCTATGCGCCTTGCGGGGACGGCTCTGCCACTCCGCTTCGCTCTGGTTGCCCTCCCGGGCCAAACATTCATTTTCCCCCGGGATCGAAGATTAATACCATTTCCAGTATTTTTCTGGACTTTTGAATTGCAAACATTGGTCCCATT
>CAZVPK010000039.1:0-16361 GCA_964628505.1 uncultured Chthoniobacter sp.
TGGCCGCCGTCGAATCCTTTCTCAACGAAGACTCCGGGGCGAAAAAGCGCCGCCGGCAGATGATCATTTCGATCCTCATCGGCGTCGTCCTCCTGCATGTCGCCGCCGGGGTCATTGCAGGCATTTTCGTCGTCGCCCGTTACATCTTCCCCCCGCCCGCGAATTTCGTCGTCAAAAAAGATGTCCGCCTGCCCGCGAAGAAGCGCGAGCACAAAATGAACATGGCCACGGCCGAAGCCATCGCCCCCAAGCCCACGCTCAGCGACAAGATGCAAAGCGCACGCCCGACCGCCTTCTCGCTGCCCGATGTGCCCGACATGCCGCTCGACCAGATGCTCCCCCTGGACCCCTCCCAACTTCTCTCCGACCAAATGTCCTCGCTCTCGAACTCCGAAGCGCTCGGCACCGCCTCCGGCGCCGCCGCCGGCGGCAGTGGTGGATTCGGCGGGAAGGGTGTCAGCTTTCTCGGCGTCAATTCGACCGGCAAACGGGTTCTTCTTCTCTTTGATGTCTCGCAAACGGTGGCAAAAAATGCCGCTGCCGCGGGTTTTCCTTACTCAAAAATCAACGAAGAAGCGCAAAATCTTTTTAAAGGTCTTCCCGTCACTGCCCGGTTTGGAGTGGCGAAATTCAACGAAGGTTCATACTTTCCTTTTCGAGATTCCCTTGTTCCAAATGGTTCCACAAATCGCAATGAAGCCATTCCCTGGCTCTCTTCCGATGTAGACCCAAGGGCGATGGTGCGATCAAATAGTCTTCTGGGTATTCTATTATACGCCCAAAAATTGAAGCCCGACTTGGTTTTCATTTTAACTGATGCTCAATACCTTGTGTCCTGGAGCGATGTGAAAAAGGAAATGGATGCGATCCGCAACGAGGATGGCACGGCACCTCAGATCAATTTCATTGTTTTCGGCCCGAGAGAACCAGATCTGAAGGGATTAAGGTCGATAGCAAAAGGCGATAACATCAAAATTATAGTAAAAAAATAGCACCCCCGCCATTAATCGAACAGGCGATAGACGGAAGAGGAAAAAACGGAGAATTCAAGATGCCCTCCCATCACCGCTCCAAAGACGAATCCGAGTTCGGGCGGGGTGTTGCCTTTGTTCGGGGCGCGGGTGAGGATGGGGGCGTCTTCACAAGAAACCTTCAAAAATTCGAAGTCCATTTTTTACCATCATGGCAGGCATGCGGAGAGTGAACCGGTTCGGGTTTGTTTGGTTCCAAGCGGCGGTGGTCGCCGCTTGTCTCGCCGCGCTCGCCGGATGCGGGTCCGACTCCCAAGCGCCCGCGGGAATGATTTTCATACCCGGCGGGGAGTTCACGATGGGGAGCGACGCGGCATTCGCCTTCCCCAATGAAAAGCCGGCCCATCGCGTGCGGGTGGCCCCGTTTTATCTCGATGCCCATCCGGTGACGAACGCCATGTTCGCGGAATTCGTGAAGGCGACCGGCTACAAGACCGTGGCCGAGCGAGCCGTCGACTGGGAGGAGATGAAAAAACAACTGCCGCCCGGAACCCCCAAACCGCCCGCGGAAGTGCTCCAGCCGGGCTCGTTGGTTTTTCAGCCCACTGCGGGGCCGGTGGACTTGCGCGACATGTCGCAGTGGTGGGTGTGGACCACCGGTGCCTCTTGGAAACATCCGGAAGGGGAGGGGAGTTCCATCGCGGGACGCGAAGACCATCCCGTTGTCCAAATCGCCTGGGAGGATGCGCAGGCCTACGCGAAGTGGGCCGGGAAGCGCCTGCCCACCGAGGCGGAATGGGAGTTTGCGGCCCGCGGGGGCGTCGATGGCCGGCGCTACGCCTGGGGCGACTTGGACAAACAGGATGGCACGATCATGCTCAACCGCTGGACTGGCGATTTTCCCTATCGAAACGATGGTCAGGATGGATTCATCGGAACCTCGCCGGTGGGTTCGTTTCCGCCGAATGATTACGGACTCTTCGACATGGGAGGAAATGTCTGGAACTGGTGCTCGGACCTCTATCGTGCCGACACCTTCGCCGACCGGGCTGGCGGGAGTGCGGTTTGCTGCGATCCCCAGGGCCCCGCGACCGCAACGGGTGAAAAACCGATGCCCGGTGACCCCTCGCCACCGACCGTTCCAGGAGCCGAGCGCCGTGTGATGAAGGGTGGTTCGTTTTTATGCCACCCCTCCTATTGCGAAAGCTACCGTCCGTCCGCCCGTCGGGGAACCCCGCCCGATACGGGCAGCAGCCATGTCGGCTTCCGCTGCGCCATGGACGCTCCCCCCGCCGAAATTCGGAGGTGAGCGCGCCGTGGGAATCGGGCTCTCCGGCCCATTCCGAGCGGGTGCGCGGCCGACCAACCAATCGCGCGGAGGGGATGCTCAAGCGCCCGCGGGCGCGGCGAGGATTTGCTCCAGGCGGGGCTTGAGGGCCTGGATCCACAGGGCGTCGCCTTGGACGCTCGGGTGGAGTCCATCGGGCATGATGTCGGGAGGGACTTGGCCGCTCGCGTCGAGAAAGGCGTCGTTGATGTCGATGTGGAAGATGGTTTTTCCGTCCGCGAGGGCGGGGAGGAGGGCGTTGATTTTTTGGTTGTTGGGATGCGGGGCGTCGCCCCGGGGAAAGATGGAAAGCAGGGCGATTCTGGCATCCGGCATTTTGGCGCGGAGATCGTCGAGGATCATCTGGATGCCCCGGGTGGTGACTTCCGGAGGATCCATGCGGTGGCCGGAATTGTTTGTGCCGATCATGACGACGATGGCTTTCGGGGAGAGGCCGTCGATCTCGCCGTTGCGCAGGCGCCAGAGGACATTCTCGGTCTTGTCGGCGTTGTAGCCGAGATTCAGCACGGTCATGCCGGGAAAGGCCTCGGCGACGATTTTCGCGGATTCGGGGCGCTCGAGGGCTTGGGTGATCGAGTCGCCGAGGAAGACGAGATCGATCTTGGCGCCACTCTGCGCGATCTCGCGGAGCTTCGCCTCGTGGCGGGCCTGCCACCAGGCGTTCTTTCGCGCGGGAATCGCGGCCGAAGGCGGGGGTTCCTGGGGACGGGGGATGTGGGCGGTGGAGGGCATATTTTGGGTGGAGTCGCCGCGGCGACTTGGATTCGGCGCAAGGTCGGCATCGCCTTCTTTCGCCAGGGCGATGGTGGCCGGTTGACTTGGGCTCCCTGCCTCACCGGACTCATGCGGACCAGCCTCGGATCCGGCTTGGACCGGACAAAACGAAAGCCACAGAAGCGCGGCCGGCGCCGCGCGGCGGAGCAGGGTGTTCTTTTTCTTCATCAATTCCATCGTGGGAAAAACCCCCGTGTGGTAATACCAACATCGACGGGGAGCAAGAAGAGGAAGACGGGACGCGGATTTGGATTTTTCTTTGTTTTGGAGAAATCGGGTTGCAATTCCGGCAACTTTCCAATAAAAGCCAAAAGAATCAAAACAAATCACACATGCTTGCCTTAGATCGACACCGGAAAATCCTCCAATCCGTGAACGCCAGGGGGAGCGTGCGAACCGCCGAATTGGCCACCCAACTCGATGTGACCGAGGAGACGATCCGGCGGGATTTTGAAAAACTCGAAGGAGAGGGGCAGTTGGTCCGCACCCATGGCGGGGCGGCGAAGATGGAATTCAACCAACGGGATTTTCCCCTCCGCGAGCGAATCGAGCAAAACGCCGGCGGCAAGGCGCGGATCGCGCGGGCCGCCCTGGCGCGGATCAAGGAGGGAGGCACGGTGTTTTTCGATGCCAGCACCACGGTTTTGCAACTGGCCGCGCTCTTGCCCGAGAAGCCGCTCACGGTGGTGACCAACGCGCTCCAAACGGCGATCACGCTTGCCGAAAAATCGAACATCGAAGTCTTCGTGCTGGGTGGAAAACTCGGGACCTCCTCGCTGTCCTGCACCGGATGGGCCGCTGCGCAGGGTATCGAGCAGCACCGGATCGATGTGGCGTTTCTTTCCTGCAAAGGCCTCGACCCCGCCCTCGGCGTCAGCGAGGCGGCCGAGGAGCACGCCCGCATCAAACGGCAGGTGATCGCCCGCGCCTCGGAAACGGTCCTGCTGGCGGACCGCACGAAATCGGATCTCTCCTCGAATTTCTTCTACGCGAAAAACTCGGACATCGATCTTTGGATCACCGATGAAACGCCCTCGCCGGACATTCTGGATGCCGTGACCTCGCAAGGCATGCGCGTGGAGGTGGCGAAAAAATGAGCCCGTCCCGAAAAACCTTTCTGGCCATCGATCTCGGGGCCTCCGGCGGGCGTGTGATGGCCGTGCATTTCGATGGAAAACGCCTGGAGATCGAGGAGGCATGCCGCTTCCCGAACGGCGGCGTCGAAATCGACGGCGGCTGGCATTGGGACTTCGAGGGCCTTTTCCGCGAAATCAAAAAAGGCCTCGCCGCCGCGGCCGCGCGCTTCGGCCGGGACATTGTCTCGATCGCGGTGGACACCTGGGGCGTCGACTATGTCCTGCTCGACGCGCAGGGGCTTCCGCTCAATCCGCCATGGATGTATCGCGACCCGCGCACCGACGGCATGATGGAGTCGGCCTCGCGCACGGTCGGCGCCGAGCGGCTCTGGGAGCGGACCGGCATCCAGCCGATGTTTTTCAACACGATCTACCAGCTCATGTCCGAGACCCGCGGCAAGCGGGATCTGGAGCGCGCGAACGAGATTCTTTTCATCCCCGACCACATCAACCACCGGCTTTGCGGAGTGCGAGCGATCGAGCGCACCATCGCCAGCACCTCGGGGCTTCTGTTCGCCGGATCGCCCGAGTGGGATGTGGAAATCGCCGCCGAACTCGAAATCCCCACGCTTCTTTTTTCCCCGGTCACGGAACCCTGCCGCGTGCTGGGCGAATTGCTGCCGGAGATCGCCGAGGAAACCGGCCTGCACGGCGTGAAAGTCTGCACCTGCGGAAGCCACGACACCGCCTCGGCGGTGGCCGGCACGCCCTCCAAGGCCCCGCCGCTTTTCATCAGCTCGGGAACCTGGTCGCTTCTGGGCATCGAGCTGACGCGCCCGGTCACGACCCCCGAAGCGAGGCTCGCCGGATTCTCCAACGAGCAGGGCCTCGAGGGCCGCACGCGGTTTCTGACCAACATCGCCGGCATGTGGCTGTTGCAGGAATGCCGCCGCGTTTGGGCCGAGCAGGGCCGCGACATCGATTACGCCAAAATGGTGGAAATGGCTTCTGCCGCCGAG
Source organism: uncultured Chthoniobacter sp. (assembly GCA_964628505.1). Taxonomy (GTDB): domain Bacteria; phylum Verrucomicrobiota; class Verrucomicrobiia; order Chthoniobacterales; family Terrimicrobiaceae; genus UBA967. The sequence goes on from CAZVPK010000039.1 coordinate 5,189, forward strand.
GCCACCGCGTTCATCGATCCCGACGCCCCCGAATTCCAAAAACCCTGCGACATGCCCGCCGCCATCCGGGACTGGATTGAAAAAACCGGCCAACCTCTGCCCGCGAACGACGGCGAGTTGATCCGCACCATTCTTGAGAGCCTCGCCTTGAAATACCGCTCGAAGCTCCGCCTGCTCGCGAGCCTCGTCCCTGCGATGCCCGACACCCTCCAAATCGTGGGAGGCGGCTGCCAAAACAAACTCCTCAACCAAATGACAGCCGATGCCACGGGCCTTCGCGTCGAGGCCGGTCCGGTCGAGGCCACCGCCACCGGGAACGCCCTGGCGCAACTCATGGCCGCCGGCGACATCGTCTCCCTCGCGGAGGGCCGGCAACTTCTTCGCGCCTCCTTCGATCTCGAAATCCACGAACCCCGAAACCCCGCCGAATGGGACGCCAAAGCCGCCCGGTTCGAAGCGCTGATTTCCAAAAAAATGACCCCGTCCTCCAACTCATGAACCCCCGCTACCCATCGATCGAACTTCTCGCCGCGCGCGCCAAGCAGCGCATGCCCCGCTTCGCCTACGATTACCTCACCGGCGGATGCATGGCCGAAGTCAACCTCGCCAAAAACACCTCCGACATCCGCGCCGTGGAGCTGCGGCCCGCCTACCTGCGCGACTACGCCGGGGCCTCTCAAAAAACCACTCTCTTCGGGCGCGAATACGCGTCGCCGTTCGGCATCGCCCCGGTGGGCCTGCAGGGCCTCATGTGGCCGAAGTCCTGCGAAATTCTCGCCCGCACCGCCCGCACCCACAACATTCCCTTCGTCCTGAGCACGGTCACCACCGCCGGCATCGAAAAAATCGCCGAGATCACCGGCGGCGATTTTTGGTTCCAGCTCTACCATCCCGCCGACGATTCGCTTCGCGACAAAATCCTCCGCCGCGCCGCCGACGCCGGTTGCCAAACCCTCGTCCTCCTCGCCGACACGCCCACCTTCGGCTACCGCCCCAAGGAAATCCGCAGCGGCCTCTCGATCCCGCCGAAGATGACCCTCTCGAACATCGTCCAGATGTGCCTGCACCCGACCTGGTCGTTCTCGCAACTTTTCGCGGGAGGCATCCCCGAATTCGCCACGCTCAAGCCCTACATCCCCGCCGGACTTTCCATGAAGCACCTCGGCCTCTTCATGAACAAAACCTTCTCCGGCCGCCTCAACGAATCCCGCATCCGCGCCATCCGCGACCAGTGGAAAGGCAACCTCGTCGTCAAAGGCATCGTCAACCCCGAGGACGCGGATCGCGCGATCTCGCTGGGCGTCGACGGCCTCATCGTCTCGAACCACGGCGGCCGCCAGCTCGACCAGGGCCAGTCCACCGTCAAATCCACCGCCGCGCTCGCGAAGGAATTCCAAGGCCGCACGAAAATCCTCATGGACGGCGGCATCCGCTCCGGATCCGACATCGCCGTCGCCATGGCCAGCGGAGCCGAGTTTGTCTTCCTCGGCCGCGCCCCGATGTTCGGTGTCTGCGCCCTCGGGGCGGACGGCGGCAACCAGGTCGTCGAGATTCTCCAGAAACAACTCCAACAAGTCATGGAACAGCTCGGCTGCGAGCGCCTGGAGGACCTGCCCCGCCACCTCGCCTGATCGCCCCGGCTCGCCCGATGAACGGCGAAAAGGAGTTGTCCGGCGGGACGGTTTCTCCGATAAAAATCAAACACCACCACGCTTGATGTTTTCCCCTTGGATTATGCGAATCCCTCCGCGCCCCCCAATCGACAAGCTGCCATGAGCGACGAACCCCCCAGGGAATATCTCGGAGGCGGCCGCTATGCCGTGGAGCGGGAGTTGGGATCCGGCGGGAGCGGATCCGTGCTGCTGGCCTACGACACCACCCTGGGCCGTTGGGTGGCGGTGAAGCGCGTGCCATTCGACGAGGCCGTCCTCAACGAGGCCGCGATGATGGCGAGCTTCCAGCATCCCAACATTGTCACCATCCATGATGTGATCCAGGAGGGCGACGAGGTGCTCTTCGTCATGGAATTCGTCTCCGGCCACACGCTCGAGGACCTTCAGGAGCCGCTGACCGAGGAAACCTTCCGCGCCCTCGCCGCCCAGTGTCTCGAGGGGCTTGCGGCGGCCCACGCACAGGGCGTTCTCCACCGGGACATCAAACCCGCCAACATCATGCTCGCGCCTCTTCCCGACGGAGAATTCCGCACGAAGATTCTCGATTTCGGCCAGTCGCGGACCCTCGAGGCCCCCTCCCAGCAGACCATCGACCAGAACGGAGCGGTGATGGGCAGCATCCACACGATGGCTCCCGAGCAACTGACCCGCGAGGCCTTGGACATGCGGACCGACCTGTATTCGCTCGGCTGTGTGTTTTACCAATCGCTCGCGCTGCGCCCCCCCTTCGAGGGAGAGAGTGTGGCCGAGGTGGTCGCCGCCCACTTGCAACACCGCTTCCAGCCTCTGGAAACGCTGCGCCCCGACATTCCTCCCGCGCTGGCGCAGTGGGTGGAGGGGCTTTTCGCATTCGACCGCGAGGACCGCCCCGCAAGCGCGGAGCAGGCCTTGCGCATGCTGGAAACCACCCGCGGGGATTCGAAAATCCGGATCGTTTCCAGCCCGGGAAAAAAATCCGAACCCGTGGTGGTGGCCCGCCTGGCGCCTGTGTTCAAGCCCATCCCGGTGATCGAGGCGCCAACGGCGCCTGTCGCCGTGTTGTCGGCGGCCAAGCCGGCCACCTCGCCGTATCGCATCGAGCAGGCGATGCCGGTGCAACCTGTGGAGGCAAGCCCCCGCGCGTCGCGCAAGGCCCTGTGGATTTCCGCCGCCGCGGCCGCCGTCCTCCTCCTCGCCGGCGGGGCTTTTTTGGCCTACTCCGCTCTCTCGCCCAAAGGAGAGTTGCTCTACGGGGCCGACCTCTCGAATGGAATTTGCCCTCCCGGCACATGGACTGTCGTCGACGGCATCATGCAGGGAAATGGAAAGAGCGAGGTTTTCTGGACGAAGAAGGAATACGGAAATTTCGAGCTGAATTTTGATGTCCGTGTCGGTCCGGGGGCGAACGGTGGAATTTTCCTGCGCTGCCCGGATTTGAAGGAGTTGAAGAAAAAGCGGCGCCATTACCGCCAATCCGCGCTGGAGGTGGAAATCATCGAGGGCCCCGAGACCGCAGGTTCGATTTTGACCGTGGCCAAGCCCGCCAAGCCTGTGAAACTGCAGCCGGGCAAGTGGCATGCCTACACCATCAAAGCCATCGGCCCGCTCATCACCGTGGCCGTGGACGGCAAGAAGGTCTGCGAAGTCGATCTCTCCAAAGGAACCAAGGCCACCTTCAATCCGGACGGCACAAGGAACATCCTCACGATGGCCCTCAAAGACCTGCCAAGGAAAGGCAGGATCGGAATCCAAGACTGGCTCGGCCCTGTGGAATACCGGAATTTCCGGATCCAGGAACTGTGAGGCAAATCCTCCGAAGGCTTGGATCGAGGCGTCCGAGGCTGTGGATTATCGAGGGGCATGTGCAGGTCGGAGTCCCGCCTGACAACGGACGAAATCCTTCCGCAGGCGCCAAGGCGCGCCACAACCACACAAACGGATCCATCGACCTGGCGCAATGGCTCCGGCGGGAAGAGCGTTCGTTCGGAGGGCAAGGGCTTTTTCGTCCGACGGCCCGAAAGAATGGGGCGCAACCAATATCCCGCAGCGGTGTTGAATTTCCATGCTTCAACCCCTCGACAAAACCGGTTGGACCCCTGCGGCCGCGGCGCACCTGCTGAACCGGGCGGCCTTCGGCGGAACGCCCGAGGAAATATCCAGCCTGCATGCGCGGGGCCTGGAGGGGGCCGTGAAGTCGCTGCTCGAGGCCGGGGAGGAAATGGACCTCTTCCCCGCTCCGGACTTGCAGCCGATGTCGGCAAGGATGCGGGCAATCAAAAGGGAGGGCCTCTCCCGCGCGGAATTCGAGCAGAGCAAAAAAAAGGAACGCGACCTCGCGCGGCGGCAAGGCGTCGAACTTCGCCAATGGTGGCTGGAACGGATGCGCGAAACTCCCCATCCCGCCCGCGAGAAGGCGACGCTTTTCTGGCACGGGCACTGGGCCACAGGCATCCGGAAGGTCAGGGACCCCTTTCTCATGCTCCAGCAGAATGAAACCCTCCGGGCCAATGCGCTCGGGCCGTTCGAGCCCTTCGCCAAACAAATCACCCGCGACCCCGCGATGATTCAATACCTCGACCTCCAGAACAGTTCGGCGAAAAAACCCAACGAGAATTTCGCCCGCGAGGTCATGGAGCTTTTTACACTCGGGGAGGGGAACTATTCCGAGAAGGACATCGCCGAGGCCGCGCGCGCCTTCACAGGCCATCGCGTCGATCGCGAAACAGGCGGCTTCCGTTTCCACCCCCGCGAGGCCGATGCCGGGACCAAATCCGTCCTCGGAAAAACCGGTCCGCTCACCGGCGACGATGTCATCGGGATCATCGTCGCGAATCCCCGTTGCTCCGAATTCCTCGCCTCGAAAATTTGGACCTTCTACGCGGGGAGGAAACCCTCGGAGCCCCTTCGCAAGGCCCTCGGCAAGGAATATCGACTCCGCGGAATGGATACCGGGGAATTCCTGCGCGCCATTTTCACGAGCCGCGGGTTTTACGATCCGGGCGTCGTTCGCCATCAAATCAAAAGCCCCGTCCAATGGCTTGTCCAGATGTGCAAGACCCTCGAGATCCCTCTCCCCGCCGGGGGGCAGACACAAGCCCTGCTTTCCAACCTCGGCCAAAACCTCTTCGATCCCCCGAATGTGAAAGGCTGGGATGGCGGACGCGCATGGATCAGCTCCTCCACGCTTCTTGTCCGCTACAACGCCGCGGGTCTTCTTGTTCGTGGCGCAGGCGGCACGAGGCCGGACATCGACAAGCTCGTTCCACCCGGCCAGCCAGCCGAGCAAACCGCCGACTCCCTCGCGTGGCGGCTTTTCCAGTCCCCGATGCCTCCTTCCCTTCGCGAACGCACACTCGCCTTCCTTTCCGAAAACGGAACCTCCTCCCCCGCCCGCCGCGATCTTCTGCACCTCCTCATGGCCACCCCCGAATACCAACTCTCATGAATCAAACCCTCCACACCCGCCGCCGCTTCCTGCGCACCTCTATTCTCGGCGGAGCCCTCGCCTGGACCGTTCCCGCCTTTCTCGAGCGGACCTTTTTCTCGCTCGACGCGCTGGCTGCGGATTCGCCCATTCAAACCCCCACGGGAAAAGACGGCTCCATTCTTGTGATCGTCCAACTCGCCGGGGGAAACGACGGGCTCAACACCCTTGTCCCCTTCGAGGACGACGCCTACTTCCGCGCGAGGCCAACGCTCGCGATTCCGAAATCGAAAGTCCTGCCGCTCGCCGCCGGACTCGGCCTCCATCCGGAACTCGCCGGTTTGAAATCCCTGCACGACGACGGCCATCTCGCCGTCGTCCAGGGCGTCGGCTACCCGAACCCCAACCGCTCCCACTTCCGCTCGACGGAAATTTGGCAAACCGCCTCGGATGCCCATAAAACCGAGCGCCACGGCTGGCTGGGCCGCTATTTCGACTCCTGCTGCGAGGGGGCCGATCCCGCGGTGGGCATCAGCATTGGTTCGGCGCAGCCCCCCCAGGCGTTCTCCGCGGCAAACCGCCGAGGCATTTCCTTCGCAACCCCGTCGCAATTCCGATTCGATTTCGCGAAATCCTCCGACCCCGACGCCGCCGAGGATTTCTTTCGAAGTGTGATCGAAATGGATCACGACATGCAGGGTGGAAGCATCGGAATGCTCGATGGCCCTGCCGATCTTGACGGCGACACGCTGGACTTCCTCCAGCGCACCGCGCTCGACGCCACGATCAGCTCCGACAAGATTCTCCAGACCGTTTCCAAAACCAAACCCCCGGCCGCCTACCCCGCCGGCAAACTCGCCGATTCGCTCAACCTCGTCGCCCGCCTGATCGCGGGCGGCATGCCGACCCGCGTCTACTATGTCTCGCAAGGCGGCTACGACACACACAGCAACCAGGAAGGGGCCCACGCCCGGCTCATGGGAGAACTCGGCGCGGCGCTCTCCGCTTTCACCGCCGACCTCAAGGCGCAGGGGAATTTCGAGCGCGTGCTCACCATGACCTTCAGTGAATTCGGCCGCCGCGTCGCCGAAAACGCCAGCCGGGGCACCGACCATGGCGCCGCGGCCCCGATGTTTTTGCTCGGCGGAAAAATCCAACCCGGCCTCCATGGCCGCATTCCGGATTTGGAAAAACTCCACAACGGCGACCTTTGTCACACCGTCGATTTCCGCAGTGTCTACACCACCGTCCTGGAAAAATGGCTGCGCACTCCGGCCGCGCCCGTTCTCGGCCGCAAGTTTCCGGTTCTGGGCTTCATTTGACCGATTGCCCGCGGAAGTGCGACGGCGAAACGCCGTGCGCGCTTTTGAACGCCTTGGAAAAATGGAACTGGTCCTTGAAGCCGACCCGAAGGGCGATCTCTTTCACGGAGAACCCCGACTGCTGCAACAGCCGCACCGCCTGGTTGAGGCGGAGTTTTTTGAGATACTGCTCCGCCGTTGTGCCGGCGTGTTTCCGGAAAAGCCTGGAAAAATATTCCGGCGAGACATGGCAGGCCCGCGCCGCCGCCGAGATGCCTTCGAGGTCGTTGTAACGGGCCTCGAGAAACTTGCGGCACCGGTCGAAACTTTCGCTGGTCGGGGCGCCGCCGCGGGCCACGCGGGAGCGCTCGGCCCCCGCTCGTAAAAAAATGGCCCGGGCCAGGACAAGAGCCAGAGAATCGGACTGCCGAACGGTCATGTTCGAACAATCGATTAACTGCTCGAAAATCGCGGCCAGGCTCCCGAGCGCCGCCGTCGGAAGGATGCCCCCCTCGCGCAGTCCCGAATCCTTGAGCATCTTTTCACAGCCCCGCCCCGCGACATCCAAAAAATACTTTCCATGCGGTCCGCTCCCCGTCGCCGTCACGGAACATCGGGTTCCCGGTCCGTAGAGAAAAACACCGCCGGGGCCCAATTTTACTGGCTTTGAGCGCCCCAAACGCACCTCCCACTCCCCCGAGTCGATGAGCTCCAGGGCATGGTAGCGGAAGGAGGGACGATCGATCCGGAAATCGTCCTGGCATTCCTCCCAGCCCGCGCCGACCACCACGAAACCGGTGGCCCTCTTGTGGGTGCGCGGAAAAAAATAACGCCCGGTCCGGATTCTCGCCTCCAGAAAACCCGGGGGGGCATGGGTGGTCTTCATTGATCAAATAGATACATGTCTTGGTCATTTGCGTCCATTCCCTAAAAATCCCGATCGAGTAGTGTGATTCCAAGGATCCGGGCCGGTTTCCACTGCATTTTTGGGGAGTGCACAGGCCCGGCCCGGGTCCCCCTTTTCATCAAAACCCCCGACGAATTTTTCCAACACACCCGAGCCCGAACCCGCCACACATCATGCCCACCCTTCCCAAAATCGGAATCCGCCCCACAATCGACGGCCGCCTCGGCGGCGTCCGCGAGTCCCTCGAAAAACAAACCATGGCGATGGCGAAGAACACCGCCCGCCTCATTTCCTCCAATCTCCGCCACCACACGGGCGAGGTGGTCGAGTGCGTGATCGCCGACACCTGCATCGGCGGGGTGGCCGAGGCCGCCGCCTGCGCCGACAAGTTCCGCCGCGAGAATGTCGGCGTGTCGCTCACCGTCACGCCCTGCTGGTGCTACGGCTCCGAGACGATGGACATGGACCCGCACACGCCCAAGGCCGTGTGGGGCTTCAACGGCACCGAGCGCCCGGGTGCGGTTTATCTCGCCGCCGTCCTCGCCGCCCATACTCAAAAAGGTCTGCCCGCTTTTGGCATCTATGGTCGTGATGTCCAGGAGGCCGGGGACCAAAAAATCCCCGCCGATGTCGTGGAGAAGATTTTGCGTTTTGCCCGCGCCGGCCTTGCGACCGCCACGATGCGCGGCCGGTCCTACCTTTCGATGGGCGGCACCTCGATGGGCATCGCGGGTTCGATCGTCGATCCCTCGCTCTTTGAAAAATGGCTCGGCATGCGCGTCGAGTCGGTGGACATGACCGAGTTCATTCGCCGCATCGAGCGCGGCATCTTCGACAAGGCCGAGTTCGCCAAGGCGCTCAAATGGGTCAAGGCGAATTGCAAGGAGGGCAAGGACTGGAACGCCCCCGCCAAGAAACGCTCCCGCAAGCAACTCGATTCCGAGTGGGAGACGAGCGTGAAGATGGCGCTCATCGCCCGCGACCTCATGGCGGGAAATCCCAAGCTTGCGAAGATGGGCTTCGGCGAGGAGGCGCAGGGCCACCACGCCATCGCCTCCGGCTTCCAAGGTCAACGCCAGTGGACCGACCACATGCCGAACGGCGACTTCCTTGAGGCGATCCTCAATTCCTCGTTCGATTGGAACGGCCGCCGCGCGCCCTACATCGTCGCCACGGAAAACGACGCGCTCAACGGCGCGGCCATGCTGTTCGGCAATCTCCTCACCAACACCGCGCAGATTTTCGCCGACCTCCGCACCTATTGGAGCGCCGATGCGATCGCGCGCGTCTCGGGCGAAAAAGTCCCCGAAGCCGCATCGAATGGACTTCTGCACCTGATCAACTCCGGCCCCGCCGCCCTCGACGGTTGCGGCGAGCAGACGATCGACGGCCGGCCCGCGATGAAGCCTTTCTGGGACATCTCCGAGGCCGAGGTCAAAGCCTGCCTCAAGGCCACGAGCTGGCATCCCTCGATCACCGAGTATTTTCCCGGCGGCGGTTGGAGCACCCGCTTCGCCACCAAAGGCGGAATGCCCGCGACCATCTACCGCCTCAATCTCGTCTCCGGCCTCGGCCCCGCCTTGCAGATCGCGGAAGGAGAAACGATCGAGCTTCCCGAAAACGCCCACCGCCTCTTGGAGGAGCGCACCAACCCCACCTGGCCGACCACCTGGTTCGTGCCGCGCCTCACCGGTTCGGGTGCGTTCCGCGACACCTATTCGGTGATGAACAACTGGGGCGCGAACCACTGTGTGATGAGCCACGGGCACATCGGCGCGGACCTCGTCTCGCTTGCCAGCATCCTTCGCATTCCGGTTTACATGCACAACCTCGACGGCTCACAGCTTTTCCGTCCCGCCGCCTGGAGCGCGGTTGGCACGGCCGCGCCTGCGCGAACTTCGGGCCGCTTTATCGCTGATCGATATGAAGCGCTACGGCTCGGTCATCCGCCTCCGCCCGGAGAAATACGACGAATATAAAAAACTCCACGCCGCCGCGTGGCCGGGCGTGCTGGCCAAGATCCGCGAATGCGGCATCCGCAACTACACGATCTACCACAAGGACGGATTCCTGTTTTCCCACTACGAATATGTTGGCGACGATTACGCGGCCGACATGGCAAGGATGAAGGCCGACCCCGTTTCGCAGGAATGGTGGAAGCACACCGACCCCTGCCAGGAACCCCTCGAAACCCGCCAACCCGGCGAGTGGTGGGCCTCGATGGAGGAAATGTTCCACTGCGATTGATTCATTCCCAACAAACCACCCTCACCCCGTCCATGAGCACCCCCGCCCTCCTTCCCCGCAAATTCATCGCCCCGTTTCTTCTCGTTACGACGCTCTTCAGCCTCTGGGGCTTCGCAAACGATATCACGAACCCCATGGTGGCGGCCTTTAAAAATGTGCTGCTCCTCTCGCACTTTGAAAGCTCGCTCGTGCAGGCGGCCTTCTACGGCGGCTATTGCGTGATGGCGATTCCCGCCGCGCTTTTCATCCGGCGGTTCACCTACAAGAGCGGCATACTCGCGGGCCTCGCCCTGTATGCCGTCGGCTGCCTCCTCTTCATTCCCGCGGGCGGGGCAAGGGAGTTCGGCTTTTTCCTCGCGGCCTACTTCATCATGACCAGCGGGCTGGCGTTTCTCGAGACCACGGCGAACCCCTACATCCTCTCGCTGGGGCCGGAGGAAACGGCGGCGCGCCGTTTGAATTTCGCCCAGGCCTTCAACCCGGTCGGCTCCCTGCTCGGAATGTTCGTGGCCAAGGATTTCATCCTCGCCAAACTCGACGCCACCGACGAGGCCGCCCGCCGAGCCCTTGTGGAGGCCGATCCCGCCGCATTGGAGAAAATCCAAACCGCCGACCTCGCTGTCATTGTCTGGCCGTATGCGATCCTCGGCGGGATCGTGCTTGTGGCGTTGATCGTTTTCGCGATCGCCCGTCTCCCGGATTCCACGCCGCACGACGCGCGCAACTCGAGCCTCGCCGCCTCCCTCGGCCGCCTGCTCCGCAAGCCCGACTACATTCGCGGCGTCGTCGCGCAGGCCTTCTATGTCGGCGTCCAGATCATGGTCTGGACCTTCATTATCCAATACGCGGTGAACGAACTCGGCCTCCCGGCCAAAACCGCGCAGGGCTGGAACATCGTGGCCATGGTCGTCTTCGTTTCCAGCCGGTTCGTGTGCACCTACCTCCTGAAGTTTTTCAATCCCGGCCGCCTCCTCGCCGCATTGGCCGTCGGCGGAGGATTGCTCGTGCTCGGCTCCATTTTCATCAAAGGCATGGCGGGTCTCTACTGCCTTGTCGGGGTCTCCGCCTGCATGTCCCTCATGTTCCCGACCATCTACGGCATCGCACTCACGGGCCTCGGCGAGGATGCGAAACTCGGCTCCGCCGGCCTTATCTGCGCGATCGGCGGCGGCTGCCTCATGCCTCCGCTGCAGGCGCTCGTGATGGACGGCTCGGGACTCGTTCTCGGCCCGCTGGCCCTCTCGGCCACCCGCGCGTCATTTTTCCTGCCCTTTCTCTGCTTCGTCGTGATCGCCCTCTACGGCCTCTCTGCGGCCCGCCGCCGCGGGGCGGCTTGATTCCCGTCCGGCCTCGCCGCAAGTTCACGAGTTCACCCGCCACGAATCAAACTTCCCTCGAAAAAAATTCCAATTGCCGAGTCGGGATTTGTTATTAATATCAATCTAGCTGATCCCGATCATTTTTTGATTTTCTCCCCGAAGCCTTTCACTCCCAACCTCCATCCGAACCATGCTCATCGCCTGTTCCCATTGCAATGCCAACCTTGACATCTCTCCGGACCTCTACGGCCAGGTCGTCCAATGCCCCGTCTGCGGCGGCAAGCTCACGATCGAAGCGCCCGCCGGGGACCTCCCCTCCGCCT
>CAZVPK010000040.1:0-16354 GCA_964628505.1 uncultured Chthoniobacter sp.
GCGTGTCTTCGCGATGGACGGGTAGACTTTCGTGCCCGGGAGTTCGCCGCCCTCGCCGGGCTTCGCGCCCTGGGCCATCTTGATTTGGATTTCGCGGGCGTTGGTGAGGTAGTGGGCGTTGACGCCGAAGCGGCCGGAGGCGACCTGCTTGATGGCGGAGTTCATCGAGTCGCCGTTTTCGGACCAGGTGAACCGCTCGGGATCCTCGCCGCCCTCGCCGGTGTTGGATTTTCCGCCGAGGCGGTTCATCGCGATGGCGAGGGCCTCGTGGGCTTCCTTGGAAATCGAGCCGTAGCTCATCGCACCGGTTTTGAAACGGCGGACGATGGCTTCGACGGGCTCAACCTCGTCGATAGGGACGGGCGTGGATTTTTTGAACTGGAGGAGTCCGCGCAGGGTGAACATGCGCTTCTCCTGGTCGTTCACGAGGCCGGAGTATTTTTTGAAGGTCGCGTAGTCGTCGGTGCGGACGGCCTTCTGGAGCGAGTGGATCGTCTCGGGATTGAAGAGGTGCTGCTCGCCGTCGCTGCGCCATTGGTAGTCGCCGCCGGGGTCGAGCGTGGGATTGACGACCTCGCCGGGCGGGTAGGCGCGGCGATGGCGGCGGAAAAGCTCCTCGCCGATTTCCTTGAGGCCGATGCCTTCGACGCGGGACGGGGTCCAGCAGAAGTATTTGTCCACGACCTCGCGGTTGAGGCCGACGGCTTCGAAGATTTGCGCGCCGCGGTAGCTCTTGATGGTCGAGATGCCCATCTTCGCCATGGTTTTCACGACGCCTTTCACGGCCGCCTTGATGAAATTCTTGACGGCTTTTTTGTGATCGACGCCGGGGAGCATCCCCTGGGCGATCATGTCGTCGAGGGACTCGAAGGCGAGGTAGGGGTTGATGGCGCTGATGCCGTAGCCGAGCAGGAGGGCGAAGTGGTGGACTTCGCGGGGCTCGCCGGATTCCAGGACGATGCCCGCCTTGGTGCGGGTGCCGTTGCGAATGAGGTGGTGGTGGAGGCCGGCCACCGCCAACAGCGCGGGAATGGCCACATGGTCCTTGTCCACGCCGCGGTCGCTCAGGATGATGATGTTGTTGCCTGCGGCCAGCGCCTTGTCGGTGTCCGCGCAGAGGGTTTCCATCGCGGCGGCGAGGCCGTCGGGTCCGTCACCCGCCTCGAAGAGGATCGGGATGGTGACCGAACGGAACGAAGGGTGGTCGATGTTGCGAAGCTGCTCGAGGGCGGCGTTGTCGATGATCGGCTCGTCGAGCTTGATCATGCGGCAACTGGCGGGCGTGGGCTCGAGGAGATTGCCCTCGGAGCCTAGCATGGTGGTCGTCGCGGTGACGATCTCCTCGCGGATCGGATCGATCGGGGGGTTGGTGACCTGGGCGAAGAGTTGCTTGAAGTAGTTGTAGAGAAGGACCGGCTTGTCGGAGAGGACGGCGAGCGGGGTATCGGTGCCCATCGAGCCGATGGGTTGGACGCCGTCGCGGGCCATCGGGCCGAGGATGACGCGCTGGTCCTCGAAGGTGTAGCCGAACGCCTGCTGGCGCTGGAGGATGGTGTCGTGGTCCGGAACCCACTCGTTTTGGGCGCGCGGCAGGTCGGCGAGGAGAATGTGGTTTTCATCGAGCCACTTTCTGTAGGGCTGCTCGCGGACGATTTCGTTTTTGATCTCCTCGTCGGAAATGATGCGGCCCTTGCTGGTATCGACCAGGAACATGCGCCCGGGCTGGAGGCGGCCTTTTTCCTGGATGCGCTCGGGTTCGATCGGCAGCACGCCGGCTTCGGAGGCCATGATGACAAGCCCGTCCTTGGTGACCCAGTAGCGCGAGGGGCGGAGGCCGTTGCGGTCGAGCGTCGCGCCGATGACCGTGCCGTCGGTGAACGCCACGGAGGCGGGGCCGTCCCAGGGCTCCATGAGGCAGGAGTGGTATTCGTAGAACGCGCGCTTGTCGTCGGGCATGTTCTCGTTCAGCTCCCATGGCTCGGGGATCATCATCATCACGGCGTGCGGAAGCGAGCGGCCGGCGAGGGTGAGGAGCTCGAGGCAGTTGTCGAACATCGCGGAGTCCGAGCCGTTCGTGTTGATGACCGGCAGGATTTTTTTGATGTCCGCGCCGAAGACCTTGCTGGCGAGCTGGGCCTCGCGGGCGTGCATCCAGTTCACATTGCCGCGGAGGGTATTGATTTCGCCGTTGTGGGCGATGAAGCGGTAGGGATGCGAGCGGTCCCAGCTCGGGAAGGTGTTCGTCGAGAAGCGCGAGTGGACGAGGCCGATGGCGGATTCGAAATCCGGGGCCTGGAGGTCGAGGAAGTATTTGTCCACCTGCTCGGGCATGAGCATGCCCTTGTAGATCATGGTGCGGCTCGAGAGGCTCGGGATATACCAGACGGGATCCATGCCGGTGGAGCGGATGGCGTGGTGGGCGCTCTTGCGGACGATGAAAAGCTGGCGCTCGAAATCGAGGACATCCGCAGAGGTCGCGGGACGCTCGAGGAAGACTTGGAGCATGCGCGGCTCGCTGGCGAGGGCGGTGGCGCCGAGCATCGAGTTGTCGATGGAGACATCGCGCCAACCGAGGATCGAAAGGCCCTGGCCGGCGGCGATTTTTTCGAAGGTTTCCTTCGCGGCCTTGGATTCGGCCTCCTCGGGTGATGTGAAGACCACGCCCGCGCCGTATTTTCCGAATTCGGGAAGCTGGATGCCCTGCTCCGCGCAGGCGCGGCGGAGGAATTTGTCGGGCATCTGGGTGAGAATGCCCGCGCCGTCGCCGGTGTTGTGCTCGGCGCCGACGGCGCCGCGGTGGTCGAGATTGAGGAGGATCGTCAGCGCGTCGCGGACGATCTGGTGGGATTTTCGGCCATGGATATCAACGATGAAGCCGACGCCGCAGGCGTCATGCTCGAAGGCGGGATCGTAGAGGCCCTGCTTGGGTGGCGGGCCGGTGAGGCGGGTTTTCTTGTGTTCCATGGTTTCCTTTCGTTTCCCTTTGCCCGCCCCGCCGCGGAGTTCGAGGCGAACCGTCTGGGCGAGGCAAGCGTGGAAAACTACCCAACCCCGGCAAAATCGCACAATGAATTTTTGAGCGGTTTTTCATTTTTTGTTCAAACGGCCGGAGGAATCCCCGGAACGAGGGCGGCGGGGGCCGGTGTGCCGGTGGCAGGAGGCGGAATCGAACCCCGAGTCTGGGCGGGACGAGCCCCCCCTTTTCCTGATGGAGTTTTCCGCGACCCGCGATACCTTTTGCCGCAATGAGCCGCCGGGGACGCCTCCAACACGAACGACATTTCGCGCACCGGGACGCGTGGCCGAAGTGGATTCTAGCCGCCCTCGCGGCCTCGCTCCTCCTCCATGCGCTGCTTTGGAATTGGACGCGCCATTTTCCCGTCGAACGCATGAGCGATTCGTTCTACGAAAAAATCGTCCCGCGCACCTTCCAACTCGAGAGGGTGGATATCGACCCTCGCCTCCTGGAGCCCGAACCCGAGGAGTCCGTCCAATCGCGGCTAACCCCCATCGCCCTTCCCGAGGAGCGAATCTCCCTCGACAAACAACCCTCCGCCCTGCCGGACCTCAAAAATCCCCCCCGCCTCGACAAGGCGATCCTCGATGAAAAGCCCGCGCTCCCCGAACCGTCGATGCCCGCGGCCGATTCCTCCAAGCCCTCGAGCGCGCTTCTTCCGGCGGACGACGATCTGGCGCGGGACCTCCTCAAGGACCTGCCCGCCGTCACGAAGGACACGGCGGCCGCCGAACCCCTACCCGCCTTGCGCGCCGGCGCGCGGCCCGACACCCCCGGCGCGGGAAGCGGGTTCTCCGACCTCGACAAACTCCTCGCCCAAACCGGTCCTCTCACCTCGGAAACCGCCCCCATCCTTCTGCCCGGCGATCTCCTTTTCGAATACGACGACCACCGCCTCCAGGAAGCCGCCGTCTCCAGCCTGGAAAAACTCGGCCTGCTCCTCAAGCGCAGCCCGAACGCCAGGTTCGTCATCGAGGGGCACAGCGACTCGTTCGGTCCGGACGACTACAACCTCACCCTCAGCCGCCTCCGCGCCGAGTCCGTCAAAATCTGGCTCATCGACATGATGGGCATCCCCGCCGAATCGATTTCGACCGTGGGACTCGGAAAATCCCGCCTCGTCGCCCCCGCCACCGGCACCATCGACGAGCAACGCGTCAACCGCCGCGTCGAGATCGTGATCAAGGACGCCGTTCCATGAGCGTGCCGCCGGATCCGCAAACCCTGCGCGACTCCGCGCTCGAACTGTCCCGCAAGGCCCGCGGAGTCCCCTCCCCCGACCTCAAGCTTTTCAAAAAATTCCGCTCCGTCGAGGAGGAGCGTCTCCGCGATTGGCACCGCGCCGGCGGCGGCGGACGCGAGATCGCCCGCCAGCGCTCGGACATGGTCGACATCCTCCTCCGCGAACTTTTCGAGGGCGTCGTCCGCGAGGTCGCCACCAAACCCGTCAACGGCCGGCTCTGCGTGGCCGCCTTCGGGGGCTACGGCCGCCGCGAACTCACCCCCCTCAGCGACATCGACGTGCTTTTCCTGCAGGACAAAAATTCGGGCGACAAGGAGATCGAGGAGATCATCCGCCGCACCCTCGTCGCCCTCTGGGACATCGGTTTCAAGGTCGGGCACGCCACGCGCACCGTCTCCGAGGCGGTCCGCAAGGCCAACGAGGACATGGTCACCAAAACCTCCATGCTCGAGACCCGCTTCCTCTCCGGCGAGCGAGAGATTTTCAACCGCTTCAAGGAGCGCTTCCTCGACGAATGCGTCCGCGGACGCGACGGGGAATACATCGCCTGGCGCCTCGCCAACCAGGCCGAGCTTCGCGTCAAATACGGCCAGAGCGTCTTCATGCAGGAGCCGAACATCAAAAACGGCACCGGCAGCCTGCGCGACTACCAGAGCCTCCTCTGGATTTCCCAATTCAAGCTCGGCATCGCCACCACCGCCAAGCTCGTCGAGGCCGGCATGCTCCGCGATTCGGACCGCAAGCGCCTCGAGAAAAGCTACGACTTCCTCCTGCGCACCCGCGCCGAGATGCAATACCTCAACGGCCGCTCGGCGGACGCCCTCACCCTCCAGCTCCAGGGCCGCGTGGCGCAGGCCTTCAACTACCCGCAGAAGGCCATCCTCCGGAAGGTCGAGGCCTTCATGCGCGACTACTACAGCCACGCGCGCACCATCTATCTCGTCACCGAGGCCACCCTCCGGAAAATGGAGGCCCGCCCCGCCGCCCAGCCCTCGCGCCTCATGCGCCTCCTCGGCGCGAAACCCAAGACCGAGAAATTCGACCGCTTCATCGCCCGCGGCGGACAGCTCCTGCCGGAATCCCGCGAGATCTTCAACGACGACCCCTACCGGCTCATGCGGGCCTTCCACCACGCGCAGGTCCGCCGCCTCGACTTCCATCCCGAGCTGGCCGATCTCGTCTCCCGGCGCCTCCATCTGATCGACCGCACGTTCCAATACGCGGTCTCCGCCCGCGAAACCTTCCTCGCCATCCTCTCCCGCAAGGGCGAGGTCGGCCGCATCCTCCGGCTCATGCACGACCTCGGCGTCCTCGGCCGCTACATGCCCGAGTTCGGCGCGCTCGACTGCCTCGTCCAACACGAATTCTACCACCGCTACACCGCCGACGAGCACACCCTGGTCTGCATCGAAAAACTCGACTCCGTCCTCTTCGCCGACGCCACGAAACTCCACGGCTACCGCGGCATTTTCCAGAAGCTCGAGGACCCCTCGATCCTTTATCTCGCGCTCCTCCTGCACGACACCGGCAAGGCCGCGAACACCCGCCACCACGAGGAGGCCAGCGCGCTCCTCGCCCACCGCGTCGCCCGCCGCCTCCAACTCGCCCCCGAGCGCCGCCGCATGCTCGTCACCCTCGTCGATTCCCACTACCTGCTCTCGAAAATGGCGCAGACCCGCAACCTCGAGGATCCCGCCACCACCGAGGAGTTCGGCCGCATCGTCGCCAACCGGAAAAACCTCGACGCCCTCATGCTGCTCACCCTCGCCGACGGCATGGGCACCAGCGACGAGAACTGGTCGGACTGGAAGGAGGGCCTCGTCTGGTCCCTCTACCGCAAGGCCGTGCGCTACCTCGACGGCGGCCTCGAGGCGCTCGAGGAGACGCGCCGCAACCGCCAGATCCAGCGCAAACTCGCCCGCGAAAAACTCGACGCCTCCTTCGCCGACGAGTGCGACGCCCATTTCCAGTTCATGCCCGAGCGGTATTTCCAGATGTTCGAGCCCTCCGAGATCGCCGAGCACCTCGGCCTCTTCCGCGAATTCTTCCTTCGCCGCGCGCGCAACGACGACTACGCCACCACCCCCGCCTTCCGCTGGATTCCGAAGCCCGACCAGGGCCACACCGAGGTCTGGGTCTGCGGCTGGGACCGCCCGCGCCTGCTCGAGCGCATCGCCGGCGCCTTCGTTTCCGCCCGCCTCAACATCCTCGGCGCCGACATTTTCACACGCACCGACAGCCTCGCCCTCGACATCTTCCGCGTCGGCGGCTCGAATTTCGAACCCTCCCCCTCGGCGCGAGACATGGCTGCCGTCGAGAAACGCCTCGCCGAGGCCATGACCGTCGAGGAGTTCGATTTCACGCCGCTCCTCGCCAAGGACAACCGCCTCCGCTCCTACCGCCTCTCGCAGGAGTTCGACCTCCCCACACGCATCACGATCGACAACGATTCCCATCCGATCTACACGCTGGTCGATATCCAGACCCCCGACCGCCTCGGCCTCCTCTACGACCTCCTCCGCGCCATGAGCGGCGCGGGCGTCCGCATCGAAATCTCCCGCATCACCACCGAAATGGACGTGGCCATGGACTCGTTCTACGTCTACGGCCGCGACGGCGGAAAAATCACCGCGCCCTCCGCGATCCGCAGCCTCCAGAAGGTCCTGCAAAAAGCCGCGGTGAAAAGCGCGGAATGAGTTCCAAAAAGAATCCGCCTCCATCCCGCGCCTCGCGGGGAGGGACCTGCTTGTCAGGTCCGGGGCGACTCTCGCAATCCCATCGATCCGGCTCCCGCAAAACCCGTGCGCCAAAGCAATCGTCCCCGGGGAAAGACAAATGTTTGTCCCGGGAGGGCAACCGGAGCGAAGCGCGGAGGCAGAGGCCTCCCGGCGAACCGCGACTCCCATGACCCCCCGCTTGACGACCCTCTTCTGGCGGCAGGTGCTCCGCCACTGGGCCGCCCACCCGCTCCTGCCCGCGATCAACATCCTCGGCGTCGCGCTCGGCGTGACCGTTTTCCTCGCGATCCAAATGGCCAATCGCGGCGCGCTCGAAAGTTTCCGCAACGCCGTGGACCTCGTCGCCGGCCGCGCCCACCTCGAAATCCGCGGCGACCTCCCCGAGGAGATTTTTCCCGCCGTCCAAAAAACCGAAGGCGTCCTCTCCGCCACGCCCCTCGTGGAGGGCATCGCCACGCGGCCCGACGCCCCGGGAGAGTATTTCCGCATCCTCGGCATCGATCCGTTCACCGGCGCCGACCTCCGCGTTTTCGAATTGTCCGCGCTCGATGGCGCCGACCTCGACATCGAACAATGGCTGCGCGAACCCGACGCCCTCGCCATCTCTCCCGACATCGAAGCCCCCGAAACGCTGCGCGTCCTCGCCGGCGGACGCTCGCACGTCCTCCGGCCCGCCTTCCGCCTGAAAAACGGCGACGCCGCGATTTCCTCCGACCCCCGCCTCGCCGCGATGGACATCGGCTGGGCCCAGCAGGTTTTCGGCCTCCCCGGCCGCCTCACCTCGATCCAGCTCCTTCTGGAAAATCCCGTCGATCCCTCGCCGGTCGTCGAACGCCTCCGCGCCATCGTTCCTCCCGATGCCGTCATCGTCCCGCCCGCCCGCCGCGGCGGCGAAACGGAACTCATGCTCGCCGCCTTCCAACTCAATCTCACCGCGCTCAGCCTCGTCTCGATGGTCGTCGGCGTTTACCTCATCTACAACAGCCTCTCCGCCTCCGTCGTCCGCCGCCGCCACGATATCGGAATCCTCCGCGCCTGCGGGGCCTCCCGCGCGGAGGTCATGACGCTCTTCCTCGGCGAAGGCCTCGCCTGCGGTTTTCTCGGAACCCTCCTCGGCCTCGCCCTCGCGGGCCCCCTCGCCTTCGTCCTCTCCGAACCGGTCGGCCAAACCGTGTCCTCGCTCTACACGCTGGTGACGATCGAGCATCTCGCGCTCACGCCCGGCCAGATCGCCACCGCCTTCCTCTGCGGACTCGGCGCGTCGCTCGCCGCCTCGTGGAAACCCGCCGCGGAAGCCGCCTCGTGCGATCCCGCTCTCGTCCTGCGCCAAGGCTCGCTCCGCGACGAATTCGCCTCCGCCCCGCGCCGCTGGGCTCCCTGGGGAATCGCCTGCCTGATTCTTTCCACCGCCCTGTCCTGGATGGCGCTTTCGGGGAACGGACGCCTCCTCGGTTTCGCCGCCGTGGCCGCACTCGTCGCCGGCACCTCGCTCCTTGTTCCACTCGTCGCGAGCCTTTTCACCCGCCTGGCCCACGGCCCCGGCTGGATGGTCCGCCTCGCCTCGCAACACCTCTCGCGCTCGCTCCACCGCAACGCCGTCACCATCGCCGCACTGGCCGTGGCCGCCGCCATGACTGTCAGCGTCTCGGTGATGATCCATTCCTTCCGGGCCAGCGTGGAGCGTTGGCTGGAAAAAACCCTCGCCGCCGACTTGTTCATCGCCCCCGCCGCGAACGACATCGCGGGCCTCCAAAGTTTCCTCCCGCCGCAAGCCATCGATTGGTTCCGCAACGATCCGCGAGTGAAAACCGTCGGCACCTTCCGCGAAATCATCGTCCCGTGGGGCGACCGCTCCGCCAATGTCGCCGTCATCGACGGCGGCGCCCGAGGCGACCTCGAATTCCTCGAGGGCGGACCCGAGGCGAATGAGAAATTCTTCCACTCCGGCATGGCGGCGGTCTCCGAAAGCTTCGCCACGCGCCACGGCACCCGCCCCGGCGACACGCTGGAATTCCTCTCCCCGAAAGGCCCGGCCCGCTTCAAGGTGGCGGGGATCATCCGCGACTTCACGCGCGACAGCGGACTCGTCATGCTCCACCGCCCGAATTTCGACGCCTTCTGGAACGACCCCCGTCTCCACTCCCTCTCGATCACCCTGGAAAGATCCGCCGACGCCAACGCCGTCGCCTCGGATTTCCGAAACCAACTCGGACGCGACGGCGAATTTTCCATCTACACGAACTCCGACCTCCGCCGCCGCGTGATGGAAATTTTCGACCAGACCTTCGCCGTCACCTCCGTCCTCCGCGCCATCGCCGTGCTCGTGGCCGTGGCCGGCGTCTTGCTTTCCCTCGCCACGCTGGTGATCGAACGCGAGCGCGAAATCGGCGTCCTCCGCTCGCAAGGCGCCTCCCCCGGCCAAATCCGCGGCCTCATCCTCTCCGAGGCCGCCATGGTCGGCCTCCTCGCCTCCCTGGTCGGCCTCCTCTGCGGCGCCGCCATGGCCATGATCCTCACGTGGGTCGTGAACAAGGCCTTCTTCGGATGGAGCATCGAATTGCGGTATCCGCTGGACGTGCTGGCCACCACGCCCCTCTGGATCCTCCCCGCCGCCTTGCTGGCCGCCTGGATCCCCGCCGCCCGCGCCTCCGCCATCCCCCCCGCCCGCGCCATCCGCTGCGAATAGCCCCCCCCGGATCCCCGGACTCCCGACCCCTCCCGATCGAACAAGTCTTTTCCGCCGATCGTCGCTTTTTTGTTGTGCGATTTCCCGTAAGCGGGCCGGCGGCTCGTAGCGTGTTGAACACCGTCCTTGGATCGTTTTCGGGAGGTTTTTTCCCTCCTTGATCTCGCCGGAGCTTCGACTAGTCTCCACCTCCACGGCGTTCCTTTTTGGAATATATCCTCGGCCGATCCCACGAATCCACGAATGAACATCTCTGTCCCCGCCCGTGCGAACGAGGCGCTGATCGACGAACTCCACCGATGCTGGCTGGCCGACCGGCACTCGGTTTCCTCCGATTGGGCCGCGTTTTTCGAGGGCTTCGAGCTTGGATTGGGACGCTCGGGCGACATCGAGCAAAGGGAATCCTCCGCCGCGGCCTCTCCGCTCCAGGCCCGCGTGGACGACCTCGTCGACGCCTACCGCACCCTCGGCCACACGGCCGCCCACCTCGACCCCCTCTCGCCCGAGCCCCCGTCGAATCCCCAACTCGAACTTTCCCAATTCGGCCTCGCCCCGTCCGATTTGGACGAGACGGTTTCCTCCCGCTACTTCCGCAAGGGGGCCGCGATGCCCCTCCGCCAAATGATCGAGGAACTCCGGCGAACCTATTGCGGCACGCTCGGCGCGGAGTTCGAGCACATCCAGGACCCCGTGGTCCGCGAATGGGTGGTGGACCGCCTCGAGGGCCTGCCGGCCGCGGACCGCAACGACCCCTCGCTCCACCGCCGCGTCCTCGAGACCCTCTACCAGGCCGAGACGTTCGAATCCTTCATCCACGCCAAATACGTCGGCCAAAAACGGTTTTCCCTCGAGGGCGGCGAATCGTTGATGGTGGCCCTCAAAACCATCCTCGACTCCTGCCCCGCCGCGGGCGTGAAGGAAATCGTGATGGGCATGGCCCACCGCGGCCGCCTCAACGTCCTCTCCAATTTCGTCCAAAAGCCCGCCAGCGTGATTTTCGGGGAGTTCCAGGACTTCTTCAACCCCGACAAGTTCGGCGGCGGCGAGAACGGCGACGTCAAATACCACCTCGGTTTCCAAAACACGATCGAACTCCCCGGCGGCCACAGCGTCGAGATCCGCCTGGCGGCGAATCCCAGCCACCTCGAGGCCGTCGATCCCGTCGTGCAGGGCAAGGCCCGCGCCCGCCAGCGCATTCTGGACGACACCGAGCACCGCAAGGCGGTCGTTCCCCTCCTCATCCACGGCGACGCCGCCTTCATCGGCCAGGGCATCGTCGCCGAGACCTTCAACATGTCGCAACTCCCGGGCTACAAGACCGGCGGGACCATCCACATCGTCGTCAACAACCAGATCGGCTTCACCACCCTCCCCGTGGACGCCCGCTCCTCGGCCTACTGCACCGACATCGCGAAAATCGTCGACGCCCCGATCCTCCATGTGAACGGCGAGGATCCCCTCACCGTCCTCGAGGTCGCCCGCATCGCCTTCGATTTCCGCCAGACGTTCGGCCGCGACGTCGTGATCGACATCTACGGCTACCGCCGCCACGGCCACAACGAGACCGACGAACCCTCGTTCACCCAGCCCGACATCTACAACGTCATCAAGAAACACCCCCTCCCGGGCGCCCGCTTCGCCGCCGAACTCGCCGCGCTCGGCACCGTTCCGCCCGCCGAGGCCGAAGCCCTCCGCGCCGCCTGCATCGCCAGGCTCGAGAAGGAACTCGCCGGCGCCGCGAAGGAGATCGCCTCCCTCAAGAAAAAAAGCGCCTACCGCGGCTCCACCGCCATTTACCAGGCCCCCTACTCCCACGAACCGGTCAACACCGCCATCAGCAAATCCAAGCTCGACCGCATCGTCAAAGCCATCACCACCGTCCCCGAGGGCTTCCACCTGGTCCAAAAAATCCAGCGCACCGTGATCGACCGCCGCCTCCAGGTCTGGAAGGACGGCGGACCCTACGACTGGGGCTTCGCCGAGGCGCTCGCGTTCGGATCCCTCCTCGTCGAGGGAACCCCCGTGCGCCTCTCCGGCCAGGACAGCCGCCGCGGCACCTTCTCCCACCGCAACGCCGTCCTCTACGACGAACTCACCCGCGAACCCTACATCCCCCTCAAGCACATTTCCCCCAAGCAGGAGAGCTTCTGCATCTACAACAGCCCGCTCTCCGAATACGCGGTCCTCGGTTTCGACTACGGCTACTCGATGGACTACCCCTCGATGCTTTGCATCTGGGAGGCCCAGTTCGGCGATTTCTCGAACGGCGCCCAGATCATCATCGACCAGTTCATCGCCTCCGCCGAAGCCAAATGGCGCCGCCCCAGCTCCATTGTCATGCTCCTCCCCCACGGCTACGAAGGCCAGGGCCCCGAGCACTCCAGCGCCCGCCTCGAGCGCTTCCTCCAGCTCTGCGCCCAGGAAAACATGCAGGTCGTCAATCCCACCACGCCGGCCCAGTATTTCCACGTCCTCCGCCGCCAAATCCACCGCGCCTACCGCAAGCCGCTCGTCATCATGACGCCCAAGAGCCTCCTCCGCTCCGAGGACTCCGTCTCGCGCGCCGGCGATTTCACCAACGCCCGCTTCGAGGAAATCCTCGACGACCCCGCCATCGCCGATCCCTCTGCCGTCGATCGCATCGTCTTCTGCTCCGGGAAAATCTACTTCGACCTCGTCCGCGCCCGCGCCGGGGCCGGTCTGGAAAAAACCACCGCCCTCCTTCGCATCGAGCAACTCTACCCCCTCCACGACGAGCGCCTGAAGGCCGTCGTCTCCCGCTACACCGGCGTGCGCCGCTTCGTCTGGTGCCAGGAGGAACCCGAGAACCAGGGCGCCTGGCACTTCCTCGCCCCCCGCATCGCCGGCCTCGTCGGCTCGCTCATCGGCTACGCCGGCCGCGTCGAAAGCGCCAGCCCCGCCGTCGGCTCCTACGGCAAACACAAGGAACAACAATCCGCGCTCCTCGCCGCGGCCTTCACCGTCTGACCCACACCCACCGCCCTGCATGAAAACCGAAGTCAAAGTCCCGTCCGTCGGCGAATCCATCACCTCCGGAGTCCTCTCCATCTGGCACAGGAAAAACGGCGAGCACGTCGGCCGCGACGAACTCCTCTACACGCTCGAGACCGACAAGGTCTCCCAAGAGGTCAACGCCCCCGAGGCGGGCGTTCTCCACACCAGGGTCAACGAAGGCGACGAGGTCAAAATCGGCCAGGTCGTCGCCGAGATCGACACCTCCGCCGCCCCGGCACCCGCTCCCCAAGCGGCTCCGGCGCCTTCCGCCCCCGCGCCCGAACCTCCAAAACCCGCTCCCGCCCCCTCTCCCGCCAAAGCCGCCGCTCCCGAACCTCCGGCTCCCGCGCCCGCGCCCGCGGCCGTTTCCACCGACTCCCGCGCCGTCCGGAAAAAAATGACTCCCCTGCGCAAGAAGATCGCCGCGCAGCTCGTCAAGGCCCAGCACACCGCCGCCATCCTCACCACCTTCAACGAATGCGACATGTCCTCCGTCATGTCCCTGCGCAAGGAACTCCAGGAGGACTTCTCCAAAAAACACGGCGTCAAGCTCGGCTTCATGAGCTTCTTCGTGAAGGCCGTCGTGGACGCCCTCCAGGCCGTGCCCGCCATCAATTCCCGCATCGACGGCGACGACCTCGTCCTCAACAACGCCTTCGACATCGGCGTGGCCGTCGGCACCGAGAAGGGCCTCGTCGTCCCCGTCCTGCGCGACTGCGAAAAAATGTCCTTCGCCGACATCGAGACCCGCCTCGCCGCCTTCGCCACCAAGGCCCGCGAAGGCAAGATTTCCCTCGACGACCTCAGCGGCGGCGTCTTCACGATCAGCAACGGCGGCGTCTACGGCTCCCTCCTGAGCACCCCGATCCTCAACCCGCCCCAAAGCGGCATCCTCGGCATGCACAAAATCCAGGAACGCCCCGTCGTCGCGAACGGCCAGATCGTCGCCCGCCCGATGATGTATCTCGCCCTCAGCTACGACCACCGCGTCGTGGACGGCAAGGAGGCCGTCAGCTTCCTCATCCGCGTCAAGGACTGCATCGAAAATCCCGCCCGCCTTCTTCTCGGGGCCTGACCCCGTCCAGGCACGGGAGGCCACGGCGAAATCCAACCCCTCCGGTCCTTGCCACGGCGGAGCTTCGACTCCATCGTCGGAACGATGGATTTCTCGCCGATTGGAGACACCGCCTGGCGGCTGGTCGGATTCGACTCCCCGCCCCTGCGCCCCGCCGCGGCCGCTCGCCTGGTGCGCGAAGCGGGCATTCCGGGCATCCTGTCCGTCGTCGCCGCCCCCGCCGCGATCGGCGTGTTTTTCGATCCCGAAGCGAGCGGGGCCGCCATCCGCGAGGCCGTCGAGCGAGTCCTCGCCGACCCGCGCGCCGCGGCGGAGGCCCCCGCGGGCAAAACCGTGGAGATTCCCGTCGACTACAACGGAATCGATCTCGAGGAACTCGCGACGCTCCACGGCATGGATCGGGCGGAACTCGTCGAGCGCCACACGGCGCCGCTCTACACGGTTTCCGCCATCGGCTTCGCGCCGGGCTTTCCCTATCTCGAAGGCCTGGATCCCGCGCTCCACACCCCGCGGCGCGGCACGCCCAGAACGCGTGTCCCCGCCGGCGGCGTCGCGATCGGAGGCGCTCACACCGGCATCTATCCCCGCTCCAGCCCGGGGGGTTGGCATGTGATCGGACGGACGCCCGCCGTTCTCTTCGATCCGTTCGCCTCGCCGCCCTCGTTGCTTCAGGTCGGCGACCAGGTGAGGTTTCGAAGAGCCGGGGATTCGGGAGTCGCGGCCGGGGATCCGGCACCGATTTCCTCCCCCCTCGCAAAAACGCCGGGGGGTTTTCTCGAGATTCTGCGGGCTTGGCCGGGAACCGCGGTGAGGGATCGGGGACGCCAGGGTTTTTTCGACCAGGGGGTCTCGCCGGCCGGTCCGCTCGATCCCGCGGAGTGGCATGCCATGCAGCTTGCGGTCGGCAACACCGGGGACTCCGCGGGCATCGAATGGATGCAGCGTGGGCCGGTGGTGCGTTTCGGCGGCGCGTGCGTGATCGCCTCCAACGCGCTTCCCTCCGCGCACGCCCGCCCCGTGGGAATGGCCGCCGGGGCCGTGGCCGACTTTTCGCACTCGGGGCGGGGATGCCTGGCTGTTTGCGGAGGGCTTGATGTTCCGCTGGTTTTGGGCAGTGCCGCCAAGGATCCCTCCGCCGGCTTCGGCGGCCTTTTCGGCCGCGATCTGGTCGAAGGCGACATCCTGCCGCTCCGAGCGCCGAAACGGATGCCTCCCGTCAACCCGCCATGGAGCGTGGCAAGGCCGCGCACGGCGACATCCCGACCGGTCACCCTCAGGGTGGTCGCGGGCCCCGATGCGCCGGATGGCGAACCTCCACCCTTCTGGCGGCTCATCGAACGGGAATTCCATGTCTCCCCCGTGTGCAGCCGCATGGGATGGCGGATGGTCGAGTCCATCGGCTCCACAAACACCGGCGCCTCCATGGTATCCACCCCGGTCGCGACCGGCTCCATCCAGATTCCGCCCGACGGCTGCCCGATCATTCTGGGCCCCGACAGACAGACGATCGGCGGCTACGTGCAGGCGGCTTGCGTCGCCTGGATCGACCTTCCCCTTCTGGCCGACCTCGCTCCGGGGGGTGTCGTGCGGTTCGAGCGGATCGCCCTCGAGGACGCCGAGGCCCTGCGACTCGACGCGATGGCCGGACGTCGGATGCTCGGGGCCGCCCTGCAAATGAAATTCGACAAGCCATGACCTCGATCGACTTGAATTGCGACCTCGGCGAAGGAATCCCCGGCGAGGAGGAAATCGCGCCGTGGATCACCTCCGCCAACATCTCTTGCGGCGCGCACGCGGGGACTCCCGCCGGGATTCAGGCAACCATCGGGCTGGCACTGGAACACGGGCTCGCGATCGGGGCCCATCCCGGATTCGAGGACAGGTCGAATTTCGGGCGGAGGCCTGTCGATCTCCCCCGCGACGGATATCGCGCGCTGGTCTCGGGGCAAATGGATTTCCTCGCCGCGCAGGTCGCCCGGGCCGGCGGCGGGCGGTTGTCGCATCTCAAGCTGCACGGCGCCCTCTACCACATGGCCGCGCACAGTCGTTGGATCGCCGATGAAACCTGCGACGCGCTGCTCGCCTTCGACCCGGATCTCGCGCTTGTCGGCCCCGCGGAATCCGCTCTCGAGGCAGCGGCCCGAACCCGCGGCATCGCTTTTTTGAAGGAGGGTTTCAGCGACCGGCGCCTTCTGGAGGACGGACGCCTCGCGCCGCGTTCCGAACCGGGGGCCGTGATCATCGATCCTCTTGCGGCCGGGCGGCAAGCCATCGAACTCGCCCTGGGACCGGATCGGCCCGACACCCTGTGCGTGCACGGCGACAACCCCGCCGCCTCCGCGATTGCCCGCGGCGTGCGTCAGGCCCTCGAGACCACCGGAATCGCCATCCGTCCCCCGCACCCGGCGCGTCAGCGCCTGTCGCAAAACCCATGGATCGGATGACCGCCATGGCGTCCGATTTTTGCGGCGAAGCCGCCTTTGCTTCGGTCCCCGGGGAGCGCGCCCCTCCTCGCGGTTTGCCCAGGAGGGCTCTGCTTGTCAGAGCCGCACCGGTGTGTTTGCGCGGGCCGCACCGGACC
>CAZVPK010000041.1:0-2164 GCA_964628505.1 uncultured Chthoniobacter sp.
CGAGTTCGGCGTTGTGTTTTTTCGCGATCGAGAGGCAGTGCGGCAACGCGGCGGCAGACAGGCGTTCGAGGCGTGGCGGATCGTAGGGAACGGCGCGGGCCCTGTGGGAAAAGGAAAAGGCGGGCAGGTTCACAGTGCCAGCATGGAATCTCCGCGCGACAGGATCACGCCATTTCGGGTAGGGTTGCGGGCATGGTGGAAATTTCGATCACTTACAAGGGGGACTTGCGGTGCGAGGCGGTTCACGGGCCTTCGGGGGCGGTGCTGTCGACCGATGCGCCGGTGGACAACGAGGGCCGGGGAGAGTCGTTTTCGCCGACCGATCTGGCGGCGACGTCGCTGGGGACCTGCATGCTCACCATCATGGGCATCGTGGCGCGGCGGCATGGAATCGATCTCGGCGCGACGACGGTGAAGGTGCGCAAGGAAATGAGCGCGCAACCGCCGAGGCGCATTGCGAGGTTGACGGTGGTTTTTACGATTCCCCTGCCGGCTTCGCACGCGAAGCGCGAGTTGCTGGAGAGCGCGGCGCGGGGGTGTCCGGTCCACTTGAGCCTGCACCCCGATGTGGAGCAGGTGATGGTGTTCGACTGGGTGGGCTGAGCGGCGCGGCAAGCGGGGCGCGAATGTTTTTTGTTTCCCGCAGTCGGGCTTGGTGATTTGCTCGGCGGGCCCCATGGAGTCCGAAATCGCAGGCTGGATCAGCGTTGCCGCACGGTTTGTGCATGTGCTGGCGGCGATCATGTGGATCGGAAATTCCCTCCTTTTCACCTGGATGGAGATCAACCTCCTCCCCCCGAAATCCAACGAGGCGGGCGAGGGGAGGGAAAATCCGGTGCTGGGCTATCTCGACATGCTGCACGGCGGCGGGGTGTTCCATTTGCAAAAGCGCATCCTGGATCCCAAGGCGATTCCGGTGCCGCTGCATTGGTTCATGTGGCAATCCTACACGACCTGGATTTCCGGGGCGGTGCTGCTGGTCTCGGTGTTCTACATCCATGGCGGCACGGCGCTGCTGGATGCCACGAAAACCTCGATCAGTGGCGGGATGGCGATTGCGATGAGCGTGGGCGGAATCGTGATCGGATGGTTGGTCTACGATTCGCTCTGGCGCTCGAAACTCAAGAACCATCCGATGGTGGCGATTCCGGTCTCGCTGGTGTTGCTGCTCGGCGCGGCGTGGTTTTTCAACCAGTTCTTCAACGGCCGCACGGTCTATCTCCAGATCGGCGCGATGATGGGAACCTTCATGTCGGCGAATGTGTTTTTCCACATCATCCGGAACCAGAAAAAATACATGGCCTCGCTGGAGTCCGGCGAGCCGCACAATCCGGACTACGGCAAGGCCGCGAAGACGCGTTCGCTGCACAACCACTACATGACCTACCCGGTGCTCTTCACGATGCTGAGCGCCCATTTTCCCCAGCTCACGAGCGCGGACTGGAATGTTCCGATTCTCGCCGTGCTGGTGGTGACGCTGATGTATGGAAAATACCTGCTGAATTCGCGGAACCACAATCCGAACTGGCTCGTGTCGCTCTTCGGTTCGTTGATTCTGGCGGGGATTTTGATCGCGGTGATGATCGCGTGGCCAGAGGACCGCGCGCCCGCGCCGGTGAAAACCGCTTCGGGCGGAGCGGCGATGGCGGAACCGGTGATCGATCCGAATGTGCGGGCGGGGGCGAAGTTGTTCGTGAGCCAGACCTGCGCGACGTGCCACCAGGGCGGCTCGTCGCAGCTCGGGCCGAGCCTGAACGGGATTTTCGGTCAGACAGTGATCTTGGCGGACGGCACCCGAGTCGTCCGCAACGATGCCTACCTGCGGGCCTCGATCTTGAATCCCCAGGAGCAAATCGTGAAAGGGTATCCGGCCGCAATGCCATCGTTCGCGCACCTCGAGGCCGGGCAGGTGGATCAGTTGGTGGCTTACATCAAGTCGCTGAAGTAGGCGGGTCGGTGAGTTCGCGAAAGTGGATGCGGACCTGACAAGCAGGTCCCTCCTGGTGGCACGGTTTGTAAAAATCAGGCGCTGGCGTTCCACATCACGAGCAGGGCGATCAGGAGGGCTCCGCTTGTCGGAGCCGGGTCGGTGAGATTGCGAGAGTGGAAGCGGACCTGACAAGCAGGTCCCTCCTGGTGGCACGGTTTGTAAAAATCAGGCGCT
>CAZVPK010000041.1:2264-15784 GCA_964628505.1 uncultured Chthoniobacter sp.
TTGGCTTGTCCCGTGCTGGAGTTGGTGGCGGATGTGTGCTGGAGTGGCGTCTTGAAACTGGAAATTCCAGAGGGCGAATTCGGTGGGTATATTTTTGATTGCGACGGGACGCTGGCGGACAACATGCCGCTGCATTATCGGGCGTGGTCGCGGGCGATGGAGGATTTCGGGGGCACTTATCCCGAGGAGCTTTTTTATCAGTGGGGCGGTCGGCCGACGGCCCATATCGTCGAGGCGCTCAACGAACGGTTCGGTCTGTCGATGGAGGTGGATGCGGTGGTGCGGCGCAAGGAGGAGGTTTATCTTTCGCTCATTCCCGAAGTGGAGCCGATGGGACCGGTGGTGGAGTTCGCGCGCTCGCGGCGGGGGATCGCTCCGATGGCCGTGGCTTCGGGAGGCCACAGGGAATTGGTGGTGGCCACGCTCGAGGCGTTGGGAATTTTGGAATGGTTCGGCGCGGTGGTGTGCGCGGAGGATTACGAGCGCGGCAAGCCGCATCCGGATCCCTTTTTGCTGGCCGCGGAGCGGTTGGGTGTCGCGCCGGGGGAGTGTGTGGTTTTCGAGGACAGCCCGACGGGGATCGAGGCCGCGAAGGCCGCGGGGATGGCGTGGGTGTTTGTGGCGTAGCGGAATTTTGAAAAAATTTCGAAGGGGCGGGGGTGTGGTGGCGAAGCCGCTGGCGGTCGAAATTTCTTCGAAATTCCGCTACGGCGCGGGTCACTTGCGTTTTTTGAGGGAGGCGACCCAGTCGAGAAGGCCGCCGACGGTGCAGTGCTCCTCCAGCGGGTGGCGGAGGCGGCTTTTGCGGGCGATGCGGTAGTGGTTGCGCCGGCCGACGCGCTCGCGGACCAGCACGCCCGCGGCCTCGAGGTCGGCGAGGATGCGCTGGACGGCGCGCTCGGTGATGCCGATGGAGTCGGCGAGGTCGCGCACCCGCGTGTCCGGCGAGGCGTCGAGCGCCACGAGGGCGTGGGTGTGGTTCGTCAAATAGGTGAAGCCCGGCGCCTCGGCGGCGGGGGCGGAAATTTTTTTCGGATTTTTTTTCACAAGGGGCTTGACGGTTTCATGCGACTTGAAATACATGACATTTGTGTCATGCATTATTTGTCGTGACTCAATCTACCACAAAAACCGGAAAACTCAAGACACCCGAAAACGATGGACACAATGAACGCGCTCGTGATGAGCCTGCTGAGCCCGATGGTGCTGGCCTTCCTGCTGGGAGTGGCCGCCAGCCTGGTGAAAAGCGATCTGAAAATCCCGCCGGAGATCTACACGGCGATGACGATCTACCTGCTCTTCGCGATCGGGCTGAAGGGCGGGGCGAAGCTCGACGGGGTGACCTTCGGGGAGTTCTGGAAGCCGCTGGCGGCGGCGCTGGCGCTGAGCCTGGCGATTCCGTTGTGGAGCTATGCGATTTTGCGGAAGTGCTGCCGGTTGGACGGCGTGAACTCGGCGGCGATGGCGGCGCACTACGGCTCGGTGAGTGCGGTGACCTTCGGCGAGGCGCTGGCGTTTTTGCAATTCGCGAAAGTGGACTACGAGCCGTATGTGGCGGCGTTGCTGGCGGTGATGGAGGTGCCGGCGATCATTCTGGCGATTTTCCTGGTGGGGAAAAAGTCCCTCGATGCGGGCGGCGGCGGAGCCGGGGCGGTGATCCGGGAGTTGCTCACGAGCAAGTCGATCGTGCTGCTTGTCGGAGGGCTGGGCATCGGCCTGCTGGCGGGCAAGGAGGGGACGGCGCAGGTGGCTCCGCTGTTCGAGGATCCGTTCCGGGGGGTGCTGACGCTGTTTTTGCTGGAGGTCGGCCTGGTGACGGGGCGGCGGCTGTCGGATTTGAGACATACGGGTTGGCGGTTGGTGGCGTTCGGCATCGTGATGCCGTTCGCGCACGGGTTGCTGGGAGTTTGGCTCGGGCATTTGAGCGGCATGGGTGTGGGCGGGGCGACGGTGCTGGGGACCCTGGCGGCGAGCGCGAGCTACATCGCGGCTCCGGCGGCGGTGCGGGTGGCGCTGCCCACGGCGAGCCCGGCGATCTACCTCACCTCGTCGCTGGCGGTGACCTTCCCCTTCAATGTGGTGGTGGGAATCCCGCTCTACTTCTCTTTCGCGCGCTGGATCGCCTCGTGAGACGCGGGACCGGACCGGCCGCAAAAACCAGAAACCAAAACCAATGAAAACGACCATGATAAAACCAACAGTGATCCTCCTCGCGGCCTGTGCCGCGGTGTCCAGCGCCTGGGCCGCGGCTTCGGCGAAACCCGCCACGCCCGACGAGGCGTTTGCGGAACTGAAGGCGGGCAATGAAAGATTCCTCGGCGGGGTGACCAAGCGCCGGGACCTGCTCTCGGAGGCGAAGGCCACGAGCGGGGGTCAGCAGCCCTTCGCGGCGGTGGTGAGTTGCATCGACTCGCGGACCTCGTCGGAGTTGGTCTTCGACCAGGGTCTCGGGGATATTTTCAATGCCCGGCTGGCGGGAAACATCGTGGACGACGATGTGCTCGGCAGCCTGGAATTCGCCACGAAGGCGGCGGGGGCGAAGTTGATCGCCGTGATCGGCCATGCGGGCTGCGGAGCGGTGATCGGGGCGATCAACGGCGTGGAAATGGGGCACCTGACGGGTGTGCTGGACCAGATCGAGCCGGCGGTGGCGGCGGCCTCGGCGGTGGCGAAGGAGGGGGACACCTCCTCGAGAAATCCGGCCTTCGTCGACAAGTGCATCGAGAAGAATGTGCGGCTGCAAATGAACCGGCTCACGGAGCAAAGTCCGATTCTGAAGGAATTGGCGGAGAGCGGCGCGATCCGCATCGTGGGAGGCGTGCAGGATCTGGCCAGCGGCCGTGTGCATTTCCTCGAGTGAGGGCGCGGGGCGCTACGCCGGGGCGGACTTTTCGAGGCGAAAATTCTTCGAAATTCCGCTACGGGTTGGACGGGCGTGGCGGAATTCGGAACGAATTTCGAGAGGGCGGTTGCGAAGAGGGAGGTTTTTGCCATCGAAATTTTTTCAAAATTCCGCTACGCGCTGAAGGATGATTCGGCGTGAGCGGTTGCCCCGGCTGGAAGCGGAGTTTTATCGCGGGCGGGCGATCGTGCATTGGACGATGGCCATGGAAAAGCGGGCGACGGGGTGGCTGGATGCGCCGTTTCATGCGGGGTTGCGGGAGGTGTTGGTGCATGTGTGCGCCCGGTATTTTCAGGCGTGTCCGGTCTATTGCCTGATGCCGGATCATGCCCATTTTTTGTTGGCGGGATTGGGGGAGGAATCGGATCAGCGGGTCGGGGTGCGGATGCTGAGAAGGTGTTTCGGGGAGTTGCTGCCTGAGGGGTTTTCGTTGCAACGGCAGGCGCACGATCATGTGCTGAGGGAGAAAGAGAGGGAGCGCGGGGCGTTTGAAAATGCAGCGGGATATGTGCTGAGGAATCCGGAGCGGGCGGGATTGGTGGAGAGGTGGGAGGAGTATCGGTTCTGCGGGTCGATCGTCGCGGGGTATCCATCGCTGGATCCGAAACGGGAGAAGTTTTGGGAGAGTTTCTGGATGGCGTTCGAGGCGGCGGGGAAGTAGCGGAATTCAGAATGAATTTCGATAGGGCGGTGTCGACAGGGGTAGCGGAGCCGCTGGAGGTCGAAAATTTTTTTCAAAATTCCGCTACGGGGCAGAAGGGCGTGGCGGAATTCGGAACGAATTTCGAGAGGGCGGGTGGCTGGGTGGCCAAGCCGCTGGCGGTCGAAATTTCTTCGAAATTCCGCTACGCGGGTTTGAGGACTCGTCAGGCGCGATTGGCGAGGAACCAGGCGTAGGCGTCGGCGATGCCGGCGCGGAGGGGGATGCGGGGTTTCCAGCCGAGATTGAAGAGGCGGGAGCTGTCCATGAGCTTGCGGGGGGTGCCGTCGGGTTTCGAGGTGTCGAAGACGAGTTGGCCGTCGAAGCCGACGACTTCGCAGACGGTTTCGGCGAGTTCGCGGATGGTGACATCGTCGCCGAAGCCAATGTTGATGAGGTCGGGGGAGTCGTAGGTTTTCAAAAGGAAGACGCAGGCTTCGGCGAGGTCGTCGGCGTGGAGGAATTCGCGGCGGGGGGTGCCGGTGCCCCAGACGACGACTTCGCGGGCGGCGGTTTTTTTGGCTTCGTGGACCTTGCGGATCAGCGCGGGGAGGACATGGGAGGTGTGGAGGTCGAAGTTGTCGAAGGGGCCGTAGAGATTGGTGGGCATGCCGGAGAGGAAGTTTTTTCCATACTGGCGGGCGTAGGCCTGGCAGAGCTTGATGCCGGCGATCTTGGCGATGGCGTAGGCGTCGTTGGTCGGCTCGAGCGGGCCGGTGAGGAGGGCGGATTCGGGGATGGGTTGGGGGGCCATCTTGGGGTAGATGCAGGAGCTGCCGAGGAAGAGGAGCTTGGCGCAGCCGAAGTCGGCGGCGGCCTGGATGACATTGTTCTGGATGGTGAGGTTCTCGAGGAGGAATTCGACGGGTTTCTCGGAGTTGGCGATGATGCCCCCGACGCGGGCGGCGGCGTCGATGACGAATTCGGGGCGTTCTTTTTCGAAGAAGGCGCGGACGGCGTGGCGGTCGAGGAGGTCGACTTCCTGGCGGGTGCGGAGGAGGAGGTTGGTGTGGCCTTGGTTTTGAAGCGCGCGGACGACGGCGCTGCCGACCATGCCGCGATGGCCGGCGACGAAGATTTTGGAGTCGGGTGTCATGAATGTGGTGTGAAACGGAACGGGGATTTAACCACAGAGGTCCCGGAGGACACGGAGGAAAATTTTTTTTTAGAGGGCGAGGCCTTCGCGTTCGAAGGGGATGTGGATGCGGGGGACGAAGCCGAGGGGGGCGAGGAGGCGCTGGCCGTCGCGGGATTGGATGAAGCGGATGAAATTTTTGACCTCGCGGGTTTCTGTTTTGGGGTTGGTGTAGAGGAAGAGGGTGCGGGCGTAGGGGTAGAGGCCTTCGAGGATGGCGTCGCGGTTGGCGGGGATGCCGTTGACGAGCAGGGGGCGGGAGCCGGGTTTTTGGAGGCCGATGCCGGCGTAGCCGATGGCGTGGGGATCGGCGGCGACGGCGGCGAGGATGGCTTCGTCGGTGGGGAGGGCGGTGGCGGATTTGGCGTAGGGGCGCTCACGCATGGCGAGTTCGCGGAAGCCGAGGGCGCTGCCGGTGGAGTCGTCGTGGATGACGACTTGGATGGGGGCGTCGGGGCCGCCGAGGGATTTCCAGTTGGTGATGTCGCCGGTGAAGATGCCGAGGATTTCGGAGGGGCGGAGGGAGCGGAGGGGGTTTTGATCGTTGACGAGGACGGCGACGCCGTAGCTGCCGATGGAGTGGGGGCGGAGCTTGATGCCGGCGGCGCGGGCGCGGCGGAGTTCGTCTTCGTTGGCGGCGCGGGAGGTTGGGGCGACGAGGGTGCGTCCGTCGATGAGGGCGTCGAGGCCCGCGCCGGAGCCGGGGGTTTGGATTTGGATGGAGACGCCGGGGTTTTTGGATTCGAAGGCGGCGGCGAGGGCGGGGCCGAGGTCCTTGCCGAAGGTGTTCGAGCCTTCGAGGGTGACGGGGGTCTGCGCGCGGGCGGCGGGGAGCGCGGCGAGGAGGGCGAGAAGGACAAGGAGGCGCGGGGTTTTCATGGAGGAAAAATCAGGCGGCCTTGGCGGCGGCGAGGCGTTTTTGTTTTTTGCCGAGGAGGATCATCGAGATTCCGCCGAGGAGTGCGAAGCCGATCATGACGGGATACCAGCCGGCCCAGCCGAATTTGGCGAGGACGAGGCCGGTGATGAACAGGCAGATGGCGGAGCCGTAGTATTGGAAGGAGTCGATGACGCCCGCGGCGAAGCCGGCCATTTTTTTGCCGCCGATGTCCATGGGGGCGGCGGCGCCGACGATGGAGTGGGTGGAGTTCACGGTGAGGGAGGTGAGGACGAGGAAGGTGCCGCCGAGGACGACGCCGAGGAGGCCGGGCTGGATGAGGCCGGTGAACATGACGGCGGCGGCGCAGGCGAGGACGGCGGCCTCGAGGAAGTAGAGGAATTTGGCGACGGGGGAGCGCTGGCCTTTGAAGAATTTGTCGGAGACCCAGCCGGAGGCGATGGAGCCGACGATGGCGGCGGCGGTCATGAGATTGAGGGTGATGAGGACGGAGAGGGGCTTGGCTTTGATGTCGATGCCGAGCTGTTCGGTGAAGAACATGACGGAGAGCTGGTCGGAGCTGTGGCGGACGGCGCCGGTGCAGGCGTAGGCGGCGGCGTAGAACCACACGAGGGGGTGGGTGAAGATGGTGGTGAAGGATTCCTTGAGGGTCACCTTGGTGCCAGCCGTGTTGTCGATTTCGTCGTGCACGCAGTCGGGGTAGCCGGCGGCGGCGGGCTCCTCCTTCACGGCGAAAAACATGGCGACGGCGGCGAGGGCTGTGATGACCGGAGGGATGATGAAGAGGACGCGCCAGGTGCCCGGCTCGACGACCCAGGTGGCCACGGACCAGAGGGTGATGGCGAAGCCCGCGAGGAGGAAGGGGGCGAGGGTGTTGATCGTGAATTGGCCGAGCTGGATCATGATGCCGAAGATGCCGGCGAAGGTGCCGCGCTCGGTGCGGTTGAACCAGGCGGCGTTGATTTTGACCATGCCGGGGGCGCCGAAGGATTGGAACCAGCCGTTGAGGAGGGCGATGAGGGCGAAGGTGGAGAGCGTCCCGATGAAGGAGGAGAAGCCGAAGATCAAATTGCACGCGATGGTGCCGATGGCGCCGATGAGCATGGACCACTTGCCGCCGATGCGGTCGGTGAAGAGGCCGTTGACGAGTTGGCCGGTGCCGTAGGCGAGCGACCAGATCACCCAGATGTTCGCAAGGTCGGTTTTGTCGAAACCGAATTCGGCGTTCATGCCTGGGCCGGCGAAGCGGAAGTTGTATCGGCACATGTAATACGAGGCATACATGAAGCCGATGGCGCCCCAGTTGAGGCCGCGGCGGGCGCGGAAGCCGGAGGGGTAGGAGATTTTTTGGGACATGTGGATTCGAGCGGGGGAGGGGGTTCGGAGAATGGCGAGATTGTGAAAATCGCTTGGGGCGTCAAGCAACGATTTCGACGGGGAGGCGGAAAAAAATCAGGGGCGGCTTCTGCGGAGACCCTTCGCGAGCGAGGGCTGGAGGTAGCGGTAGTCGAGGGCGATGGCCTTCGCGGGGCGGACGCGGGAGTTGTCCAAAAGCAGGTGCGACAATTCGCCGAGGGCGAGGCGCAGGGCGAAGGCGGGGGCGGGCAGGACGGCGACGCGGTGGAAGGCGCGGGCGACCTCGCGGGTGAAGAGCGCGTTTCGCACCGGTTCGGGCGAGACGGCGTTGAGCGGGCCGGTGACGGATTCGTTTTTCAGGGACCAAAGAATCATGCCGGCGACATCGTCCACATGGATCCAGCTCATCCATTGGCGGCCATTGCCGAGTTTGCCGCCGAGGCCGCACTGGAAAAGCGGGCGGAGGAGTTTCATGGCGCCGCCGGGGCCGGTGACGAAGCCGATGCGCAGGCGCACGAGCCGCACGCCATGGGCCTCGGCGGGCAGGGCGGCATCCTCCCAGGCCCGGCAAACCTCGGCGAGAAAGCCCTCGCCGGCGGGCGCGGACTCGTCGACCTCCTCCTCGCCGGTGTCGCCGTAGAAACCGATGGCGGAGGCGTTGACCAGCACGCGGGGTCCGCCGGGCCGCAGGCTCTCGACGACGCGGCGGGTGGTGTCCACGCGGCTGCGCAGGATTTTGTCTTTTTTCTCCGGAGTCCAAAGGCCGAGGATCGGCTCGCCGGCGAGGTTGACGACGGCGTCGAGGCCCGAAAAATCCATGGGGCCGGCCGGGGGAACGGTTCGGAAGCCTTCCAGCGGGCGGCGGGAGAAGGGGACGATCTGGTGGCCCTCGAGTTCCGCCATTCGACAAAGGCGGGCTCCGACGTAGCCGGTGGCTCCGAGAATCCCGAGGGTCATGGCTTGGCGGTTTCGGGCTTCGGCAGGCCCTCGATGCGCTCGCCGGGCCAGATGTTGTTTTTTGTGAACCAGCCCCGCGGCATTTCGAGGGCGTAGGCGATGTTTCGGAAGCGGCTGGGGACGGGTGTTTCGTTGCGGGGCTCGAGGTCGTGCAGTTCCATGATGATGCCGCGCGGGTCGATGTAGGCGATGGATAGGGGCAGGAGGGTGTTCTTCATCCAGAAGCCCGCGGGGCCGGGTTGAGGCATCACGAAAAGCATGCCGGAGTTCTCGCCCAGAGTCTCTCGGAACATCAAACCGGCGGCGCGCTCGTGCTCTTCGTCCGCCACCTCGGCCTGGATTTTTATTCCGCCGACGCGGAGTTCGGTGGAGGGCAGGATCGGCTGCGGACCGCTCTGGGAGCGGATCGGCAGGGTGGCGAGGAGGAGGGCCGCTCCCCACACAAGAAGGCGCTCTTTCAAATAAAATTTCTCACCGGTGTTGACAGGGGCGGTTTTTTTTTGGCACATAGCGCGGCTTTCGCAACCATGTATCCGACTCCTCGCCGGCACGCAATTTTCCTCACTCGATTTTTCCGGGGCGGCTCCAGGGTCCCACAGGCGGCGCTCTGAAATCATGGCGAACTTTTTTCCAAAATGGACGAACTGGCTTCCCTTGAAGCTGGTCATTTGTCTCGGCGCGATCGGCACGGCGATCGCCGGGGGCATGTGGTATTATTTTACTCCGAAATACACCCGCGTCGGCTACGAGCCCACCCAGCCCGTTCCCTTCTCCCATGTGATCCACGTCCAGCAACTCGGAATGGACTGCCGCTACTGCCACAGTTTCGTCGAGGTCGCCTCGCACTCGAATGTGCCCACCACC
Organism: uncultured Chthoniobacter sp.; assembly: GCA_964628505.1. Classification (GTDB taxonomy): domain Bacteria; phylum Verrucomicrobiota; class Verrucomicrobiia; order Chthoniobacterales; family Terrimicrobiaceae; genus UBA967. The sequence goes on from CAZVPK010000041.1 coordinate 11,077, forward strand.
CAGACCTGCATGGCCTGCCACACCCAGATCAAGGCCGACAGCCCGAAACTCGCCGCCGTCCGCGAAAGCTGGCAGACCGGCAATCCCGTCAACTGGGTCCGCATCCACCAGGTCCCCGACTATACTTATTTCAACCATGCCGTCCATGTGAACCGCGGCGTGAGCTGCTACAGCTGCCACGGCGCGGTCAATGAAATGAAGGTCGTCTACCAGCACGAGCCGCAAAGCATGTCCTGGTGCCTCGACTGCCACCGCGCCCCCGAAAACCACCTCCGCCCGCCGGACGAAATTTACAACATGGCCTGGAAACCGGAAAAAGGCGAGACCCAGCGCGAGATCGGCATGAAATTCAAGGAGGAGTGGGAAGTCAACCCGCCCGTCACCTGCGGAGGCTGCCACCGATGAAGAGAAATTTCCACCACCCCGCTCCGGAAAAAAATCCCCGCATCTGGCGCAGCCTGCGCGAGTTGGAGGGCGATCCCGAGTTCGAGAAACACCTCCAGCGGGAGTTCCCCGGCGGAGCCGAACTCTACCAAGACAGCGGCCTTTCCAAGCGCGATTTCATCAAACTCATGGGCGCCTCGATCGCGCTCGCCGGCGTGGGCCTCACCGGTTGCCGCCGTCCGGAATCCTACCTCGTCCCCTTCACCAAGGGCGTCGAATACACGATCCCCGGCAAATTCCTTTACTACGCGACCTCGATGCCCGCCCGCTACGGCGCGGTGCCCCTCATCGCCACGACCAGCGACGGCCGCCCCACCAAACTCGAGGGCAATCCCCTCCACCCCTACTCGAACGGCGGCACGGACACCTTCGCCCAGGCCGAAACGCTCAACCTTTACGACCCGCACCGCTCGAAGCAGATCACGGAAAAAGGCCAACCCGCCGATCCCGCCTCCTTCGACGCCTTCCTCGCCTCGATCGCCAACAGCGACGGCAAAGGCCTCGCGATCCTGGCGGAGCCAAAAAACTCCCCCACCCGCGCCCGACTCCGCGCGGCCTTGGAGGCCAAATTCCCCAACCTGCTCTGGGCCGAATACGACCCCCTCGCCGCCGCACCCGCCGAAGCCGCCACCGAGGCCGCCTTCGGCCCCAATGTCCGCCTGATCCCGAATTTCAACCGCGCCGATGTCGTCCTCGCCATCGACAGCGATTTCCTCAATCCCATCGAGACCGGCATCGGCTACGCGCAAGGCTTCTCCGCCCGCCGCAACCCCGACCAAAAAGGCGCCCCCATGAACCGCCTCTACGCGGTCGAGAACCACTACACGGTCACCGGCGGCATGGCCGACCACCGCCTGCGCTGCAAAGCCTCCGACCTCGGCGAATTCACCCGCCAACTCGCCCTCGCCCTTGCCGACAAGACGAAGGACTCCAACCTCGCCGCCGTCGCCGGTGCGATGCCCGCCTCGAAGGCCGAGATCAACTCCGAGTGGATCAAGGAATGCGCCGCCGACCTCGCCAAAAACGCCGGCCGCTCCCTCGTTCTCACCGGCCCGCTCACGCCCGCGCCGGCCCAAGCCCTCGTCCACGCCATCAACAACGCCCTCGGCAACATCGGCGCCACCCTCACCCCGGTCAAAACCGACTCCGCCCCCGCGGCCACGATCGCCGATCTCTCCAAAGCCCTCGACAAAGGCAAAGTCAAAACCCTCGTCATCCTCGGCGGCAACCCGGCCTTCAACGCCCCCGCCAACCTCGGCTTCGCCAAACTCCTCGAAAAAGCCCCCGACTCCATCCACCTCGGCCTCTTCGAGGACGAAACCGCGAAACTCTGCCGCTGGCATGTCCCCGCCGCCCACTTCCTCGAGAGCTGGGGCGATGTCAGAACCTTCGACGGCACCTACACTTCCGTCCAGCCGATGATCCTCCCGCTCTGGGGCGGCCGTTCGGAACTCGAAATTCTCAACGCCCTCGCCGGCGCCCCCGCACCCGCCGGCCCCGAGTTGGTCCAAGCCACCTTCACGCAGGTCGCGAAAACCACCGACCCCGCCGCCTGGAACGCCTTCCTCCGTGACGGCTTCCTGCCCGACTCCGCCTACGCGTCCACGCAAGTCTCCTTCGACGCCAACGCCGCGGCCTCCCTCGCCAAAAAGGCCGAAAAATCCCAACCCGACGCCCTCGAACTCGTCTTCCTCCAAAGCTCGAGCGTCGACGACGGCCGCTACGCGAACAATTCCTGGCTCCTCGAAACCCCCGATTTCGTCACCAAAGTCACCTGGGACAACGCCGTCCTCGTCAGCCCCGCGACCGCGAAAAAACTCGGCATCAAGGCCAACAACTTCAATGTCCTCGGCGACATCGCCGAAAAAATGGGCAACGATGTCAACTACGACCTCGTCGCCGACATCGTCGAAATCTCCGACGGCAAGACCACCCTCGAAGCCGCCGCCCTCGTCGCCCCGGGCCATGCCGATGATTCCCTCTCCATCGCCCTCGGCTACGGCCGCAAGGGAGTCTCCGCGCTCATGGACGGCGTGGGCTTCGACGCCTACCCGCTCCGCACGACCGACGCGATGCGCGTCCTCCCCGGCGTCACCCTCAAAGTCACCGACCGCGACTACCCGCTGGCGCAAACGCAGGAGCACCGTAGCATGGAAGGCCGCGACCTCGTCCGCGAGGGCACCCTCGAGCGCTACGAAAAAGACAGCTCGTTTGCCCAGACGATGGGCATGGACAGCCACATCCCGCCGAACATTTCGCTCTACACCCATCCCGAGCTGACTTCAAAAGAGCAGTGGGGCATGACGGTCGATCTCAACACCTGCACCGGCTGCAACGCCTGCGTCGTCGCTTGCCAGGCCGAGAACAATGTCCCCGTCGTCGGCAAGGACCAGGTCCGCAAAAACCGCGACATGGCGTGGATCCGCCTCGACCGCTACTTCGCGGGCGATTCCGGCGATCCCGAGATGCTCTCGCAGGCCATCATGTGCCAGCATTGCGAGAACGCCCCCTGCGAAACCGTCTGCCCGGTCAACGCCACGGTCCACAGCGAGGACGGCCTCAACCTCATGGCCTACAACCGCTGCATCGGCACCCGCTACTGCGCGAACAACTGCCCGTGGAAAGTCCGCCGCTTCAATTATTTCGACTACAACCAGCGCCCGCTCGACGAGCTCTACTGGGGTCCCGTCGCCAAAAAAGGCATGGCCGACAGCCTCAAGATGTCCAAAAACCCCAATGTCACCGTGCGCATGCGCGGCGTCATGGAAAAATGCACCTTCTGCATCCAGCGCATCGAAGAGGCCAAAATTTCCCGCCTCGTCGAAGCCGGCCCCACGCCCGCCAGCGAAACGCCCGTCGCCGCCTTCAAGGTCGCTTGCCAACAGGCCTGCCCGAATGACTCCATCGTCTTCGGCGATGTTGCGAATCCCAAATCCGCCGTCAGCCGCCTGCGCAACGACGCCCGCGCCTACACGATGTTCAAATATCTCAATGTGGCGCCCCGCGTCTCCTACCTCGCCCGCATCCGCAACCCCAACCCGAAAATGCCCGGCGCCGATCTCGTCGGCATGGCCAACGGCAGCGGACATCATGGCGATGCCCACGGTGAAACCCACAACGCCCAACCCCCGCACGGCGACGCCCACGCCGCACCGGCCGCCCACTAGCATTTAGAAAATGTCCAACGCCACCGCCGAACATCCCGAGCACCTCACGGAAGACGAGAAGAAACTCGTCCGCCAGCCGCTCGTGCTCAACAAGCGCACGATGGGTTGGATCAGCGATTACATCAGCTCGATCGTCGAGGGCAAAACCCCCACCTGGTGGTATGTCTCGATGGGCATCACCGTGCCGCTCACGCTCATGTGCTTGGCGCTGTTGGCTTACCTCATTTCGACCGGCGTCGGCGTTTGGGGAAACAACCACCCCGTCGGCTGGGCGTGGGACATCACGAACTTCGTGTTCTGGATCGGCATCGGCCACGCCGGAACCCTCATCTCGGCCATTCTCTTCCTCACCCGCCAAAAATGGCGCACCTCGATCAACCGCGCCGCCGAGGCCATGACCCTCTTCGCCGTCGTCTGCGCCGGCATCTACCCCGCGCTGCATGTCGGCCGCGTGTGGATGGCGTGGTTCCTCGCCCCGGTGCCGAATGCCAACGCGATCTGGCAAAACTTCCGCTCGCCGCTCCTGTGGGATGTCTTCGCGGTGTCCACCTACTTCACCGTGTCGGTGCTCTTCTGGTATACCGGCCTCATCCCCGATCTCGCCACCCTCCGCGACCGCTGCAAAACCAAAATCCGCAAGTTCATCTACGGCGTCCTCGCCCTCGGCTGGCGCGGCGGCAACCGCCAATGGCGCCACTACGAGATGGCCTACCTCATCCTCGCCGGCCTCTCCACCCCGCTCGTTCTCTCGGTGCACTCGGTCGTGTCCTTCGACTTCGCCACCTCGGTCGTCCCCGGTTGGCACACCACGATCTTCCCGCCCTACTTCGTCGCCGGCGCCATTTTCGGCGGTTTCGCGATGGTGCTCACCATCATGATTCCCGCCTGCGCGATCTACAAACCCCTCCACGACCTCGTCACGATCGACCACGTCGACAAGATGTGCAAAATCATCCTGCTCACGGGGTCCATCGTCGGCTACGCCTACCTCATGGAGCTCTTCATCGCCTGGTATGGAGCGAACCCCTACGAGCGCGCGGCCTTCTGGTATCGCGCCTTCGGTCCCTACTGGTGGGCCTACTGGTCGATGATGTTCT
>CAZVPK010000042.1:0-15752 GCA_964628505.1 uncultured Chthoniobacter sp.
GGGTGGTTTTTTTTGTTTTTTGGGGGGCGGCGGGACTTCGAGGGCGAGGCGGAAGCCGATGGTGGGGCCTCGGGCGGTGGGGGCGTTGGCGTTGCGGGCGGAGGAGAGGAGTCCGGGGCCGTGGAAATCCCACGATCCGCCGCGGAGGGTGCGGTATTGGCGGGAGCCGCTGTAGAGGTCGTCGCACCATTCCCAGACGTTGCCGCTGAGGTCGAACAAACCGAATTCGTTGGCGGGGTAGGCGTCGACCGGGGAGGTGTGCGGGAATTCGTCGGTGAGGGTGCGGTGGTAGTTGCCGTGGCGTTTTTTGGGAGGGTATTCGCGGCCCCAGGGGTAGTGGCCGGTTTTTTTGCTGCGGGCGGCGGGGTCGGGTTCGTGTTCGACGGGGAGGCCGATGGCGGCGCTCCATTCGAGGTCGGTGGGGAGGCGGTAGAAATGGCCTTCGGGGAGTTGGCCGATGCCGGCCTCGCGCGCGGTGAGCCATTCGCAGAAGGCGACGGCGTCGTTCCATGCCACGTTGACGACGGGATGGGTGGGGCCGGTGGGGTTGGTCTGGTCGGGAGGGGTGAGTCCCTGCTCGCGGCAGTAGCAGAAGTAATCCAGCACGCGGACGGGCCAGACGCAGAAGAGGGTGTCGAAGCGGGGAATGGGGACGAAGCGTTGCCAGAGGGTGTTGACGAACGGTTTGTCGGTGGTGGCGGTGATGCGGGTCGGCGGAAGGGCGGAGAGGTCGGAGGGGGCGTGCCCGTTGGCTTGGGTGTGTTCGGGGTCTCCGTAGCCGTTGGCATGGGCCAGGGCGAGGGGAATGCGCTCGACGCCGAGTGTGAAAAGTTCCTCCTCCCCGAGGCTGGCAAGCATTTTGGCGAAGGCGCCGGGTCGGACTCGGAAGACTTGTTCCATAGTCGAACCGGGCGTGTGGCCGGAGGGTTTTGACTGTGTGGCGGGTTCGGGTGGCGCGTGTCGGGCGGTCGACTTGGGGAGGAGGATGCGTGGGCGTGGTTTTTCGTTGGCTATCCCCATGGACTCGCGGAATGCGGGGGAGGGAATGGATGAAAGCGCTGGGAAAAGGCGTCGGGCATAAGGTTTGTAAACAGTGCAATGGATGCGTGCTCGGATTGAAAGAAAATTTTATGGCAGTTTATGGAATCGTTCCACATAGGTATGATGCGCCTGAGGCGGGGTTTTGCATTTTTTTTTGCCATTTTTTTTTCGAGGGCGGTGTGGAGGGGCGTCGGGGGATGATAAAAAATTCCACAGAATTGGGCGCGGGATTTCATGAAACCTACGGGATGAGAAAAAACCGATGCGGGGGGATGGGTGGCGATTTCGCCGGAGGGGGCGAAGTGATTTTGGGCTGTGAAGGGTGGCGGGGATTTGATTGCTTCACGCGGCATGGTCCTCCGCGTTTGCGTCTGGTTGGTTTTCCTGATTCCGGCTTGTCGGCCCGCCGGGGCTGCGGTGGAGGCGCCGGCGGCCAAAATCGCGAAGCCGTCGCCCGACGCGCCCGAGCGGATGGAGTTGACGCGGGTGCAGATTTTTTTGGACCGCGCGGGATTCCGTCCCGGCAAGATCGACGGGCTCGGGGGGGAATTCACGCAACGGGCGGCGGACCGGTGGTGCGACGCGGCCGGGGTGCCGAGGGGAACGTTGCTGGATGTGTCGCAGGTGCCGCAACCGTATCGGAGCTACACGGTGCAGGAGGAGGACGCGAAATGGGTGGGGGCGACGGCGTCGGAGCCGGCCGCGCAATCGCGCTTGAAGGCGCTTCTGTATGGAAGCCTGTGGGAGGCGGTGGCGGAGAGGTTCCATTGCGATCTGAATTTCCTGCGGGAATTGAATCCCGAAGTGGCGGAGGTCGCGGTGGGTTCGGTGCTGCGCGTGCCCGATGTGGAGGAGTTCCGGATGGAGGATGTGAAGGTGCTCCAAAAGGCGCGCGCCGCGGGAGTGGCGGCGCCGGTTTCCACTCCGACGCCGGCGTCCGGAGAGGCCCGCGAGTCGAACGGGGCGGTGGCGCCTCCCTCGGCGGCGGATTTTTTCGGAGGGGATGCGGGGTTGGCGGCGCCGACCCCCGCGCCCGAACCGGTGCGCCGGCTGGTGCTGGTGCGCGAGGAGCGGTTGATCGAATTGTATGAGGACGACAAGATCGCGGGGTGTTTCCCCTGCACGCCGGGCTCGTCGAAGTTTCCAGTCACGCCGGGGACGTGGAAAATCACCAGCAACATTCTCATGCCGAATTTCCGCTGGGACAAATCCGTGCTCGAGACGGGAGTCCGCAGCGGGAACGCCTACAACCTGCCGCCCGGCCCGAACAGCCCGGTGGGCATCGTGTGGATGGGCATCAACCGTCCGAGCATCGGCATGCATGGAACGAATTCCCCCGACCGGATCGGACGCAATGAGAGCAGCGGGTGCATCCGCCTGGCGAACTGGGACGCGTTCCGGCTTTGCCAGTTGGTGAAAAAAGGCACGACGCTCGAGGTGCGTTGAGCGGGGTTGCCGGGATTCGAGCCGCCCGGGCAGCGGGCCCGACAGGAGGGGCTCTCCTGGCCTGGCCGCCGCGGCTCTACCTCCCGGGGAAATTTTCGTTCATCGCCGCGGAGAGGCCGCCGGCGAGGAGGAGAAATTGGCTCATGCTCACGGGTCCGCTGGATTCCAGGCGGGTTCCGTCGGCGGTGCGGCTCTGGCTGAAAACAATGGGCGGGAGGTGCTGGCCGATGGTTTCGGGCTTCGGGAGTTTCGCGACGTCCACGCGTTGGGAAAGGTCGGGCATCATGGCCGCGCCGAGACGGATCACCGGGATGAGGGACGAGTAGCCGCGTTCGAAAACGGTGCGGGTGTCGATGAAGCAAAACGCCTCGTTGGCGGATTTGAGGGCGGAGTTGGCGGATTGGAACAAGGGCGCGTCGCGCAGGGTTTCGGCGTGGCCGTCGAGGGCGGCGGCGACCATGGAGGGATCGGTGCCCACCGCGAGGAAGCGCTCGTTTTGGGCCGCGGCGAGGGTGGTGTGGAGGGAGTTGAAGACATGGACCGTGCGGTTGCCGAAGGTTTGCGGAGCGGACATGGGGAGCCAGGGGGCGGAATCGGCCAGGAGGGAGTTTTGCGGGTTGCGCAAACGGAGGGCGAGCATCGGGGAGGGCAGGATGTTTTCCGCGGGCCAGGAGGCCAGGAAGGCGCACTCGGGGCCGAAATCGCCTGCGATTTCGCGGGCGACGGGCAGCATGGCGGAGGCGGCGCCGGGATGGATGTCGGCGAAGGTTTCGATCCAGCCGGGGAGTTTGGACAGGTCGAGTTGGAAGTCGAAAAAGACCATGGTGTCCGGCCGAGTGAGTTCGATCGCCGAATGGTCGAGGGGTTCGGCGGGCTCTCCGGTTCCCGGGCGCAGGAGAAAAACGGCGTCGCGCTGGAGGTTGCCGTCGATTTTCCAAGAGGCGCCGATCGCGCGGGTGGATTTGAGTTGATCGATCTGCTCGGGGATCGGAACGGCGCCCGCGGCGTTTCCGGCGGCGAGGAGGCCTTCGACCGCGGAATCCACGCGAAGGTAGGCGAGGAGGTCCGGTTCTTTCAAAAGTTCGGAGGAAACCTTGAGGAACTCGCCGTTCCGCGACAGGCCGTCCCCCGCGCTGTTGCCGGTGGCACGGTCGATCGCGCCATGGAGGAGGGCTTCGTCGTTGGAAAGAAATCCCCAGCGCCCCGCGGCGGCGGTGAACAAGTTCTGGTCACCATGCCTTGTGGCGAGGATTTCCAAGCCCCGGTGTTCGCTGCGGACGGGCATGGAGTCCGCCTCGGCGGGGAGTTCCTCGCGGAGTTTGGCCACCGCCTTGTCGAAATCGGCGCGCTTGCCCCAAAACTGGACTCCGGCGAGAAGGCGGGGGGAGTTTGTCGAGCCTTCGACGGCGGCGAGGAAGATGTTGCCCGGCTTGAGGGCCGCAAGCAGGTCCGAGGTTTCGCCGGCGCCCGGTGTCTCCCGGATTTTCCGCAGGGGAAGCTCGAGAAAATCGCGCACCTCCTGCTCGGCGGCGATCTTCGCGAGGGCCGAACGGGTCCAGCGGAAGCCGGTGAGGGGAATGTTCGGGATGTTGAGAAAGGCGACGGACTCGCCGGGAGCCAGCGCGGCGGCTTGAGACGGGCCTCCGGAGCGCTTGAACACCAGGATGCCCAGAAAAACCAGAATCCCCGCGGCGACCAGGCCGATGATGAATTTTTTCATGGGGCGATGAGCTAACTCCAATTCGGTTGACACCGCAAGGGCCCCGGCGGGAGACTCGCGACCTATGGAAACGACAAAATTCGACAAATACCTCAAGCCCGCCTGCGACGCCTACACCCGCGAGAACCTGCGGCTCCTCTCGGATGTCTGCCTATATCTCGGCTTCCTTTCGATCATCGCCTCCGTGGCGACCTGGTTCACCGCCTCGCGCGAGAACCGCGCCTATGGCGAGCGTTTCGGCATTTTCATCGGACTCTGGGTGCCGAGCTTCTTTATTCTCTCGAACCGGCTTTCCCGCAAAGCGGACGAACTGCCCTCGGCGCCCGAGGAGGAATAAAAATCAAACGCCCGTCGTCTCGCGAATGGCGAGACGCAGGGCGTCGAGGCCCGCAACGAGTTCCTCCGCCGTGGTGCAGAGCGGGGGCATGAAGACGATCGTGTCTAGGACGGGACGCGTGAGCAGTCCGTGGGCTCTCGCGGCGAGGCAGACCTTCGCGCCGGTTCGTTGGGTCCAATCGAACGGCGTTCCGTCGGGTTGGCGGAGTTCGATTCCCGCGATGAAGCCGCGTTGGCGGACTTCATGGACGACGGGCAGTTTTTTCAATGCGGCGAGTTGATCGGCGAGGAGGGCGATCTTGGGTTGGAGCGCGTCGAGGGTTTTTTCGGATTCGAAAACGCCGAGGCTCGCCAGCGCGGCGGCGCATCCCAGCGGGTTCCCCGAGTAACTGTGGCCGTAGTAGAAAGTCTTCTGTTCCTCGTAGCGCCCGAGGAACGCCTCGAAAACCCGTTCCGTCGTGAGCGTGGCGGCGAGCGGCAGGTAGCCGCCCGAGAGTCCCTTCGCGAGGCAGAGAAAATCCGGAACGACGTCCTCGTGCTGGCAGGCGAACATTTTTCCGGTGCGGCCGAAGCCGGTCATGACCTCGTCGAGAATCAGGAACACGCCGGCGGCGTCGCATTTTTCGCGGAGTTCGCGGAGCATGCCGCGCGGCCAGGTCCTCATGCCCGCCGCGCCTTGGATGAGCGGTTCGATGACCACCGCCGCCACGTCGCCGTCATGGAATCCCGGCATCGAATCGAGTTCGGCGGGCGTGGAAATGCGGGTGAGGGGAAATTGATGCCCGGCGATGGGTTTTTGAAACGTTCCGATTCCACCGAGGCTCGCCGCGCCGAGCGTGTCGCCGTGGTAGGCATGGTCGAACGCCACGAAGCGCGAGCGTTCGGGCCGGCCTTGGAGTTGCCAGAACTGAACCGTCATTTTCATCGCCGCCTCGATGGCGGTCGATCCGTCGTCGCTGAAAAAAACGCGGCTCAGCGTGTTCGCGGGGAAAAATGACACCAACCGCGATGCCAGTTCGATGGCGGGCGGATTGGTGGATCCGAGAAACGAGACGTGGGCGACGCGGTCGAGTTGCTCACGGATGGCGCGGTTGATGGCGGGATGCGCATGGCCGTGGATGTTGGTCCAGATCGAGGAATTGCCATCGAGGTAGCGGCGCCCCTCGCTGTCCTCGAGCATCGCGCCCTGGCCGCGCACCAGCACCAACGGGTGGTGGTCCGGCGCGCACCATTCCCGCATCGGCGTGAACGGATGCCACAGGTGCCTCTTGTCGAGCCGCTCCAACTCCGCCGTGTTCCAAACATCTCGCATCGGCGCGGAGATTGGCCGATAAATCCGCCCGCGTGAATTCCAATCCCGCCCATTCGCATGGCCTCCTTCGACTGCTCGCGTATCCGGCCGCGGTGGTGCTTCTCGCGTGTCTTCTTTCCCCGCCGCTCTACTGGACCGGAACCTGGCTCGCCGGAGTCGGAGTCCTGCCGATCGTCGAGGGGTTTCCTTTCCACCGCTACTTCAGTCGAAGTGTTCAAATCTCCGCGCTGCTTCTGCTCTGGCCGGCCTTCCGCTGGATCGGCATCCGGCGGTTGGCGGAACTCGGGATCGAAAAAAACCATGCCTGGAGGCGCGATCTCGCGGCGGGTTTTTTCATCGCCTTCCTCCCGGTGCTCGCGCTGGGCGCGGGGTATTTTTCGACAGGCGTTTTTGATTTCCGCGCGGACTGGGAGCCCTCGAAACTTCTGCGTGTCGCCGGAACCGCCGCCGCGGTTTCGGTGTTGGAGGAGTTCCTGTTCCGTTGTGTGTTTCTAGGCATTTGCCTGATGGCGATGAAGCGCGGGTCGGCCTTGGTTTTATCGGCGGTTTTTTTCGCGGCCGTTCATTTTCTCAAGACCGCACGCCAACCCATGGAAGCTCCAGTGACCTGGCTCAGCGGCTTCGAGCAGTTGCCCCTTCTATTCTCCTCCGCGCCCCCCTGGCCGCTGCTGGGCTGGGGCTTCGCCTCGCTCGTCGTCGCGGGTCTCCTGCTCGCTTGGGGCACCATCCGGACCCGCTCGCTCTTCCTCGCTATCGGCCTCCACGCAGGCTGGATCCTCGGCCAGCAGGGAATGCAGGTGCTTGGAAAATTCCAACCCAAACCTCCCGAGAGCCTTCTTCCATGGATCGGACCCAATGTCGTCAGCGGCGCGGTGCCCACCGGCCTCGTCCCGCTGCTCGTGATTTCCGCCACAACTTTCTTCGTGGCTCTCTACCTTCGCCATGGTTCTCGAAGCCGTTCTTGAGCCGGTCCGCTCGCTGTTTTTTCCCGCGCACTGCGCCCACTGCGCCAGAAGCGTGGGCGAGGGGAGCGATCTCTGCGAAGCCTGCGCCGGCCTGATCGAGCGCGTGCGCGAGCCGCGCTGCGAGGCCTGTTCGCAGCCGTTCGATGGCGCGGTCACCTCGAAATTCGTCTGCCCGAATTGCCGCGAGGAGGGGTTCGCCTTCCAATACGCGGTCGCCGTCGTCCGCAGCCACGAGACGATCCGCGACCTCGTCCACCGCCTCAAATACGGCCGCGAGATGTGGATCGCCCGCGTCCTCGCCGCGATCCAACTCGAGGGCTTTTCCGATCCCCGGCTCGCCGATGGCGCGATCGACGCCCTCGTTCCCGTGCCGCTACATCCCCGCCGGCTCCGCGAGAGGCAATTCAATCAAGCCGCCGTCCTCGCCGAGCACCTTTCCCGCGCCACCGGCATCCCGGTTTTGGAATGCCTCCGCCGCACCCGCTACACCGGCACGCAAACCCGCCTCGGCCGCAAGGCCCGCAGGCAAAACTTGCGCGACGCCTTCGCTCCGCTCAAAAATTCCGACGTGACCGGAATGGACCTTCTCCTCGTGGACGACGTTCTCACAACGGGATCGACACTCGATGCCTGCGCGGCGATCCTTTTGGAAAACGGAGCCCGGTCCGTGCGGGCCCTCACCGTCGCCCGCGGATAATTTTCAAAACCCATGGCCATCTTCAAAAAACCCATTCTCCGCTCCCTCGCCAACAAGACCCGCGAAATGCCCAGCGGCCTCTGGACCAAGTGCCCCTCCTGCTCCGAGGTCGTCCACAACCTCGCCCTCGAGGAGAACCTGCAGGTCTGCCCGAAATGCGGCCATCACTTCAACCTGGGCTCCCGCGAGCGCATCGCCCTCCTGGTCGATCCCGACTCGTTCGAGGAGCACGACGCCGGAATGGCCTCGGTCGATCCGCTCGGTTTCAAGGGCGTCACCACCTACGCGGACCGTCTTCACTCCTACAAACAGAAAACCGGCCTCGTGGACGCCGTCATCACCGGCGAGGCGAAAATCCAAGGCCATGGCGTCGGACTCGGCGTGATGGATTTCAACTTCCTTGCCGCCACGATGGGTTCCGTCGTCGGGGAAAAAATCACACGCGTCATCGAGTTCTCCACGAAAAGGAAACTCCCCGTCATCCTCGTCTGCGCCTCGGGCGGCGCGCGCATGTATGAGGGCATGCTCAGCCTCATGCAAATGGCGAAAACCAGCGGCGCCCTCGCCCTCCACGCCCAGGCCAAACTGCCCTACATCACGATTCTCACGAACCCCACCACCGCCGGCGTGATGGCCAGCTACGCCTCGCTTGGCGACATCATCATGGCCGAACCGAAAGCCATGATCGGCTTCGCCGGTCCTCGCGTGATCCGTGAGACCACCCACCAAACCCTGCCCCCGGATTTCCAAACCGCCGAGTTCCTCGAAAAACACGGCCTCATCGATCTCATCGTCGAACGCTCCAAGATGCGCGCCACCCTTGGCGACATCCTCGGTTACCTTGGAACGAAGTGACCCTCGAAGAAGCCCTCGAGTGGCTGAATGGTTCGCAGTTCAGCGGCATCAAGCTCGGCCTCGATAACACCCACCGCCTCCTCGCCGCACTCGACCACCCGGAGCGCAAAACCAAATTCCTCCACGTTGCCGGCACCAACGGAAAAGGCTCCGTTTGCGCGATGCTCGATTCCGTCCTTCGCCGCGCGGGATTTCGAACCGGCCTCTACACCTCCCCGCATCTGGTGGACTTCCGCGAACGCATCCGCGTCGATGGAAAAATGATCCCGCCGGCTGTGCTGGCCGACGGCCTCTCGCGGCTCCGCGAGGCCGTGCGCGATTGGGAGCACGGCCCCACGTTTTTCGAACTCGCCACCGTCCTCGCCCTCGACCATTTCGCCCGCGAGGGCTGTGACATCGTCGTTCTCGAAACCGGCATGGGCGGCCGTCTCGACTCGACCAACGCCGTCACCCCGCTGGTTTCCACCATCACGCCCGTCGATCTCGACCACAAGGAGTGGCTCGGCGACACGATCGAAAAAATCGCCTTTGAAAAAGCCGGCATCATCAAACCCGGGATCCCCGTTGTCTGCTCGCCCCAGCATCCCGATGCCGAGCGCGTCCTGCGCGCCCGGGCCAGCGAATTGTGCTCGCCGCTGACCCGCGTGGACCGCCCGTGGAACGGCCCCGTCGGCCTTCGCGGCGAACATCAAAAATGGAACGCCGCCGTCGCCGCCGCCACATTGCGCGCCGCCGGTCTCGAAATCCCCGCCGACGCCCTCCACCAGGGCCTCGCCCATGTCGAATGGCCCGCGCGATTTCAAAAAATCGGCGATCGTTTCCTCATCGACGGTGCGCACAATTCCCACTCCGCCGCCGCGCTCGCCGGCGCTTGGCGCGAATCTTTCGGCGACGCCAAAGCCACCGTGCTTTTCGGTGCCCTGCGCGACAAGGACCACGCCGGGATGCTCCAAATCTTGGCTCCGATCACCGCCCGGTTTTTCTTCGTCCCCGTGGACAGCGAACGCGCCGAGTCGCCCGAAGTTTTCCACCCGCCCGCCGGAATCCCCGCCGAACGCCCCGCTTCCGCCGCCGACGCCATCCGTCGCGCGCTGGATTTCAACGAATCCGTTTTGATCACCGGTTCGTTGTTTCTAGCGGGAGAAGCCTTGCGGATTTTCGGGGAAAATCCCTCGCTCGGGGCTTGTGATGCGCGCCCCGCGGGATAATCTCGCGCCTCCGCCGGGCAATGGTTGCCACGGAAAAATCCTCCAAATGAAAATCTACATCGACGGCGAATTTTACGACAAAGAGAACGCGAAGATTTCGGTCTTCGACCACGGCCTGCTCTACGGCGACGGCGTGTTCGAGGGAATCCGGTTCTACAACGGACGCGTCTTCCGCCTCGACGAGCACATCCATCGCCTCTTCGACTCCGCCCGCGCCATCGCCCTGGACATCGGCATGGAGAAGGCCGCCGTGGCCGAAGCCACGCTCGAGACCATCCGCCGAAACAACCTCCGCGACGGCTACATCCGCCTCGTCGTCACGCGCGGGGTGGGGGACCTCGGCCTCAACCCTCTCCTCTGCCCGAAGGCCTCGGTTGTCATCATCGCCTCGAAAATCACCCTCTATCCCGCCGAGAAATACGAGAACGGCCTCGACGTCGTCACCTGCTCGACCCGCCGCATCCCGCACGGCGCGCTCAGCCCGATGGTGAAGTCCCTCAACTACCTCAACAACGTCATGGCCAAAATCGAGGCCCAGGCCGCCGGCGCGGGCGAAGGCCTCATGCTCAACGAGCAGGGCTTCGTGGCCGAATGCACCGGCGACAACATTTTCATCGTCAAAAACGGAGCCATCTCCACACCGCCCATCGCCTCGGGCGCCCTCGCCGGAGTCACCCGCGCCGTCGTCTTCGAACTCGCCCGCGAACTCGGAATTCCGATCTCCGAACCGATGATGACGCGCTACGACATTTTCACCGCGGACGAGTGCTTCCTCACCGGCACCGCCGCCGAGGTCATTCCCGCCGTCAAACTCGACACGCGCCCCATCGGCGACGGCCGCCCCGGCCCTGTGACACGCCGTCTTATCGGGCGTTTCCGCGAGTTGACAGCCTCCACCGGCACGCCGATTGATAGGTGATTCGATGCAGTGCGACGTTTGCCATTCCAAGGAAGCCACGGTTTTTCTGACCCAAATCGTGGACGGGAAAATGCAGAAGGTGAACCTCTGCGAAGCCTGCTCCAAGGAAAAGGGCGTCAACGATCCCACCGGGTTCGCCCTCGCCGACCTGCTCCTCGGCATCGGCGCCTCGCAGGAGATTGAAAAAAATCCCGCGTCCGTGAAATGCCCGGTCTGCGGCTTCACCCAGGCGGATTTCAAAAAAACCGGACGCCTCGGATGTAGCCATTGCTACACCGTGTTCGCCGACGGCATCGGGCCCATGCTGAAAAACATGCACAAGGGCACCACCCACACCGGAAAAACCCCCGCCAATTTCCTGCGCTCCCGCCAGCGCGACGAAAAAATCAAGGCGCTCCAGGAGAGCCTCCAAACCGCCATCGACGCCGAGGAATTCGAGAAGGCCGCCGAACTCCGCGACCAGATCCGCCAAGTCGAGGCCGAACTCGTCCGATGAAATTCTCCCGCATCATCGCGAGCTCCGGCGAGTGGCTTTCCGGCGACGGCCCGAACCGACAGATCGTCGTCTCCAGCCGCGTGCGCCTCGCCCGCAACCTCCGCAACAAACCCTTCCCCGGCTGGGCCAAAAAAGCCGAACGCCTCGAGGTCATGGGCCTCGTCAAATCCGCCGTCGAGGTCCTCCCTGAGATGGAGGAATCCTATTCCGAAAACCTCGAATCCCTCTCGCCCCTCGAAAAACAGGTCCTCGTCGAGCGCCATCTGATTAGCCGCGAACACGCCGCCAAAGCCGTCGGCAGCGCGGTCGTCATGAATTCCGTCCAGTCCCTCAGCGTGATGATCAACGAGGAGGACCACCTCCGCACGCAGGCGATCCGTTGCGGACTCCAACTCGGCAACGTCTTCGACATGATCAACCGCGTGGACACCGAACTCGAGTCCTCCCTCGATTTCGCATTCGACGCCAAGCTCGGCTATCTCACCGCCTGTCCCTCGAATGTCGGCACCGGCATGCGCGCCTCCGCCATGCTCCACCTCCCGGCGCTCGTCATGAGCGACCAGATCAACAAGATCATCAACTCGGTGAACAAAATCGGACTCGCCGTCCGCGGACTCCACGGCGAGGGCACCGAGGCCATGGGCAACCTTTTCCAGGTCTCCAAT
This sequence comes from uncultured Chthoniobacter sp., assembly GCA_964628505.1. Taxonomy (GTDB): domain Bacteria; phylum Verrucomicrobiota; class Verrucomicrobiia; order Chthoniobacterales; family Terrimicrobiaceae; genus UBA967. The sequence goes on from CAZVPK010000042.1 coordinate 11,661, forward strand.
CAAACCACGCTCGGCGAGGCCGAGGAGGAGATCATCGGCCGCCTCAATCGCGTGATCGAACAAATCATCGACCACGAGCAAAACGCCCGCGCCCTCCTCGCCCAGCGCAAGCCGATCACCCTCCACGACCAGATCGGCCGCGCCTACGGCATCCTCTGCCACGCCCATTCCATGAGCTCCAAGGAGGCCCTCAACCTCCTTTCCGTGATCAAGCTCGGCATCGACCTCGATGTCTTCCCGGAGGCCCACCGCTTCCCCGTGGACGAGCTTTTCATCGAAACCCAACCCGCCCATTTGCAAAAAGGCGCGCAGGTCCAGAAAATGTCCCCCGAGGAGAGGGACGCCTTGCGCGCCACGATCATCCGCGCCAAATTGATTCAGATGCCCGGCCCCGACATGGCCCGGCTGAAAATCTCCGTGCCCGGCACACCCGAGAAAAAATGATGAACAACTTCACTCCACGCGCCCAGCAGGTCCTCGCTCTCGCCCGCAAGGAGGCGGACCGCTTCAACCACAACTACGTCGGCACCGAGCATCTCCTCCTCGGCCTCATCAAGCTCGGCCAGGGCGTCGCCGTGAACGTCCTCCAAAAAATGGGCCTCGACCTCGAGACCGTCCGCATGGAGGTGGAAAAACAGGTCGGCTCCGGTCCCGAGACCAAGATGGTCGGCAACATCCCCTACACCCCGCGCGTCAAAAAAGTCCTCTCCCTCGCCGGCAAGGAGGCGAAAAGCCTCCAGCACTCCTACGTCGGCACCGAGCACATCCTCCTCGGCCTCCTGCGCGAAGGCGAAGGCGTCGCCGCCCGCGTCCTCAAAAATCTCGAGATCGACATCGAGCGCACCCGCAACGAGATCCTCAAGGAACTCGATCCCAACTTCGCCCCCTCGGACGACGATGACGAGTCCGTCCCCGCCGAAGCCGGCGGTGGCGGCGGCAAGGGCCCGGGAAAAACCCCCGCCCTCAAGGCCTACGGACGCGACCTCACCGAGCAGGCGCGCAAGGGCGAACTCGACCCCGTCATCGGCCGCGCCGACGAGATCGAGCGCATCATTCAAATCCTCTGCCGCCGCACCAAAAACAACCCCGTCCTCATCGGCGAGGCCGGCGTCGGCAAGACCGCGATCGCCGAGGGCCTCGCGCAGGAAATCGTCTCCGGCAACGTCCCCGAAATCCTCCGCGACAAGCGCGTCATCACCCTCGACCTCGCCCTCATGGTCGCCGGCACGAAATACCGCGGCCAGTTCGAGGAGCGCATCAAGGCCGTGATGGACGAGATCCGGAAAAACAAAAACATCATCCTTTTCATCGACGAACTCCACACCCTCGTCGGAGCCGGTTCCGCCGAAGGCGCGATGGACGCCTCGAACATCATCAAGCCCGCCCTCTCCCGCGGCGAGATGCAGTGCGTCGGCGCCACCACGCTCAACGAATACCGCAAATACATCGAGAAGGACTCCGCGCTCGAGCGCCGCTTCCAGCAGGTGAAGGTCGAGGCCCCCACCGTCGAACAAACCATCCAGATTCTCCAAGGCATCCGCCCCAAATACGAGGCGCACCACAAGGCGAGGTTCCTCGACGAGGCCCTCGAAGCCGCCGCGAAACTCTCCGACCGCTACCTCACCGGCCGCTTCCTGCCCGACAAGGCCATCGATCTCGTGGACGAAGCCGGCTCCCGCGCCCGCATCTCCGCCATGACCCGCCCGCCGAACGTCAAGGACATCGAGGCCGAGATCGAAACCATCCGCCTCGACAAGGAGGCCGCCATCAAGGCCCAGGACTTCGAGAAGGCCGCCGCCCTCCGCGACACCGAGAAGCAAACCAAGGAAAAACTCGACGCCATCCTCGCCGAATGGCGCACCAACAAGGAGGAGAAGGAGGTCGTCGTCACCGCCGACGAAATCATGCACGTCCTCTCCAAATGGACCGGCGTTCCGCTCTCCCGCATGGAGCAGCAGGAGACCGCCAAGCTCCTCGCGATGGAGAAGGAACTCGAGGACAGGGTCATCGGCCAGAACGAGGCCGTCGTCGCCATCAGCAAGGCCCTCCGCCGCTCCCGCGCCGACCTCAAGGACCCCAAACGCCCCATCGGCTCGTTCATTTTCCTCGGCCCCACCGGCGTTGGAAAAACCTTCCTCGCCCGCACCCTCGCCGAATTCATGTTCGGCACCTCCGACGCGCTCATCCAGATCGACATGTCGGAATACATGGAAAAATTCTCCGCCTCGCGCCTCATCGGCTCGCCTCCCGGCTACATCGGCTACGAGGAGGGCGGCCAGCTCAGCGAAGCCGTCCGCCGCAAGCCCTACGCCGTCGTCCTCTTCGATGAAATCGAAAAGGCCCACCCCGACGTCATGCACCTCCTCCTGCAAATTTTGGAGGAAGGCAAAATCACCGACTCGCTCGGCCGAAAAATCGATTTCCGGAACACGATCATCATCATGACCTCGAACGTCGGGGCCGAGTTGATCAAAAAGCAAACGACGATGGGCTTCGGCGCACCGACCAGCGGCTCCGACACCTACGACGTGATGAAGGAAAAAATCCTCGGCGAGGCGAAAAAAGCCTTCAAACCCGAGTTCATCAACCGCCTTGACGACATCATCGTTTTCCACACCCTCGAAAAACCCGACCTAGTCAAAATCGTGGACCTCGAAATTTCCAAGGTCGTCGAGCGCGTCAAAGCCAAGGACATCCATCTCACGCTCGATCCCACCGCGCAGGATTTCCTCATCGCGAAAGGCTACGACCCCACCTACGGAGCCCGCCCCATGCGCCGCGCCGTGGAGAAATACATCGAGGACCCGATGGCCGAGGAAGTCCTCCGCGGCCACATCAAGCCCGGCGACACCGTCACTGTCCAAAAAGACGGCGACAAGCTCGGCTTCGTCGTGGTCCACTCGAAAGAGGAAAAAGAGGAAGCCGAAACCCCCGCCGCCAACCCCTAACGCAACACCGCGCCGCGGCCCGTCGGCGCCCATCGAAACCCACTGGAGGGCGACGCTCCGTCGGCGGCCACTTTTGCGGCGCAGCCGCCCACGTCCTTTGCGCAACCTCACCGATGCGGCCGCTGACAAGCATCGCCCTCCACGCAAAGCGCGGATCATCAAACTTTCAACAGGCGCGAATCCAAGAACTTCAACTGACGGTAGAGCGTTTCGATGCCAGGCGAAACCGCGCCGGCGGCTTGGGCGGCGCGCAGGGGGTTGCCGAAGATGGCTTCGACTTCCATGGGGCGGCCGGCGTCGTGGTCGAGCCGCATGCTGGTCCGGTAGGACTTCAGCTTCGCGGTGTCGGCGAGCATTTTTTGGATGAAAGACTCGTCGATGGGGTGGCCGCACGCCGCGGCGGCGGCGGTGACTTCGCGCATCAAGGCCTCGGCGAGCGCGCGCGTGGCCGGATGGGTTATCAACTCGGCGGTGGCGGCGTTGAGCAAGTCGGAGAGGCCGTTGAATGGACTGTTCCAGCCCAGTTTGGGCCAGCGCGCGCTCCCGAGGTCCGCTTCGAGCGTGACCGGGATCCCGGCGCGCTCGAAATCGGCTCCGAGTCGGCGAAGCCGGTCGGAGAGGCCGCCGGTTAACTCGGCGAACAGGACGGCGCCGTAGGCGAGATGCTTGATGTGGCCGGGACCGGTCTTGTTGGCACAGAGAAACGCGAGCCCGGCCATGATGCGTTCCGGGCCGATGTGGCGCGCGAGTTCCTCCTCGGCGCCAAGGCCGTTCTGCAGAAGCACGACGGCGCCGGTCGGCGGCAGCAAGGAGGGGAGGAGATGGTTTTGCGTGGCCTTGAGGCAGACGAGGACGAATTCGCAGGGCGGCAAGCCGCCCGCTTCCCGGTGGGCGTGCACGCGGGGGAGCGAGAAGTCGCCCTCGACGGATTCGACCACGAGCCCGTGTTGGCGGACTCTCTCGTAGTCGGAGTTCAGAAGGAAATGCACTTCGGCGCCGGCATGGGCAAGGCGTGCCCCGTAGTATCCTCCCAGCGCTCCCGTGCCGATAACCGCGTATCTCACAGCGGGGAAGCTAAGGCAAAACCACCGGCCCGCGCAAACACACCGATGCGGCTCTGACAAGCAGAGCCCTCCTGGGCGGA
>CAZVPK010000043.1:0-15493 GCA_964628505.1 uncultured Chthoniobacter sp.
CGCAAAAAGGAGAGCCGACGACGGGATTTGAACCCGTGACCTATCGATTACGAATCGATTGCACTACCACTGTGCTACGTCGGCGCGACGGTTTGGAAGTTGCCACAGCCTGACGGGGAAGGCCAATGCGTTTTTGAGTGGAGACGGCGAACCGGCGGGGGATTTTCCCTCTCCGCCACACCGGTTCCGGGGGAGGCCGGGCCCCCGGCGCAGACACAGGGGGTCGGACATTCGCGGGGGGACCGGAATTTTTCCGGAAAAAAGACGGGCGGGCGTTTTCCGCAGGGCGGGGTTGTTGTAGATTCGAGGGCGATGAGCACGATTGTCGGACGGCCGATTCCCTTCGAAGCGCGGACGAGCCTGCGGATTCCGCTGGTTTCCGCAAAGGTGGAGGCGGGGTTTCCCTCGCCCGCGGACGACCATTTGGAGCGGTCGTTGGACCTGAACGAGCATCTGGTGAAAAACCCGGCGGCGACGTTTTTCGTGAGGGTGAAGGGGGACTCGATGCGCGACGCGGGCATCTCGAGCGGCGACATCCTGGTGGTGGACCGCTCGGTGTCGCCGGAGGACGGCCAGGTGGTGGTGGCGATGCTGGACGGGGATTTCACCGTGAAGCGGCTCCGCAAGCGGAAGGGCCGGGTTTTTCTCGTGGCGGAAAACAACGCGTTTCCGCCGATCGAGGTGGGCGAGGACCAGGAACTGGTCGTGTGGGGCGTCGTGACCTTCGTGATCCACCAACCCCGATGAACACCCGGTTCGCGCTGGTCGATTGCAACAATTTCTACGCGTCGTGCGAGCGGGTTTTCGATCCGCGCCTGGCGGGGCGCCCGGTCGCGATCCTGAGCAACAACGACGGATGCGTGATCGCTCGGAGCGAGGAGGTGAAGCGGCTGGGCGTGCCGATGGGAGCGCCGGCGCACGAGCACAAGGAGACGTTTCGCCGGAACGGCGTGGCGGTGATGAGCTCCAACTACGCGCTCTACGGGGACATGTCGGCGCGGGTGATGGAAACCCTGCGCGCGGAGGTGGCGGCGATGGAAATCTACTCGATCGACGAGGCGTTTCTCGCGCTCGAGGATTGGCAGGGCGTGGAGTTCGCGCGGGCCCTGAGGGCGCGGGTGCGGCGGTGGACCGGGATTCCGGTTTCCATCGGCATCGGGCCGACGAAGACGCTGGCGAAAATCGCGAACCGGCTGGCGAAAAAAACACCCGAGCTGGGCGGCGTGCTGGACCTCGGGATGGCACGGGACATCGACGAACTGCTGGAGGGAGTCGCGTGCCAGGACATCTGGGGGATCGGAAAACGGCTCGCTCAAAGGCTGGCGGCGGGCGGCGTGCGGACCGCGCGCGATTTGAAACACGCGGAGACGGCCCGGGTGCGAAAAACACTGGGCGTGGTCGGCGAGCGGATCGCCCGGGAGTTGAACGGAACCCCGTGCCTGGCGCTCGAGGAAATCCCGGCGGCCAAAAAGGGCATCGCCTCGGCGAAGTCGTTCGGGCGTCCGGTGGAATCCCTGTTGGAGCTGGAGGAGGCTCTTTCCACCTACACCGCGCGGGCGGCGGAGAAGCTGCGGGCGGGCGGACTGCTCGCCGCGCACCTGCAGGTGTTCGTGACGACGAATCCATTTTCCAAACACCAACCGCAATACCAGGCGGGAGCGCAGACGCGCTTGGCCGTGCCGACGAATCACACGCCGGATCTGGTTGCGCCCGCGCTGGGGCTCTTGCGCGGGATTTTCCGTCCCGGCCACCTTTACAAGAAGACGGGGATTTTTTTGACGGACCTGATCGCCGAGCGCGAGTGGCAACCGGATTTGTTCGCGAACACGGCGGCCGCCGCGCGAAACCGCCGGATCGACGGCGTGGTGGACGGCTTGAACCGCAAACTGGGACGCAACGCCATCCGCTACGCGTCCATGGGCATGGACCCGAAGTGGACGATGCGGCAGGAGAACCGCTCCAGAAAATTCACGACGCGCTGGGACGAACTGCCGGAGGCGAAGGCCTGATCCCGGGCATGTTGCCGCGCTTGCGCGGAGCGGCCGTGTTTTCTAGTCTACCGGCCTTTCCCGAAAAAATCCGACCTTCCATGAAACTTGAAACCCTCTGCCTCCACGGCGGCACCGCCCCGGATCCCGTCACCCTCTCCCGCGCGGTTCCCCTCCACCGCACCAGTTCCTATGTCTTCCGCGACACCGAGCACGCGGCGAACCTCTTCGGCCTGCGCGAACTGGGGAACATCTACACGCGGTTGATGAATCCCACCCACGATGTGCTCGAGAAGCGCGTCGCGGAACTCGAGGGCGGCGCGGCCGCCCTGGCATTGGCTTCCGGGACGAGCGCGATTTTCTACACCGTCATCAACCTCTGCTCGGCGGGCGACGAGATCGTTTCCGCGAACAACCTCTACGGGGGCACCTTCACCCAGTTCCACGACATCCTCCCGCAGTTCGGGATCACGGTGCGCTTCGTCGATCCGAAGGATCCGCAAAACTTCGCCAAGGCGATCACGCCGAAAACCAAGCTCCTCTTCTGCGAAACGGTGAGCAACCCCGGCCTGGATGTCGCCGACCTCGAAGCCATTGCCGTGGTCGCGCATGCGAACGGAATCCCGCTTGTCGTCGACGCCACCTTCAGCACGCCCTACCTCACGCGCCCGCTGGACCACGGCGCGGACATCGTGGTCCACTCGCTCACCAAATGGATGGGCGGCCACGGCACCGCCATCGGCGGCATCGTCGTCGATTCCGGGAAGTTCAACTGGAACTCGGAAAAATTCCCGCTCATGACCCAGCCCGACGCCAGCTACCACGGCGTCCGCTGGGCCACCGACATCGGCCCGCTCTGCCCGGTCGCGTTCGCGATCCGCATGCGCGTGATCCCGCTCCGGAACCTCGGTGCGTGCATTTCGCCCGACAACGCCTGGATGTTCCTGCAGGGCATCGAAACCCTGCCGCTGCGCATGGAGCGCCATTGCGAGAACGCCCTCGCCGTCGCGAAGCACCTTGCCACCCACCCGAAGGTCGAGTGGGTGCGCTTCCCCGGCCTGCCGGACGACCCGAACTTCGAACTCAACAAAAAATACCTCCGCGGCAAAGGCGGCTCGATGGTCGTCTTCGGCATCAAAGGCGGCAACGCGGCCGGCACCAGATTCATCGAGTCCCTCAAACTCTTTTCGCACCTCGCCAATGTCGGCGACGCCAAGAGCCTCGCGATCCACCCCGCCACCACCACGCACTCGCAACTCACCGCCGAACAGCAGGCCGCCGGCGGCATCACGCCGGAACTCGTCCGCCTCTCCGTGGGCATCGAGCACATCGACGACATCCTCGCCGATCTCGACCAGGCCCTCGCCGCGGCGGGAAAATAACCACTCGCATGTCCCAAGGCGTCGGCACGGTCGAGACCCAATTCCTGACCTTCGGAAGCGCGAAGGAACCGTTCGCCACGGCGGACGGCGGTTCGCTGGCGTCCGTCACCATCGCCTTCGAGACCTACGGCACGCTCAACGCGGACCGCTCGAACGCCATTCTGCTCTTCCATGCGTTGAGCGGCAGCCAGCACGCCGCCGGCACGAACACCTCCGTGCCCGGCACCGACGGCCGCTGGACGGAGGAGAACCACCTCGGCTGGTGGGATGGATTCATCGGGCCGGGCCGGGCGCTCGACACGTCGAAATATTTCGTCGTCTGCGCGAACTACCTCGGGAGTTGCTACGGATCCACCGGCCCCGCCTCCGCGAATCCCGCCACCGGCAAACCCTACGGCAGCGCCTTCCCGCGCGTGGGCGTGCACGACATCGTCCGCTCCCAGCTCCCCGTCCTTGAAAAATTCGGCATCGAAAAACTCCACGCCGTCGTCGGCGCCTCGCTCGGCGGCATGTGCGCGCTCGATTTCGCGTTCCATTTTCCGGACCGCGTCTCGACGGTCATTCCCATCGCCTCCGGCCTGCGGGCGCACGGACTCCAGCAGATGCACAACCTCGAGCAGATCATCGCCATCACCCGCGACCCCGATTTCCGCGGAGGCGACTACTACGGCACGCCCGGTCCGGTCCACGGACTCGCGCTCGCCCGCATGATCAGCCACAAGACCTTTTTCTACGCCGACGTCCTGGAGGAACGCGCCCGCGTGGACATCGTGCAGCCGGAGATCGACATCCCCTGGTATCGCATCTCCACCGTCCTCGAGAGCTACATGCTCTACCAGGGGCAAAAATTCGTGCGGCGATTCGATGCCAACAGCTACCTGCGGATCATCGACGCCTGGCAGCAATTCGACCTCTTCAAGGACGCCAGGGCCGCCGGCGCCAATCCGCTTTTCTCGCGTTGCCGGGGACAGCATTTCCTTGTCTTCACCATCGACAGCGACTGCTGTTTCTATCCCGACTACCAGACGGAAATCTGCCACGAACTGAAAAAAGCCGGCGTGCCGCACCTGCGGCTCACGGTCCACTCCGAAAAAGGCCACGACAGCTTTCTTCTCGAGCCGAAACTTTTCACGCCCCATCTCGCCTACGCCCTCGGGCATTGAAACCAGCGCCCGCGCGGACTTTTCACTTGCGACCGCCGGGGAACGCCGTCACATTCCGGGGCCCGCTGGAACCCCTCTTGCCTCGTGGTGTAACGGTAGCACTGCAGATTCTGGATCTGTTTGTCATGGTTCGAATCCATGCGAGGCAGCCAACCCGACCGCCGAAAGCCGAACCCGATCCGGGTCGGCGTTCGTAATTCGGGGTTGTATGCAAAACAGGGAAAAATTTCTGGAGGCCTTCCGCGGCCACGTCTCGCGCCACGGCCAACCTCCCGCCTCGGTGCACGCCCTCTGCGAGACGACCGGCCTGGGCGAACGCGATTTCTACACGGAATTCGGCTCCATCGAATCGCTCGAATCCGCGTTCTGGGAGGAACTTTTCGTCCAAACCCTCGCCGCCGCGGAGTCGGGCGCGGAGTGGCAGCAATTCGACGCCAGGCAGAGGATGTTGGCGTTCCTCTACGCGTTCCTCGAGAAGTCGCTCGATGTTCGCACCGTCCTCCTGCTCCGCTTCCGCCACCTTTCGCCGCTTTGCAACCCGGAGTGGTTGCGCGGCATGGAGCGGCGCTTCAAGGAATGGGCCTCCGGGCTGGTCTCCACGGGCGTCTCGGGCGGCGAGATCGCCGAGCGCGGCCGCCTGGCCGGACTCTACCCCTCGGCGCTCTACCTGCTGCTGCGGTCCGTCATCGATTTCCATGTGAAGGACACCAGCGCCCGCTACGAGCGGTCCGATGCCTTTGTGGAAAAGTCCGTGAATCTCGCGTTCGACCTCATGCGCACGCAGGCGATCGACTCCGCGTTCGACCTCCTGCGTTTCCTCGCCCCGCGGGTCGGCGGACGCGCCTGACCGATGAGCGGCCAAGCCACGATCCGCAGTTCCCGCCTCGGGCGCATGGCGGCCTTCGCCGGCACCGGGGCCCGGGTGGGAATCAATTACCTCAAACATTACGGTCAACGCTCGATCGGCACCGTGCCGGATGAAAACGACCTCCACGAGCGGAACGCCGAGGCGGTTTACAAGACCTTCAGCGAGTTGAAAGGCGGGCCGCTGAAGCTCGCCCAGATGCTCAGCATCGACAACAACCTCCTCCCCGCGGCCTACGCGGACCAGTTCTCCAAGGCCCAATATTCCGCGCCCCCGCTCTCGTATCCGCTCGTCGCCCGGACCTTCCGGCGCGAGATGGGGAAGGGGCCGCTCGAGATGTTCGACACATTTTCCGAGACCGCCGCCCACGGCGCCTCGATCGGGCAGGTGCACAAGGCGACGAAGGACGGGCGCACCTACGCGGTGAAGGTGCAGTATCCCGGCGTGGCCGAGAGCCTGCGCAGCGACCTCCGCATCGTGAAACCCATCGCGCTCCAGATCATCGGGGTGCGCGAGCGGGATGTGGAGGACTACTTCCGCGAGGTCGAGGAGCGGTTGCTCGAGGAAACCGACTACACGCTCGAGCTGCGGCGCTCGATGGAACTCTCCGCGGCCTCGGCGCATCTCGAGGGCGTGTCGTTTCCCCGCTACTTTCCCGAATATTCCTGCCGCCGCATTCTCACGATGGAGTGGGTGGAGGGGCTCACGCTCGACCGCTTCGCCAAAAGCTCCGCGGGCCGGGAGGAGCGCGACCGGATCGGGCAGGCGCTTTGGGATTTCTACGAATTCCAAATCCACTCGCTGCGGATCTTCCATGCCGATCCGCATCCGGGAAATTTTCTCGTCCGCGACGGCGGGCTGGTCGTTCTCGATTTCGGCTGCACCAAGCAGATCGAGCCGGAATTTTACCACCGGCATTTCCGGTTTCTCGACGAGCGGCTTCTCGAGGACCGGGCGGCGCTCGAGGCCGCGCTGGAGGACCTCAGCATCCTGCTGCCCGAGGATTCCGGGGAACATCGGGCGCGAATCTCGGGAATCTGCGCCGACTCGATCGAGATTCTGGCGCGGCCTTTCCGCGACGGGCATTTCGATTTTTCCGACGCCGCCTTCATGCGGTCGATTTACGACCTCGGCGAGCGGAACCGCCGCGATGAAAGCCTGAAGCGGATGCGCGGCCGTCGCGGGTCGCCCGACAGCGTCTATGTGAACCGCGCCTACTTCGGGCTCTACAGCCTGCTCCACGCGATCGGCGCCCAGGTTCAAACCCGTCTTCCCGAGTGGCTGCGGGCCTGAGGCCATGAAAGGCGTCAAAAAACAGCACCTGCCTTCGAAGGTTTGCGCCGTGTGCGGTCGGCCGTTCGTCTGGCGGAAAAAATGGGAGAGGTGCTGGGACGAGGTGCGGCATTGCAGCGACGCCTGCCGCGCCAAGCGCCCGCGCGGACGATGACCCGGCCGGCGGTCCAGTTGGTGTGGTTCAAGAAAGACCTCCGGGTCGCCGACCACCAACCCCTCGCCGCCGCGGCAAGGCAGGGACCGGTCGTGTGTTTGTTCATCCACGAACCCGAATGGTGGGCGACTCCCGAATGCGACGGCTCGCACCGGATTTTTCTGGGCGAATGCCTCGCCGATTTGGACGCCTCGCTGCGCCGACGCGGGGGGAGGCTTCTGCAGCGTTGCGGAAACGCGGTCGAGGTTCTGGACCGGCTGGCTTCGGAGGTCGAGATTGCGGCGTTGTGGTCCCACGAGGAAACCGGCGCGGATTGGACCTATCGCCGCGATCTGGCCGTGCAGGCCTGGTGCCGCGGGCGGGGAATTCCCTGGAACGAATTCCGCCAGGATGGCGTGGTGCGGCGTTTGAAAGACCGCAACGGCTGGGCCGAGCGGTGGCAGCGAACGATGCACCGGGGATTGGTCGAGCCGCCGGAGCGCGCGAGCGGACCCTCCCTCGCCGACGACCCGCTGCCACCCGAAGAGCGCGAGGTTTTTTCCACCAAACCCTGGGCCCAACGCGGCGGAGAGGGGATTGCGCTTGCCACGCTCGAGGCGTTCCTGACCCAACGCGGAGCGAACTACCGCGCCGCCATGTCGAGTCCGCTCGAGGGTTGGTCCGCCTGTTCGCGCATCAGTCCCTATCTGACCTGGGGGTGTGTTTCGATGGCGACAACCGTGCGCAGGCTGGAGGAGCGTGCCGCCACCCTCAAGGAGGCCGCGTTGTGCGGCGCGAAAGTGGACCGCCGCTGGCTCGCCTCGCTGCGGAGTTTTTCCTCCCGGTTGCGCTGGCATTGCCACTTCATGCAAAAGCTCGAGGACGAGCCGCGCATCGAATTCGAGAACATGTCGCGGGCCTGCGACGGACTGCGCGAGGAGTTCACGGAAACGCCCGAGGCGCGGCACCGGCTCGAGGCGTGGCAAAACGGACTCACGGGCTACCCGATGGTGGATGCCTGCATGCGCTGCGTGAAGGCCACGGGCTGGCTGAATTTCCGCATGCGCGCGATGCTGATGAGCTTTGCCAGTCATCACCTGTGGCTGCACTGGAGGCCGACGGGGATTTTTCTGGCGCGGCATTTTTTGGATTTCGAGCCCGGCATCCATTACAGCCAGGCCCAGATGCAGAGCGCCACCACGGGCATCAACACGGTGCGCATCTATTCGCCCGCCAAGCAGGCGCTGGACCAGGATCCCGAGGGGCGGTTCATCAAATTGTGGGTGCCGGAACTCGAGGGCGTTCCGGTCTCGTGGCTCGCCGAGCCGCACAAAATGCCGTTCGCGCAGCAGTCCGCCTCCGGTTGCCGGATCGGAAAGGACTACCCCGCGCCGATCGTCGACCACGCCGCCGCCTACCGCGAGGCCCGCGCCAAAATCGCTCTGGCCCGACGCGAACCGGGCGCCCGCGACGAGGCGCGGCGCATCCACCTCCGCCACGGCAGCCGCAAAAAACGGCCCGCCGTCCGCCCACGCGCGGAGCAATTGAAGCTTTCGATCGCTTGAGGACCGTGGGCCGCGGCGGCCTCAATCGTTCGAGGCCGCGAGTCCGTCGTGCCAGGGGGAGGCGATCTCCTGGAGGAGGGATTTGGCCACGGGCGGCTTCACGCCGGGATGGCGGGAAAGAAATCTCGCCAGCATACCGGATGCGCGCGCGGCGGCGAAGCTGCTGCCGGTTTTTCGGACCACGGTTCCGTTTTTCCAAGGAACCTCCAGATCGACCCCCCTGGCGGCGAACTCGACCAGATGTCCACGCCTTCCCTCCCCTTCCGGATCCGGGCGGAAAAACAAATCGCCTTCCGCGGTGGCGGCCATGTTGACGGTGATCACGGTGGGGAAGGACCCCGGCCACTCGGGCTCGCGGAAGAAAAAATTGTTGCAGGGGCAGACCACATGGGCACCGCGGCGGTAGGCCTGGTCCACCCAGGATTTGAAACGCTCCAGCGACTCGATTTTCGCAATCGTGCCGAAACTGCAATTGAGAATGTTGTAGCCCCGCTCGATCGCGAGCAGCGCGGCGGCCTCGATCAACGAAAAGCGGCTCGAGAGGCCGGAGTCGAAAACCCGGAAGCTCCCGAGTTGGGCTTCCGGGGCGGCTTCCCGCACGAGCCAGGCGACCGCCGTGCCGTGTCCATGGACATCGATTCCCCGGCCCGAGGAGGGGCGGGCCGCGCCTTTCGGCCCCGGGGAGAAGGCGATGTCGTCGATCAACCGCAGGCCGCGAAGCATGGGATGCGACAACTCCACGCCGGAGTCGATCACCGCGACCTTGATTCCGCGCCCTCGCCCCGTCTCCAGCGCCTCCAGGGCGGCGGCGTGGGCGGGATACTGGGAGAGATGGCTCATGCGGGCGGGGCGGGTTGCTTGCGGAGCCGCAGAAGTTCGAATCCGAACGGCTCGCCGCGGGCGTCGAGCGATCCGACATGGGAGCAGGAGAATCCCCGCGCCTTTTCCAGCGCGGCCAGATGGGCGAAGCGCCCGGTCGCATGCACCACGCCGGGAGGAAGGCGGCGGGTCCAACGGCTCAACTCCACGGCGGCGCGGCCCTCCAGCGAATAAACGTGGAGCAGGGGATTCACCACCGTTTGCATCGGCGCGACATGGAGGCAGAGGGAGAATCCCACCTCCAATCCGTGCCCGGCCGCGCCCCGCTCGAGCTCCTCGAGGATTTCCAGCGCCGCGACGCCCGCCTCGGCGGTCGAGGTCCAGGGAAAAATGTAATCGCCGAACGCGCCCTGGCAGGAGGCGGACCAGCCGCGGGCGGCCAGAAGGTCCGCCACGCCCCCGAACACATCCCGGTCGAGAGCGACAAATCCGTTGTCGGGCAAATTCCCGTAGCCGACGACATGCAGGGCCAGCAGCACGGCGATCTCGGATCCCACCCCGTCGGGATGAGCGGCATAGATGCTCGCGAACGGCCGGGAGGAGGCGGCGGGCGCCGTTGCCTCTCGAACCGCGTCCCGGGCGGGTTCGAGCGGATGGAGGATTTTGACGGAAAGCCCGGCGGAATTCCAGAAGGCCACGGAGTCCGCCGTTCCCCCCGGTCCCGCGGCGGGCAATCCGTCCCACACCGCGAGGGGCTTCAAGGGCCAATCGGCCGCGGAGGCCATCGACGAGGCGGCCGCGGTGAGGAGTTTGATGCAAAATCGCAGCGCGGCTCCGTCGTCCTGCGGGGTCTGGTCCTCGACCACCGTCACCGTGTCGGCCTGCGCGAGCGCCTCCCGGAATTTTTCCACCCACTCCGGGCCACATTCCCCGACGCTGCGCCGGAGGAATCCCTCCTCGGGATACGGCAGGAAGACATGCCTCTCGAGCCCGAGTTCGCGGGCGCAGTCCAAAAGCACCAGGTCCGAGCCCGCGGCGGCGGAGGAATAAACGATGCGAACCCGGTTTTCGCGGAGCCACTCCAGAAGCCGCCCGCGCAGCCCGGGCAGGGCCTCCGCGGGCAGGCGGGGTTTCCGGCGTCCGGGCAAATCGGGGCGGTGTCCGGCGAACACGGCCACCGCGCCGCGCGGCAATTCCCCGGCCACGCGGACCGCCTCGCCCCCGAGGGCGCGTCCGAGAAGGCGGCATTGGCGGAGCGTGGAGGCGAAATCCGCGCGGCGGGCCCCGGCGATGCTCCCCGCCTCGACGTAGTCCGCCCGCGCCTCGTCGGTCCGGCCGAGGATCAGCAGCGCCTCGGCGCGGGTGGCGATGGTCCAGTGGTCGCCGTTTTGCGGCAAAAGCCCGATCACCCCCGCGGCCAGGGCCTTCGCCTCTGCGGGACGCGAGGTCCACACCGAGAGCGCCGCGGCGTTGATGCCGCAGTAGGTGTCCGAATGCCTCCGGAACCCCTCCAAATAATAGTCCCTGGCCCGCTCGAGGTGGCCGGAGCGGGCCCCGGGCTCGGAGGATTTCTCGGCGAAATCCTTGTGGACCCTGCCAAGCAATCCGAGCGTCTCGGCGTCGCGGCAACCTTCGGCGCGCAGCGTTTCCAGAACATCGAGGGCCGCCTCCAACGAGCCGCTGCGGGCCAGGGCAAGCGCGAACTGCTGCCGCAGCGGAGCCATGGCCCGTGCGTCGTTCCCGGGCTCCAGCGCCTCGAACGCCCGCCGCGCGAAGGAAATCGCCAGCACATACTCGCCGCGTCCGTTGGCCTGCCGGAGCCAGGCCGCGGCGGACAGGGGATCGGCCAGGGCCGCATCGGCCGAGGCGAGCCAGTTTTTCAAATCGAGGGAACGGGACATGACGGTCCCCAGCAGATCGGAAAACCGGCGGGATTTCCAGCGCGGGCGGCGCGGTTACTCCGGCAAGTCCTTCCGGGGATCCCGCATGAGGCGGGCGAGGGTTTCCATCGCATCGGGCGAGGACGAGATCTCCTTGCAAAGATCGTCGATTTCCCCGTCGGGAATCTGGCCGTCGGCGAAGCGCTCGAGCCGCCGGCGCAAATCCGCCTTCTTCTCGTCCGAACGGCCGCGAACCTCCCCGCTTCGGCGGGCGAGGAAGGAAAATATGTTTTTCCAGGAGGCGCTGGATTCGGACCGGATCATACAAGTAAACGCGGCGACGGGATTTTTTTGCGGATTTTTTTCACTGGAAAAAAATATCCCGTCCCGAGCAGACGGCGGCGATGTCGTCCCACTCGAGGCGCAGCGCGGGTTCGACGCGGCGGATTTCCGCGAGCGTGCGGAGGCGCACCTCCTCGCGGGCCGCGGCGAGCAGGCGGGAGAGCCGGGTCGGATGGCAGCGCCAGCTCACGCAGAGGCGTTTTTGCGGAATTCCATGTCCGTATCGCAGCCACATCAACACGCGCAACCCGGCCGGCAACGCGCCCAGGGCCTCCTTGAGGGCCCGGGAAATCAAGTCCGCCAGCGGGGATTCCAACTCCCCCGCGCCGGCGGGCCCGGGATCGGGTTCGTAGCCGTCGAGAAGCGGCACGGTGTGGCGCTCGCGCCGCTGGAGCGAAATCAAACGGTTGATCGCCACCCGCAACAGCCAGTTCTCCAATCCATCGGTCCCGGGAAATTTGCGCAAAAGGTTCCCCTCGGTCTCCAGCAGGCATTCGGAGAGGATTTCCGAGGCCACATCCTCGGCCGCCGCCTCGGAGGCCCCGCGGGTCCGCAAACTCGCCACCAGGCGCGGACGGAACCGCCTCTGCAGGTCCGCGAGGAAACCCGGATCGGGAAAAAAGATCTCCTGGCTCTCGGGTGAACGGGGCATCGGGCGGGAAATGGGTGAGGTGTGAGGGCGGAGGATGCGAGTCCCCGCGATTGGCTAAGCCAAAAGACTACGCTTTTCCTCGGGGGACAGGAAAGCGATTTCCCAGGCGTTGCGCAGTGCCAGGTCGATCTGGGCCGGCGCGAGACCGGCCGCGGGCGCCGCCACCTCGAGTTCGTGGACGAGGTCGATGCCGCTGATGCCCGGATCGTCGGTGTTGATCGTGGCCAGCAGGCCCTCGTCGAGAAATCTCCGCAGCGGATGGCTGGCCAAATCGGGCACGGTGCTGGTTTGCACGTTGCTCGTGAGGTTCGCCTCGATCCCGATGCGGCGCTCGCGAAGCATGGCCATCACCCCGGGGTCGTCGACCGCCCGCACCGCATGGCCGATGCGGGTGGCGCCGAGTTTTTCCACGGCCTCGACGATGCTTTCGGCTCCCGCCGCCTCGCCGGCGTGAACCGTCACCCGCCAGCCGGCGTCGCGGCCCTTGTCGAAATGCTCGACAAAAAGCCCCGCCGGCTTGCTGCCTTCGTCGCCCGCGAGATCCAGCGCGACGATCTGCTCCTTGTGGTCGAGCAGCGCGCGGAGCTCCCGCTTCGCCAGCCCCGGACCGAAGGTGCGGGTGAGAATGCCGATGAGATTCACCCGCACGCCGAAATCCCTTTCCCCCTGCCGCACCCCTTCGATGACCGCCTCGACCACCTTCGAGGGATCGAGGTGGTGGTGCGAGGCCATGAAGCACGGGCTGAACCGCAGCTCGATGTAGCGGATGCCCTCCCGCGCGGCGTCCTCGACATTTTCATAGGCCACGCGGCGGCAGGCGTCGCAGTCCGCCAGCACCGCGATCATCCACTGGAATTTCGCCAGGAACGCCATCAAGCCCGGATGCGGCTCGAGCACCACCACGTGGGGCCGCAGCGCCTCCTCCGTCCACGCGGGCAGCGGAATGTTGTGGCGTCGGCCAAGGTCGAGAATGGTCTGGAGGCGCACGCTTCCATCCAAGTGGCGGTGCAGATCGATCAACGGTGGGCGGGAGTTCATGAAAGGAAAATTCCCCTCCAAAAAATCCGCCCCGCGCCGATGCGTCAATCCGCTTCCCGCTCCGCGCCCGCCGCCATCAGCAAACCCGCGGCCTTGTGCCAGGTCTCGAGCCATTCGCTTTCGGGGTCGGAATCCGCCACGATTCCCGCCCCCACGTGGAAATGCGAGCGCTCCGGCTCGAACACCGCCGTGCGGATCGCCATGGAGAACCGGCTGCCGCCGTCGAACCCGAAATACCCGATCGCCCCCGTGTAGAGCCCGCGCGGGAACGGCTCCAACTCCCCGATGATCTCCATCGCGCGCTTTTTCGGCGCCCCGGAAATCGACCCTCCCGGGAAGCACTCCCGCAACGCCTGCCCGTGCGACACCCCGCTGCGCAAGCGCCCCTCCACCGTCGAGACCAGGTGGAACACCTGCTGGTAGGCCTCGAGCTCGCACAGGCCCGGCACCGCCACGCTCCCGTATTCGCACACCCGCCCGAGATCGTTGCGCTCGAGATCGGTGATCATCACCAGCTCCGCGATCTCCTTGTCCGAGCTCAACAACTCCCGCGAACTCCGCCGGTCGTTGCTCGGATCCGCCCGCCGCGGCCGCGTGCCCTTGATCGGCCTCGTGCGGACCAGGCGGCCCCGCATTTCCAAAAAACTCTCCGGCGAGGCCGAAACGATTTGCCGCCCGCCCTCGTCCAGAAAGGCCGCGAACGGCGCGGGCGAGCACCGCCGCAGCGCCTCGTGGAAATCCCAAGCCCGCCCGCTCGCCTCCGCCTCGAACGGATGGCTCAGGCACACCTGGTAAATATCCCCCGCCGCGATCCACTCCTTCGCCCGCCGCACCATTTCCAAAAAATCCCCGCGCCCGACCAGCGGCCGGAATCCGATCCGCAATGGCTCCCCGGACTCCGAAGCCGGTTCAAACTCCTCCGGCGCCCCGATCCAGCGCCCCTCGCCATGGACAAAAACATGGAGCCTCTCGTGGAACGCGAAACAAAACTCCCCGTCGTAGTCCACCCGTCCGATCGCCGCGCCCGTCGGAATTCCCCTCCCCTCCCCGCCGCGCGCACGCCGCCGCAACTCCTCCTCCAACCTTTCCCAATCCCGGCCCCGCAAAACCAAATCCGGTTCGCACGCCAGAATGGAGACCGCCCCGGCCCCCGCCATCGCGGAATCCAGAAACGCGAATCCCCGCCGGCCCCGCATGGCCCGCGCGGCCTCGACCGGACCTTTTCCTGCACCCTCTCGCACGGGATTCATCGACTTGCCAAGTCACCCCAAAATTGCTGCAATGACAAGTCGCGCCGCACGCGAAACCCAAAAGGAATGCGCCATCCCATCACCACCCTTCTAATCGTCCCGTTCGCCGCCGTCGGCGCCTTCGCGCAGGATTCCGCCCCCGCTCCCGCGGACTCCCCCGCCCCGTCCGAAGCCGCATCCACACCCGCTCCGGAGGCCGCTCCCCAAGCCGCCGCCGAAACCGTGGACCTCACGGCCACCGACCAGGAATTCCTCGAAATCCCCGGCGTGCCCGGCCAGCCGGCCGAATCCATCCTCGTCGAGGAGGAGATTTCCCTCACCGGGGAGATGCCCGCCCCCGCCGAGGCCGACGCGGACTACATCGATCCCAACGCCCTCGTTCCCGACCTGCCGTCCGGCCCCGCGCCCGTCGATCCCCGCACCGCCGCGCTCGCCGGGGCCGAACAGGAGCGCAAGCTCAAGGTCCGCTACCGCGAAGTCCGCACCAAGGCCGAGAAAGACCCCGCCATCGCCTCCCTCCGCGAACAGGCCGAAACCGCGAAAACCTTCGAGGGCGAGCGCGCCGCCTACCGCGAATACTACCGCGCCCTCTTCCGCAAAATGCGCCAACTCGACAAGTCGCTCGCGAAAAAGTGCGACCTCATGGAGAAAACCTATCTCGCCGGGCTCGCACAAACCCGCATCGAGCCCACCATTCCCCTCGAGCCTCCCCCGAAACCCGAACCCCTCGCCAACTAGAATCCCGCCCCTCCCGCCGCCGCCCCGTTGCCCCGTCCCATGCTTCCCGCAAACAATCTGGAGATGAAAATCTTCACCGGCAACGCCCACCCGGCGTTGGCGCGTGAAATCTGCGAATACCTCGGCGTCGATCTCGGCGACGCCACCGTCAGTGCCTTCCCCGACGGCGAATCGTTCGTCAAAATCAACGACAACATCCGCGGCCGCGACGTCTTCATCATCCAGCCCACCTGCCCGCCGACGAACCACAACCTGATGGAGCTTCTCATCATGGTGGACGCCGCCCGCCGCGCCAGCGCGGCCCGCATCACCGCGGTGATCCCGTTTTTCGGCTACGCCCGCCAGGACCGCAAGGACCAGCCCCGCGTCCCCATCACCGCGAAAC
>CAZVPK010000044.1:0-13171 GCA_964628505.1 uncultured Chthoniobacter sp.
CTGACAAGCAGCGCCCTCCTCGCTAAGCGCAAGCGTTGGCTTTACTAAAAGTCCAAAAGCTCTCGGCTGTTGGCATCAGGCGCGGGGGAGGGCGGCTTGGAAGCGGGTGATCAAACTTTCGACCGGTTCCGTGCCGACGGCGACTCGCAGGAGATGCGGGTCGATGCCGCAGGCACGCGCCCAGTCGAGTTCGTGGTAGTGGGCCAGTTGCACATACGGACAGGCGAGGGTGTAGGAGGTGCCGAGGCTGATGCCTCGGTTGACGCGGAGATTTTCAAAAATCCGAGGGGTGGTTTTCTCGGCGTTGCGGGGAAGGAAGGAGAGGACGGCCCCGTATCCGCCGTCGGGTTTGCGGAGGGCCTCGTAGCGCGGGCAGGGGCCGAGGCCGGGGTGCCAGACGGATTCCACGGCGGGATGGTTCGAGAGGAATCGGGCCAACGCGAGGGCGTTCGCGTTGCAGGCGGCCATGCGGGCGGGAAAGTCGCGGGAGTTTTTTTCAAGGACCGCCAAATCGGCGGCGTGGATGCCGCCGGGGACGGCGGGCGGGGGTGTCAAGCCGTCGAGTTTCGAATTCCAGACGAGCGAGCCGGCCATGACATCGCCTTCGCCGGAGACGGCCTTGGTGAGGCTGGTGGCGACGAGGTCGGCGCGGGGCGGCACATCGACGTTGAAGGAGGTGCCGATGGTGTCGTCGACGATGACGGGAGTGCCATGACGGTGCGCCAGGGCGGCCAGGGCGGGAAGGTCGGGAGTTTGCAGAAGCGGATTGCTGGGGACTTCGCAGAAAATGCCGGCGATCTCCTCGCGCCCGAGAAGACCGGCGAGGCGCTCGAAATCCCCGGCATCGCCACGGGGGAAAAATTCCACGCCGGATCCGAATTTTTGGAGAATTTTGAGGGTGTCGGTGTAGGGGAAGCCGAACATGACGGTGCGCCTGCCCGGGCGCCGTGCGGTGACGGCCTGGAACGCGGCGTAAATCGCCGCCATGCCGCTGGGGTGGAGCTGGATTTTTTCGGCGCCGGTCCCGCTCCACCCGGCGAGGCGCTCGCGGAGGAGGCGCTCCAAATCGGGGTCGGCGGGCGACAGGCGGCGCGTCTCCAGCCACTCGGCGGCGGCGCGGGAGGAGAGGATTCGGCCGGCGTGCTGCCAATAGGCGCGGGCGACGGGAAGGGATTCCGCGGGGAAATCGGCGGCCCAGAGCCCATCGACCTCGAGGGCTTTTCCGCCGGCGAGCGACGCGCATTCGTGGGCGGCGGATTCGTCATGGAATGGAAGAACATCGCGGCCGGGCTCGGGCTCGAGCGCGCGCCGGACTTCTTGGATCAGCGGATGGAAAAAGAATCGGGGGTAGCCGGTTCGCATGCGGTCGATCACGCGGGGATCCTTTTCCTCGTAGCCGATGATGTCGGCCCATTCGGGGAGGCAGACGGAGACGGCGTGGGGGGAGTCGGGAATGGGGGAGCCCAGGTCCTCCGCGCGGCAGAGCGGATGCGAGTGGAGCGGGTGGGTCATGGCATGTAGGGCGGGCGTCCCGCCTGCCATGGGACCGAATCGCGGGCGCGGTCCCCGGGACCGTTTCGTTCCTTGTCGATGAGGTTGGGGAGCCGGTGTCTTTCACGGCCGGGACGGCCGTGCCCCCTTCTTTGTGGTGCTTTCCTCATCTCGCCGCAATTGCACCGGCCATGCGGTTGAGCGCTTTTTCGAGTTGTGCGGGAGGACACCCGAAATTCAAACGGAGAAATCCCTTGGGCGCGCCGAAGGGAACTCCGTCGGAGAGGCCCACGCCGTGGTCCTCGAAAAACGTCACGGGATTTTCCAGTTCCAACTCCCGCGCGTCGAGCCAGGCGAGATAGGTGGCCTGCAAATGCCAGGTGCGAATTCCCGGCAGCGAGGATTCGACGAAATGCTCCACGCGGTCGCGGTTGGACCGCAGCACCTGGATCAGCTCGCGATGCCACTCCCACCCGTGGCGCAGGGCGGCTTCGCAGCCGGCGTAGCCGAAACAGTTGATCTCGGTGATGAGGCCGCGGGCGGCTTTTTGGAAAGCCCGGCGCGTCGTGGCGTCGGGGATGACCACAAACGCGCAGGCGAGTCCGGCGAGGTTGAAGGTTTTGCTCGGCGCGAACATGGCGAGGACGGGCGGTCCGTCGGGTCCGGCGACCTGGAGTCCGCAGGTGTGGGGAACGTCGTCGAGAACGAGGTCGCAATGGATCTCGTCGGAAATGAAAACGAGGCGGTGGCGGCGGCAGAAGTCGGCGAGGCGCTCGACGGCCTCCTTGGGAAAAACGCGTCCGACGGGGTTGTGGGGATTGCAGAGGATGAATAGTTTCGTCTTCGGCGAGACGGCGGCTTCGAGCGCGTCGAAATCGATGTCCCAGAGTCCGTCGTTCTCGACAAGGTCGACGGTTCGCAATCCGACGCCCGCGAAGTCCGGTGACGACAAGAATGGAGGGTAGACCGGGGTGCAGGTGAGGACCTCCTCGCCGGGGGAGGCGAAGGCGCGGCAGGCGACATTGAGCGCGGGAACGATACCCGGGAAAAAAACAATCTGTTCGGCGGGGACCCCGGCGCCGTGGCGCTGGCGGAGATAGTCGCGAACCGCTTCCACGGTGGATGCGGGCGGAATGGTGTAGCCGAAAACGCCATGGTCCACGCGGCGCCGCAATGCCTCGAGGACTTCAGGCGGGGAGGTGAAATCCATGTCGGCGACCCACATGGGAAGGATGTCGCGGCCGGCGTGGCGTTCCCATTTGAGCGAGCCGGTTCCCGAGCGGTTCGGGCAGGATTCGAAATTGAAATTCACGGCCGAGGAAAAAACAGGAATCGCCGGTCGGGGACAAGCGCGGTTCGCGTCATGCCCCGCCTTGGGAGGCGCACCACCCGCGCCAGGCGCCGCGCAGGGCGGCTTCGAACCTTGCGGCCTGGCCGGCGTGGTCGAGGAGCAGGCTTTTTTCCATATCGCCGCGGAGCGAGTGGCGGAGCCGTTCGCGGAGGGGCCGGTCGCCGGCCAGTTCCACGGCCTTGGCGATGTAGGACTCCCTGGAATCCGTCGCCCAGTCGGCGTGGCCGGTGGCGGAAAGAAGGGAAAGCCCGACGCGCGAGGCGTGGCGGTCGCCGACGAGATTGACGACGGGAACGCCCATCCAGAGGGCCTCGCAGGTCGTGGTGGTGCCGTTGTAGGGGAAGGGGTCGAGCGCCACATCGAGGCGCGAATAGAGGGCGAGATGGGCGGCGGGCGATTCGAGGAAGCCGAGGAGTTCCAAGCGATCGGAGGGGATGCCCGCCGCGACGAGGCGCTCCAGGGCGGAGGAGTGGACTTCGGGATCCTCGAAGTAGGGGCTCTTCAAAACGAGGCGCGAGTCGGGAACGCGCGACAGGATCTCCGACCAGGCGGCGAGGGTTTCGTCGGTGGCCTTGAGGAAATTGTTGAAGGACCCGAAGGCGGGGGGCGTCGCGGCATCGGGCATTGCGGGCTCGGGGGCCTCGGCGGGCGGTTGCCAGGTCCAGGCGCAGGGCGAGAAGCGCACCAGCGACTCGGTGGCGAATTCATCGGCCTCGCCGGAGGGATCGGTGGTTTCGTCGACGAGTCGGTGGCCGATGGCGGCAAGCCCGGTGGTGTTCGGGTAGCCGAGCCAGGTGATCTGGACGGGCGCGAGGCGTTTGGCGAAAAGCGGGAGGCGGTTCATGGACGAATGGCCGGCGAGGTCGACCAGGACATCGGGGGCGTCCTTGCGAACGATCCCGGCGGCGGCCTCGTCATCGAGACCGGCGAGGGGGCGCCAATCCTTGGCGAGCGCGCGGAGTTCGGCGGTCATGGAATCCCGCTTCGGGTGGCAGTGGTAGAGGATCGTCTCGATTTTTTCGGGGTCGAGGTGTTGGAGGAGGGGTTTCAAAAAATACGCGACCGAGTGCTGGCGGAAATCGGGCGAGACAAAGCCGACGCGCAGTTTTTTTCCGGGTTCGGGGGGATTGAAGTAGACCTGGAATCCGGAGTCGGGGAACAGCGCGCCGAATTCCTTGTGGGACTCGAAAACGGATCGGCGGTCCTGGCCGGGGAGGTAGTTGAGGACCATGTTGCGGGCGCTGACGATGCGGGCGTTGGCGGGTTCCATCCAAAGGAGGGAATTGTAGAGATCGAGGGCCTCGTCGGGTTTGTGGAGCCGGAGAAGTCCGAGCGCGCGGGCACCGGAGGCCGCGGAGAGGAAGGGGTCGACCTGGAGGGCTTTTTCGAGGCATTCCATTCCCTCGGCGACGCGGCCGGACTGCTCGAGGAGCGAGAGGCCGAGGTTGCTCCAGGCGACGGCGAGGTCGGGTTGGAGGCGGACGGCCTCGCGGAAGTGGGGTTCGGCCTCGGGGAAGCCGATCGAGGCGGCGACGAGTTCGCCGAGGAACTCGTGCGCGGCGGGGTTCGCCGGTTGGTGGGCGATCATGTTTTTGAGGGATTCGATCGCCTCGAGCGGCTTGCCGAGGCCCTGCTGGGAGCGGGCGAGGTTTTCCCACGCCTCGGGCTGGGCGGGGATTTTTTTCAACACCCAGGAAAGATGCGGCTCGGCCTCGGCGAAGCGGTTGGCGTCGGCAAGCGCCATGCCGAGGAAGAGGCGGCATTCGACGGAGAGGGGCTGGAGCTTGCGGGCGCGCTGGAGGAGGTCGATCGCCTGGTCGAGATGGTTGCCGCGCTGGAAGGCCATGGCGCCGGAGAGGAACCAGGCGTCGAAGGTTTTCGGCGAGGCGGCGCGGACGCGGGCGTAGAGGCGCTCGGCCTCGTCGTGCTGGAAGGATTTGTGGAGCGCGAGGGCCTCCTCGAGGGTTCGGGTGATTTGCTTCTGGTTCATCGGGGCGGTCGGTGGATGCGGCGAAGCGAACCACGAATCCCCGCGGGCGGGAATGAGTTTTTTCCGCGGAGGCGGGCGGGCCCGGGTGGCGAGCACGCAGGCGCTCGGGACGCGGAAGAGATCGGGGATGCGGGCCTCCTTGCGGAATTCGAGGACGGGCGGGGTCCCGTGGGCCTTCGATCCAAATCCCGATCCCGGCGTCGACGTCGCTGGCGTCGCCGGGGAGGGCCTTATTGCGGGGAGTGTGGCGCGCCGGCAGGCGGGTAGGGATGGGGCGCGGGGTGCGGTTGGTGGGCTTCGGCGGACTGGCGGCGGTGCCATTCGGCCTCCACGAGCTCCTCGAACAGGAGGGAGATCGAGCGGCGGCGGATGCGGGCGAGTTCCTCTACCCAGGCGCGGATGTCCGGATGGATGGTGAGGTTGAGGATTTTCCGGCGATGGCCGGGCGGCTGGATTTTTCGTGGCATGGGATTCGAGGATGCGGGATGCGGGTTGCGGCGGTCAGTCGCCGAAGGAAATTTCGACGGCGCGGGCCATTTCGACAAGATGGGATCCGGGATCGACGCGCCGCATTTTGTGGACCGCCTGGGCGATGGGCACGTCGCGGGTCTCGTGGTTCCCGTAGCTGACCATCGAGCCGAACTTGCCCTCGGCGACGAGTTGGACGGCCTTCACGCCGAAACTGGTGCCGAGAATGCGGTCCAGCATGGTCGGGGCGCCGCCGCGCTGGAGGTGGCCCAGAACGCAGGAGCGGACCTCCTTGCCGGTGCGGGCCCCGATCTCGCGGGCGACCAGTTCGCCGATGCCGCCGAGGCGGCTTTCCCCGCTGGCGGTGTGGGTGCGGGTCTGGCGGCCGCTCCGCGGCGCGGCGCCTTCGGCGACGACGATCATGGTGCACTTGGATCCCTCGCGGTCCCGGCGGGCGATCTCGGCGGCGATTTTTTCGAAATCGAAGGGAATCTCGGGAATCAAAATGATGTCGGCCCCGCCGGCGAGACCGCCGTGGAGGGCGATCCACCCGGCGTGGCGGCCCATGACCTCGAGCACCATCACGCGCTTGTGGCTGGTGGCGGTGGTGTGCAGGCGGTCGAGCGAGGAGGCCACGCATTCCACGGCGGAATCGAAGCCGAAGGTCGTCGAGGTGGCCTCGAGATCGTTGTCGATGGTTTTGGGAACTCCGACGACGGGGAAGCCGGCCTTGTGGAGCTGGAGGGCGGTGTTGAGCGAGCCGTCGCCTCCCACGACGATGAGGGCATGCAGGTCGAGGGATTGGAAGGTCTGGCGCGTCCTGCCGAGGATTTCCGCGGGAATGAAGGAGGCGCCGCGGGGGCCGCCGCGGGTGATGAAATGGCCGCGATTGACGGTGCCGAGGAGGGTTCCGCCCAGATGCATGATGCCCGAGGTGGCCTTGCGGTCCAGAACGAGGTGGTCCTCCGGGGCGAGGAGTCCCTCGAATCCGTCGCGGAAGCCGATCAATTCCCACCCGAGCTTGTCGGAGGCGCGGCTGGCGGCGCGGAGAACGGCGTTGAGTCCCGGGCAGTCGCCTCCGCTGGTGAGGATGCCGATCCGTTTGCGGTCCATCCGGAGCGGGTTCAGAGGTTGGTTTGCTTTTTGACGGGGCGGCCCGCGGCGGCCCATGTGTCGTAGAGTCCCCAGCCTTTTCTGAGCAGGGCAAGGCCGTCGCGGAACCGGTCTGTGGAACCGAGGACGACGACGGTCACGCGGCGGGGAGTGACGAGGACATTGTCGCCTTCGCGGCGGGATTCGGGCGGGCGCTCGGCCGAGAGGACGAGGCAATCGCCGGCGCGGCGGGTGCGTCCGGTTTTGACTCCATCGATGTCGTCGACGCCGAGGAGTTCGTTGGTGTTTCGGATTTCCACGGGGTAGTCGGCTCCGTTGCGCAGGAAGTGGACGACTCGGGATTTCTGGGAGACGAAAAACTTGAACGCGGCGTCGTTGTAGGCGTGGCGGGTGAGGCGGGCCATGTCCTCGGCGGTGGAGTGGGGGCGCGCGCCGCGGTCCATGTGGTCCATGCCGGTGGGATTGAGGAAGAGCGTGCGCTTCATGAACAGCGAGCGGGCCAGGGCGTTCATTTGCGAGACGAAGTTGCCCGCGGGATCGAGGCCGTTGGGGTTGGGAACCTGCGCGCCGACGTGCTCGGCGAGGGCGTTTGCGGCCACATTGTCGGAGGAGAGCAGGGCGCAGTAGATCAGGTCCCGCAGGCTCGCGGAGTCTCCCGCGAGAAGGCCCGCCGGGCTGGTGGCGCCGAATTGAAAGGCCGAGGCGTTGACGGGAACGGGGGTGGAAAGATCGATGCCGCGCAGGTGGGCCCAGTCGAAGACCACCATCGCGGTGGCGATCTTGGTGAGGCTGGCGACCTGGAGTTTGGTTCGGGGTTGGCTGGAGTCCAGCACATGTCCGGTCTGGTTGTCGAAGACGAGGTAGCCCAGTTGCGCCTGCGCCGTGGTGGCGAAAAGCGCCGCGAGCACCGGCGCCAACCAGACCCCGCGTCGAGAGGGTCCGAGAAGTTTCATTGCGGCGCACGATACAGTCGGCACGCCGGAGTTCAATCCCAATCCCGATCCGGACCAATCGGGGGATCGCTTTCCATGGAGCGGACCGGGGCCTTGACCCCTCGGGTTGCGGCATGCGGCAAATTCTGCCCGCTCCCTCTGCGGGCTCCTCGGGGATTCTCCTCGACGGAACATGGCACGTCTGATGCTACGCAACAGGCACCATGGTTGAAGGAATTTACAACAACGCCGCCCAGCTGACGACGCTGGAGAAGTGGCAAGCCGCTATTACGCAGAATCTAACAGCGTCCAAGGTGGCGGGATTCAAGAAATCCAACTTCGCCATCGAGACCGATGACCGGGTAAAAACCAAGTTCGAGCCGAATGATGCGATGGCCGCTCGGCACACGGGAGGGCTCCCTGTTCGCACAACGAGCATCAATTTCACCCCCGGGGAGGTCGAGCAAACCTCGAAGCCGACCGATTTTGCGATCGAGGGCCCCGGATTTTTCCAGATTCAGGGAGAGAATGGCCAAAACCTCTACACCCGCAACGGCGAGTTCCAACTCAACAACGAGAACACCCTCGTCACCAAGCATGGCCTCCAGGTGCTCGGCGATGGCGGTCCCGTCACGATCGATCCCGAACAGGGCCCCGTGACCGTTGCAAACGATGGGACGATCAGCCAAGGCAACAATCTTCTCGGGCGTTTGCAGATTTACAACTTCGACGATCCCCAAGGCATGACCCGCGTGGAGGGCGGTTATTTCGAGGCCCCCGCCGGCCAGGATCCGGTCGCCATCGAGGACATGAAAGTGGTCCAAGGCGCGATCGAGTCCAGCAATGTTCTTCCCATGGAGGAACTGGTCAGCCTCATCACCGTCGCGCGCGCCTACGAGGCCTCGCAACGCTCCATGGTTTCCCACGACGACCTGATCGCGAAGGCGATCAACTCCCTCGGTTCGACAAACGCTTAACCATCCCAACGCCATGATCCACCGCGTCCTCCAAGCCGCCTCGAGCGGCATGTATGCCCAGCAAATGAACCTCAACACGATCGCCAACAACCTGGCGAACGTGAACACCACGGGCTTCAAAAAGAACAAAATCGAATTCCAGGACATGCTCTACCAGAAGCAACGCCAAGTCGGCGCGGAGCAGGGAGCCGGGAACCAATTGCCCTCCGGCGTCGAGATCGGCAACGGCACGCAGGTCGCCTCGACGGCAAAAATTTTCACCCAGGGCCAACTCACCCAGACCGGGGAAAAAATGGACATCGCCATCCAAGGCGACGGCTTCCTCGAAGTCCAAATGCCCGACGGCACCACCGCCTACACCCGCGACGGCGGCTTGAAACTCTCCGCCGACGGCGCGGTGGTGACGAACGACGGCAACCCGATCCTGAGCGGATTCCAGCCGATCCCGGTCGATGCGCAAAACGTCACGATCTCCCCCACCGGCGAGGTGAGCATTCAAACCCCCGGCGGCACGCAGAATTTCCAGATCCAGCTCGTGCGTTTCAACAATCCCGCCGGTTTGACCGCGATGGGACGCAACCTCTACCAGGAAACCGAGGCCAGTGGCGCCCCCACACTCGGCAACCCCGGCGAGGCCGGCTACGGAAGCATTCTTCAAAACCACCTCGAAACCTCGAACGTCAACGTGGCCGAGGAAATGGTGAACATGATCCTCGCCCAGCGCGCCTACGAGGTCAGCGCCAAGGCCATCCAGACCTCCGATCAGCTCTTGGAAATGACCAACAGCATCAAGCGTTGATGAAACTCCCCACCGCAATTTTGGTTCCGTTTGCGGCGGCGGCCTTGCTCCAGGCCTCCGACACGGGGGATATACTCACGCCACTGGCCTACGCGCCCTCCAACTCGCCGGCCGCCGTCTTTTCCGATCAACCCGCGGCCTCCCCTTCCGCGCCTCCCGCCGTGGTCACTTCCATGGGGGAAGCCACGATCGGCGAGGATGCCGTTTTGGAGGAGTTGCGCCTGGAGTTGACCGCCCGTTTCTCTCCTCGCGGCGATCTCAAGATTTCGTTTGTCCAACCCTGGCAACCGGTCGAGGTCCGGAACGGTCGCGAATGGAAACTGGTTCTCGAAGGGGTGCCGAAGGATGGCCTTTCCTCGACCTCCCGAATCCGTTTTTCCATCGAGTCCGACGGAAAAAAACTCGGCACCTGGCAAACCGAAATCCGCGCCGAGCTTTTCGAACCCGTGTGGGTGGCCACCCGGCGCCTGGACCGCGGAGAATCCCTCGATTCCTCCGTCGCCGCCCTCAAGGAGGTCGACGTTCTGGCCGCCCGGCGGGATTATCTCACCTCCGAGACGGATTTCGGATTTTACGAAGTCGCCCAGACGATTGCCGCCGACCAGCCGATCACCCGCAAGGATGTCTCGCTGCGCCGTCTCGTTCGTCGCGGACGTGAAGTGGACGTGGTGGTGAACCAGGGCGCCCTCAATATTTCCATGAAGGGCATCGCGCTCAACGACGGCGGCGCGGGGGAAACGGTCACGGTCCGCAACAAGGACAGCAAGCGGGACTTTCAAGCCATGGTCGTCGGCGACAATACCGTTCAAGTGAAGTTTTGAGAATGAATACAAAATCGTCCCATCTTCTTTTCTCCATGGTCTGCGCGGCCGCTGTCGCAACCGGCGTCGCGCAGGCCCAAGCCAATTCCCTGTGGGTCAAGGCCGGCAACAGCGAGCAAAGCATGTTCGCCGACAAGATCGCCCGCAACATCGGCGACATTCTCACCATCGTGGTGGATGAAAACACCACCACCACCCAGAACGCCGACCTCCTCACCCGCGACGAATACCAAGGTGGCGCCGGCATTGGCATCGCGTTGAATTCCTTTTTCAATCAATTCCTCCAGGCCACGCCCAAATGGTTCGGCATGGCCACGGGCGTTCCCGTCAACGACGACGACGTCACCATTCCCACGCTCGACCTCGCCGCCACTGGCGAGTGGAACGCCGGTGGTCGATCCTCCAGCGTCCTCACCGTCAGCAACCGCACCGCCGTCACCGTCGTGGATGTCCTTCCCAACGGAAACCTGGTGGTCGAAGGCGCCAAGATCATCCGGACCAACAACGAGGACCAATACGCCTACATGCGCGGCGTGGTCCGCCCCGTGGACATCGCCGCCGACAACACCATCCCCTCGACCAAAATCGCGGACGCCCAGGTCGAGTTCATCCCGTCCGGCCAACTCACCGAGGCCCAGAAAAAAGGCTGGCTCCTCCGCGCCTGGGAAAAAGTCAAACCCTTCTGATCTGTCGTGAAAAACCTCCTCCTTCCTCTCGCCCTCTCGCTCGCGATCGCCTCGCCCCTCTCCGCGCAGGTCGGCGACTCCTCGCCCATCACGCTCAATTACAGCGGTGGGTCCCGCATCAAGGATCTCATCGACGTCGAAGGCGCCCGCGACAACCAACTCAACGGCTACGGCCTCGTCGTCGGCCTCGCCGGCACCGGTGACAGCAAAATCGACTCCACTCTCCAAACCATCGCGAACGCCTTGAAAAATTATGGCGTCAATGTGCCCATGGACGACATCAAGTCCGGCAACGTCGCCGCGGTCATGATCACGGCCGACATCCCGCCTTTCGTCAAACCCGGCAATCGCATCGATGTCACCGTTTCCTCCATCGGCGACTCGAAAACCCTCCAAGGCGGCGTGCTTTTGCAGGTTCCCCTGCAAGGTGCCGACAAAACCGTCTACGCCGTCGCCCAAGGCCCCATCGCCGTCGGCGGATTCCTCGGCGGCCAGGGCGGTCCCGGCGGCGCCACGGTCCAGAAAAATTTCCCCACCGTCGGCACCATTCCCAACGGCGCGATCGTGGAACGCGAGATTCCCACCGAGGTCGTTCGAAACGGCGCCATGAACCTCATGCTCCGCGAAGCCGACTTCACCTCCGCAGCCCGCATGGCCGAAGCCATCAACCGCGTGTTTCCCAACACCGCCGTGGCCCGCGACGCCAAGACCGTCAACGTCCTCGTCCCGCCGGACTACAAGGACTACGAAGTCAACTTCCTCGCCACCATCGGCAGCATCGAACTCGAGCCCGACACCGCCGCCCGCGTCGTCATCAACGAACGCACCGGCGTGATCGTCGCCACCTCGAATGTCCGCGTTTCCAAGGTCGCGGTCAGCCACGGCTCCCTCACCATTTCCGTCGCCTCCACCCTCACCGCCAGCCAACCGAACGCCCCGCTCATCGGCAACGCTGCCGGCCAGACGGTCGTGCTCCCGAGCACCACCACCGACGTCAACGAGCAAAAAGGTTCGTTCAAGATCGTCGAGGAATCGCCCACCATCAACGATGTCGCCAAAGCCCTCAACGCCCTCGGCGTTTCCACCCGCGACATGATGTCCATCTTCCAGTCCATGAAACGCGCCGGAGCCCTCCAAGCCGAACTCGTCCTCAACTAATTATGGAAATCTCCTCCATCGCCCCCAACCCCGCCCTGCTTATCGATCCCGCAACCGCCGGGCTCCAATCTGCCGCCCGCAACCCGAATTCGCAGGATGCAAAAATTGCCGACTCCTGCAAACAATTCGAAGCCATCCTCTGGCGTCAAATGCTCGAAAAAGCCCTCGCCCCCATGCTCCACACCCCCGAAGGCGGCGCGGACAAAACCGGCACCTACAACTATTTCATTACCAATACCATCGCCGAAGAAGTTAGCGGTGGAAACTCAGGCATCTCCTCATCGCTTTACGCCCAATTGCTTAACAAAAACCAACCCGCCTCCATGCCATGAACATCCAATCCCGCTTCCAAGAGATTGTTTCGATGCTGCAAAACGAACTCCAAGAGTATGGAGGCCTCCTCCACCTTTTCGACCGCCAGCAGAAATGCATCGTCCACCAGGACCCCACCGGCTTTTTGGACATCAATGTCGATGTGGATGAACAGATAGCAAAACTTACCCACTGCCGGCGCGAGCGCGAGGACCTCGTCCGCCGCACCGCCGAATCCCTCGGCAAACCCGGCGACATCACCCTCACCGCGCTCAGTCATTCCTTCGCCCCTGAGCACCAACCGCTTCTGCGAGCCCTTATCGACGAGATCAACGATCTCATCACTCGCACCCAGCGCCGCACCCGCCAAAACCGCATGCTTCTGGCCCAGTGCGTGGAGTCGGCACGGCAATTGCTAGCCATAAGAAACCCCGGAGCCATCCCAGGAACCTACGGGGCCCACGGACAAATCAGAACCCAAATGACAACCGACCGATACACCGCCGCCGTCGCCTGACACGCGCCCCGGCGGGGAAAAGGTCCCCAAACACGGAAGTTTAAAATCTTATGGCTGGTCTCATCTCCTCCCTTCACAACAGCAGCGGAGCGCTGAAGGTTCACTCGAAAGGCCTCGAGGTCGTTGGCAAGAATCTCGCCAACATCAACAATCGCAACTACGCCAAGCAACGCGTGGAAATCGGCGACCGCGGCCAGATCAACACCGGCATTGCCACCGAGAGCATGGGCGTCGAAGCCATGGGCCTCCGCCAAAACCGCGACGCGCTCCTCGACAAGAGCGTGATGCGCGAGTTGACCGCCACCGCCGGTCTCGAAGCCACCCAGAAAGTCCTCCAAAACGCCGAGACCGCCCTCGGCCAGTTTCTCGACCGCACGAAGGATTCCTCCTCCATCCAAAACGCCCTCCGCAGCAGCGGCGGCGGCATCAGCGATGCCCTCACCGATTTCTTCAACGCCTGGGAAAGCGTCTCCGTCAAACCCGGCGACATCGGCGAAAAGCAACTCCTCATCGAAAAAGCCAAAATCCTCGCCGAAAAAATCAACCAAACCGACGA
>CAZVPK010000044.1:13271-15305 GCA_964628505.1 uncultured Chthoniobacter sp.
GTCGCCCAGCAATTAAGTTCCACGAACATCCGTCTGGAGGACCAGCAACTCAGCGAGCAAAACGCCATCAACAGCCGCGACCAATACAGCGGCGTCTCGCAGGACGAGGAAATCACCGACATGATGAAATTCCAGCGCAGCTTCCAAGCCTCCGCGCGCCACATCAATGTCCTCGACACCCTTCTCGAACAAGTCGTCAACCGCCTCGGAGTGGGCTAAACCCTGATTCGCCATGAGAGTCACCTTCAACACCTTCCCCGACACCCTCCTCGGCCGCCTCCAATCCCTCGGCGGCGAGCAGAACAAGGCCCTCACCCAACTCAGCACCGGTCAGCGCATCGCCGCCCCCAGCGACGACGCCCCTGCCATGCAGCGCGTCCTCAACCTGCGCGTCGAGAAAAAGCAGAACCAGCAATTCTACCGCAACGCCGTCGACGGACTCGAAAAAAGCAAGGTCACGTTC
Organism: uncultured Chthoniobacter sp.; assembly: GCA_964628505.1. GTDB lineage: Bacteria > Verrucomicrobiota > Verrucomicrobiia > Chthoniobacterales > Terrimicrobiaceae > UBA967. The sequence continues at coordinate 13,735 of CAZVPK010000044.1, forward strand.
TCCTCCCTCGAGCAAATCAAGGACCTCCTCGTCCGCGCCTCCGAACTCGCCGCCGGGGTCAATGGCGTTACCTCCGAGCAGGAATATTTCGCCAAGGCCTCCGAGATCGATCAACTCGTCGAGCAAGGCTTGAACGTCGCGAACACCAAACTCCGCGGCGCCTATCTGTTCGCCGGCGATGCCCCCGACAATCCCCCGTTCGAACGCAATCCCGCGGATGGAAAAATCACCTCGATCACTTACGCCGGCAGTCAAAACGAATCCCCGATCCGCATCGGCGAGGACACAACCATCAAAGTCGGCGCCACAGTCGAGGAAAACGAGGGCGTGGAGGATATTCTCAACAAACTCATCGAGCTTCGCGAGGCCATGTCGGCCGAACCTTCCGCCACCAAGGCCTCCGACGTGCTTGCCCTCCGCGCGGATGACACCGACGGCTTGGATGCCTTGGAAAACAACATCCTCTCCTACCTCTCCCGCGCCGGCACCGTCCAATACCGCCTCGAAGTCGCCATGAAGGACCTCGAGACCCGATACGACGCCACCGAGCAGCTCATTTCCACGGACGCCGACATCGATTTCGCCGAGGCCACCGTGCGGCTCAACCGCTCCCAGATGGCCTATCAGGCCGCCATCCAGAGCGGCGCGATGATCCAGAGCAATTCCTTGCTGGACTACATCCGCTGATCCGCGTTTAATCCACTCCCACGATGCTCGTCGAAGCCGCGATCTCGGGCCAACAGGAGTTTGTTCCCGATTCCAACAACAACAAATTCTTCATGCCCGAAGGCCTCATCGGCCTTTCCGAGTTCAAAAACTACGAACTCATCGTCGACCCCGACACCCTGCCCTTCGTCGTCCTCCGCTCCATCCAAGGGGACGAAATCCAAATCCCCGCTGTCGAACCCGTCGGACTTGTGGACAATTACAAGCTCAACATCGGCGACGAGGATGCCGAGATGCTGGGACTCCGGGGAGCGGACGCGAACCCGCTCATCCTGAATGTCGCCACCATCAAATCCTTCGAACCCCAGAAGGTGACGATCAACCTCGCCGCGCCCATACTCGTCAATCGCCGCACGCGCGTTGGCAAGCAGGTGGTGCTGGTCAACTACCAGGACTACTCCACCTCGCATGTCCTGATCGACGAAACCGAGTGACCTCTTGACCCGATGCTCACTCTATCCAGAAAAGTCGGCGAAACCATCCAGATCGGGGACAATATTGTCCTCATCGTCAAACGCATCGATGGTGACGTGGTTCGCATCGGTCTCGAAGCGCCGAAATCCATCCCCATCTACCGCGGCGAAATCTACGAGGAAATCAAGGCCCAGAACCTCGAAGCCGTCCGCAATCCCCAGACCTCGCTCACCAAGCAAAACCTCGGCAAGCTGAGACTCGCCGCCGCCGCCGCCCGCAACCTCGGCGCCCCCAAACCCGCCAGCCCACCCGAAGCCCCGAAGTCCTGACGCGGATTCCGCTGATCCCGAATCAACCGGCGATCGGCCAAGAGATGCGCATCGCGAGGAGGGATCCGATTGCCCTTGCGGGCTGAACCTTCGACCCTACGG
>CAZVPK010000045.1:0-15102 GCA_964628505.1 uncultured Chthoniobacter sp.
GCAGTCTCCCGAGCGCCTACCCTCGGCGCCTGGGTGCCCTCCCGGGCCAAACGTTCGTCTTTCCCTTGGAACGAAGGCGCTGGCGCGCGGGTTTTGTCAGGTCTGGTGCGGCCTGCACAAACACATCGATGCGGATCGAATACCAACGCCCGTTCGTTTTTGGACTTTTGAACGAGATCGGTGATTTGTCCAAAACCTCGATCCCGCAAAACGCCCAGGAGGGACCTGCTTGTCAGGTCCGGCGCAGCCTGCGCAAACACGCCGATTCGGCTCTGACAACCAGAGCCCTCCTGGGCGATTTTTAAGCGAGACCACAGGGGATTGGGCTCACTCGGCGCGGGATTACGAAAGCTTCTTTTCCAGAATCTCTCCTGCCAGAGCGGGATTGGCTTTGCCTTTGGAGAGTTTCATCACCTGGCCTTTGAGAAAATTCAGGGCGGAAACTTTGCCGGCTTTGTAGTCGGCGACGGGGCCGGGGTTGGCGGCGATGGCCTGGTCCACGAACGCCTCGATCGCGCCGGTGTCGCTTTCCTGTTTCAGGCCTTTTTCCTCGACGATGACGGCGGCGGCTTTCCCAGTGCCGAACATTTCGACGAAGACTTCCTTGCCTTGCTTGGAATTGATCGCGCCGCTGTCGATGAGGTTGACGAGTTCGTCGAGCGCGTGCGGCGGGACGGGGCAATCGGTGATGGCAAGCGAGGCGGCGCCGAGTGCGCTCTGGAGGTCGTTGAGAATCCAGTTGGCGACATTCTTGGGCTTCTTCGCGCCTTTCGCGGCGGTTTCAAAATAGGAGGCGAGCGCGAGGTCGTTCGCGAGCACGGCGGCGTCGTAATCGCTCACGCCGAAATCGGCGACGAAGCGGGCGCGTTTTTCCCAGGGCAGCTCGGGCTTGCGGGCGCGGGCGGCTTCGACGAGGGGCGCGGTTTTGACGGGCAAAAGATCGGGATCGGGGAAGTAGCGGTAGTCGTGCGCGCTTTCCTTGATGCGCATGAGCGTGGTCTCGCCGCGGGCGTCGTCCCAGCGGCGGGTTTCCTGCTGGAGGACCGCGCCGCCGCGCAGGGCCTCGATCTGGCGGGGAATCTCGTAGGCGAGCGCGCGGCGGACTCCGGAGATGGAGTTGAGATTTTTGACTTCGATCTTGGTGCCGAATTTTTCCGTTCCAACCGGACGAACCGAGACATTCACATCGCAGCGGAGCTGGCCTTTTTCCATGTCGGCGTCGCTGATGCCGCCGTAGATCATGACCTGCTGGAGCACGGTGAGGTAGGCGAAGGCTTCCTCGGGCGAGGCGATGTCGGCTTCGCCCACGATCTCGAGGAGCGGCGTGCCGGCGCGGTTGAAATCGATGCCGGTGGCGGTTTCCATGTGGAAACTTTTGGCGACATCCTCTTCAAGGTGGATGCGGACGAGGCGGGCTTTTTTGTCCTTCGTTGCGATCGATTTTTGGGCGTCCTTGGGATACGCGAGGTCGTGGAGCGGGACGGTGCCGCCGAGGCAGAAGGGCAGATCGTATTGGCTGATCTGGTAGTTCTTCGGCATGTCGGGGTAGAAGTAGTTTTTGCGGTCGAATTTGCAGACCGGGCCGATCTCGCAGCCGAGCATGAGGCCGGCGAGGGCGGTGAGTTTGAGCGCCTCTTCGTTCATCACCGGCAGCGCGCCGGGCATTCCGAGGCAGACGGGGCAGACATTGGTGTTCGGCTCGGCGCCGTATTCGACCGCGCAGGAGCAGAACATTTTGCTGCGGGTCTTGAGCTGGACATGGACTTCGAGGCCGATGGTGGCGATGTATTCGGTCATGGTTTCGGTTTCGGAACGGCGGGATTCTGCGCGGGCGGGAGGGCGTGATCGAGTGCTTTTTGGAGGTCGAGGGAGAGGACGAGTTTTTGCAGCGAGGGATCGGTAGCGGCTTCGAGGATCGTGCGGCTCTGAAAAAGGACGAGGTAGTTTTGCGTCTCGGCGGCCTGGACGACCTGCGGATCGTTGAGGACGGCCTGCATGCGGGGATGGGCGAGGATTTCCTGGACTCCGGGATCATCGAGGAAGCGCATCATGGCGTCGGGGTTTTTCGAGAGTTCGCCGACGCGGACGATGCGGGCGTAGGCCTCGGTGGGGAGAATGTCGATGGATTCCACCACGCCGCCGAGAGGGCCTTGCTCGAGGGAGGTTTTGAGAGTGGCGAGGGCGCGTGTCGAGGCGGGGGCGTCCTTTTCCCTGGCGGCCGGAGCGGCGAGCGCGCCGGAGGTTCGGACCAGCGAAATGCCGCCCCAAAGCAGGAGGAGGCCGGTGAGAAGACCGAACACCGCGCCGCCGATTCCGAAAATCCAGCGGGCGGGACCGGAGGGTTGTTGCGAGGTGCGTTTGAAAAGAAACGCGCTCACAAACAGGCACGCACCGAGGAGAAGGAGGGCAACGACGGCGCCGGCAATGAGACCGACGAGAAACGCGGCTCCGGGAAAAACAAGCCCCACCACCATGGCGACTCCTTGACCGACGACGAGTCCAAGGAGTCCCGAGGCGACGAACGCGCCGAAGTGGAGTGCGCTGCGAATGAGCCCGCGCCGCCAACCGGCGAAGGTCTCCCATAGCAAGAACAAGGCGGCCGCGTAGAGGATCGCGTTTTGCCAGAAGGGCGAAGCGGGATCGGCGCTCACGGTTGATTTACCTCGGCAGGCAATCCTGCGCGCGCTGGCGCAGGGCGTGGTCGACAAGAACGAGAGCGGTCATGGCCTCGACCATCACCACGGCGCGTGGAAGAACGCAGGGATCGTGACGACCGCGCGCGGCGAGGGTGGATTCATCTCCCTCGACGGTGACAGTGGACTGGGGCTTGGAAATGGTCGCGGTGGGTTTGAACGCGATGCGGAAGGTCAGCGGCTCGCCGTTGCTGATGCCGCCTTGCACGCCGCCGGAGTGGTTGGTTTTGGTGTGGACGCGGCCGTCGCGGATTTCAAAGGGGTCGTTGTGCTCCGCGCCGGTGAGGAGCGTGCCGGCGAAACCGGAACCGACTTCGAAGCCTTTCGTGGCGGGCAGGCTGAGCATGGCTTTCGCGAGATCGGCCTCGAGGCGGTCGAAAACAGGTTCGCCAAGGCCGACGGGCATTCCGCGCACGACGGCGTCGATGAGGCCGCCGACGCTGTTGCCCTCGGAGCGGATTTTTTTGATGCGGGCTATCATGGCTTCGGCCGCGGCGGGATCGGGGCAGCGAACGGCATTGGATTCAATCGCCTCGAGCGAGACGCTGGCGGGATCGACGGTGGACGGGATGTCGTGGATGCGAGAGACCCAGGCGAGAATTTCGATGTCGGGGAAAAGGACGCGGAGGATTTTTTTGGCGACCGCGGCGGCGGCGACGCGGCCGATGGTCTCGCGCGCGGAGGAACGCCCGCCGCCTTCCCAGTTGCGGACTCCGTATTTGGATTGGTAGGTGAAATCGGCGTGGGAGGGGCGGAAGTGCGTTTGCATTTCCGAGTAGGCCTCGGGGCGCGCGTCGGTGTTCGGCACGAGAATCGAGATCGGCGTGCCGAGCGTGACGCCGCGGAAGACGCCGGAGAGGATTTTGCAGGTGTCCGCCTCCTTGCGCGGCGTGACGATGTCGCTCTGGCCCGGACGGCGGCGGTCGAGATCCGGCTGGATATCGGCCTCGGAGAGCGGCAGGCGCGGCGGGCATCCATCGATGACGACGCCCACGCCGCCGCCGTGGGATTCGCCCCAGGTGGAGATGCGGAAAAGGGTTCCAAGCGTGCTGGCCATGAGGTGGGGAAAAAACCAGAAGCGCCGCGGGGGATCACGCCAATAATTGCGCGGAGAGGCGGTGAATTGCTCGCGGGGCCGGATTTTGGAAGTCGTGAGATGCGGCCCAAGGCGAGGGCAAGAGCGAGGGGTCCGTATCCGCGCCACGAATCGAGCCGGGACTCGCAGGACATGCGAAGGATTTTAACCACAACCAGGGCGCAATCTTTTTCATGGCGCGGGAGCGCCCCACAAAGACTGGCACACCCCAACCCCACTCCCTCTTGCTTCGACAATTAAAATCACCGATCGGTGAAAATAATTGTTTATATTTTTTCGAATTAATCTCCGGGCTCGCTACCCGGTTCACCCTTTTAGCACGCTGAAGCATCTAAATATCAGCTTCCGGATGTCGCCACTGGGTCCTTTTCACTCACTTTACTGTGACAATTAAAATTACCGATCGGTGAAAATAACTGTGATGATTTGCCGATATATTGGGGCAGTTACAAAATTGCCTGATGCTGTGTCTTGAATTGCGGACTCATTTTGCACGGGGCGCTTTGACCGGGAGAGCCAACGCCGTTGATGGATGAGGGGATGCCATCTGGACGAAGGGGAACCCCGGCGGTCCCGGAGGACCGCGCCTTCCGAAATTCTGCAGGGTGATGCTCTGCCAGCGCCTGCTTACGAGACGAAACCGACCCGGTTAAAAATAACCGGCGGTGTTTGATTCCGCGACGGTGAGCGGGGAGCTGGATTTGCGGCATGCTGCCTTTTCGGTTCAAGGCGCGAGGCGCTCCACGACGCCCTTCCAGTCGCCGGGCGATGTTTGGCGGAGAAGGCGGGCGGTGGGATACCACGGGGAATCGGTGCGGTCCATGAGCCAGCGGAAATCGGGGGAGAAGGGAAGGAGGATCCAGACGGGTTTGCCGAGCGCTCCGGCGAGATGGGCGACGGCGGTGTCCACGGTGATGACAGCGTCGAGATTTTGGACCAGGGCGGCGGTGTCGGAGAAATCCTGGAGTTCGGAGGTCCAGTCGTGGAGCGGGAAGGGAAGCAGCGCGGCGGGTGGGCCTTTTTGCAGGCTGATCCAGGCGGTGTCGGGGATCGCGGCGAGCGGGGCGAGGTGTTGGGGGGCCATGCTGCGCTTGGAATTCGCGGGGTGTTTTTCTCCGCCGGCCCAGACGAGGCCGACCTTGCGGCGGGCGGGGAGTTGTTCGAGGCGGGCTTGCCAGAGCGAGGATAGATGCGGGTCGGCGCGGAGGTAGGGGGTTTTGTTCGGGATGGTCTCGAGGGTGGTTTGGAACGCGCGGGGCAGGGACATGGCGGGAATTTCGACATCGAAATCCGGGAGGGGGTTTCCTCTCGTGATGACGGCATCGATTCCCTGGACGGTCCGGGCCAGGGCGGCGAGTTCGGGTTGGCATTCCAGAATCACGCGGGCGCCGAGGCCGGCGGCGAGCGGGGCGTAGCGGAGCATCTGGATGGTGTCGCCCAAGCCTTGCTCGGCGTGGATGAGGAGGGTTTTCGAGGCGAGGGATTCGCCGCGCCAAGGCGGCTGCGGAAACGCGCGGCGCTTGAAGGGCGTGGCCTCCCAGCGGATTTCGTAGTCGCGCCAACCTTCGGAGTAGTTTCCCAACTGGAGGAGGGCGAGGCTTCGATTCCATCGGGCGCTGAGGTGGCCGGGATGGAGCGCGAGTTGGCGGTTGTAGGCTTCCAAGGCCTCGGCGGGCTGCGCGGCCTCGGCAAAGGTCTTGCCGAGATTATACCAGGCTTCGGGATGGTCGGGGGCGAGGCGCAGGCATTCCCGGTAGCAGGCGGCGGCTTCCTCGAACCGCTCGAGCACGCGGAGGGCGGGGCCGCAGTTGTTGTGATAGTGGGGGTCGGCGGGGTTGAGTGCGATGGCGCGGCGGATGAGCAAGACGGCGTCGGCGGGTTTTCCGGCCTGGAAGGCGATGGTGCCGAGAAGATGAAGGGCGTCGGGGTGGGCGGGATTTTGCTTGAGGACGGCGCGGTAGCATTCCTCGGCGCGGCGGAGACGGCCCGACTTCTGGGCGGCGAGGCCCTCGGCGAGAAGCGAGGCTGGATCGGGCGGGGTCACGGGTTTGCGGGAGGCGTCCTTGTGTCGGAGACGGGACCATGTTTAATCGGAGGCGAGGTTGTCAACGACCCCCGGCGCATGGCCAAGAGACGCTATCTTTTCATCCACCCGAATTTCCCCGGCCAGTTCCTGCATTTGGCTCGGCATTTGGTTGCGGAGGGACACGAGGTGACCGGCCTCGGGGAGGCGGACAATTTGAAGCGCCAGGCGAAGCTGGTGCCGGGCGTGCGTCTGGTCGGCTACAAAATTCCGCGCGAGGAGACGAAACCGCATCCGCAGGCGCGTGTCTTCGAGGAGGCCGCGGCGCGTGGGCGGACGACCCTGCAGGTGTGCCTGTCGCTCGCCAAACAAGGCTGGGAGCCGGAGATCGTCGCGGCGCACACGGGTTGGGGAGACACGCTGTTTCTTCGAGAGGTTTTTCCCAATGCAAGGATCTGCGGGTATTTCGAATATTTTTATCGGCCCTCCGGAGCGGATGTGGGGTTTGATCCGGAGTTTCCGGCGACGCTCGAGAACCGTCTCGAGGTGCGATTGAAAAACGCGACGCCGTTGCTGGCGTGGGAGGATTGCGATGCGCGCTGGACGCCGACGCGCTGGCAGGCGTCGATGTTTCCCGAGCCGCTCCAATCCGGGCTGGAAGTGCGGCATGAGGGGTTCGACACGGACACCATTCGCCCCGATCCGAGGGTCAAGCTGGCATTGCCGGGCGGAGTGAAAATCCAGGCGGGCGACGAGGTCGTGACCTGTGTGAACCGCAGTCTCGAGCCCTACCGCGGGATTCATATTTTTTTGCGCGCGCTGCCGGAGATTCTTTCGCGTCGACCGAATGCGAGGGTGCTGATCGTCGGGCGGGACCGCGAAACGCCCTATGGCAACCAGCCCGCCGACGGATCGACCTGGCGCGACCGGTTTTTGAAGGAGCTGGAGGGGCGGATCGACTTGTCGCGGGTTCATTTTCTGGGACGGCTGCCCCACGAGGCGCATGTGAAGGTGCTGCAGGTTTCCGCCGCGCATGTCTACCTCACCTACCCCTACTTTTTGTCGTGGTCGATGCTCGAGGCGATGTCCGCGGGATGTCTGCTGGTGGCCTCGAACACGCCGCCGGTGGCGGAGTTTGTCGAGGACGGGGCGAACGGGCTGCTGGTGGATTTTTTCGATGTGGAGGGGCTTGCGGAGCGGGTTTGCGAGGGATTGGCGCATCCGGAAAAATTCGGTCCCCTGCGCGAGGCGGCGAGGGATTTGGTGGTTTCGAAACTGGACCGCGACCGCCTCTGCGTTCCGGCTCTGCTCCGGCTGCTGCATGGATAGCCGGTCCATCGCGCGGATTCCGCTCGAGGCGGCGCGATGGGTGCTGCTGGCGAACATCGTGCTGGCGGCGTGGCTCTACGGTGGAACGCGCGAGTGGGCTCGGGAGTGGGTGGCATGGCTTCTCTTGGGCAACACGGGGCTTTTTGTGCTGGGTCTCGCCTGCCTGTGGCGCCTGCCGAGAATTCCATGGCCGCCCGCGCTGGCGTTGGTTTTTTTGCTGGCGCAGGGATGGGTGCTGACTTGGAACGCCGAGAGGATTTTTTTGGAGCCCGCCGGGGTGTTTGTCCCCCGTCCCTGGCGCCCGTTGCCGGACTGGCCTGGATTTCTCGAGCAGACTCTGGTGTTTCCGAACATGGTCTTGGCGACGGGGCTGCTCGGGGCGTTTGCCATCGCGTGCGATCTCGCCGCGAACCGTGTGTGGCGCGACCGGCTCTGGATCGTGCTCGCTCTCACTGGACTGAGCCTGGTTGTGCTGGGATTGGCCCAGAGGCTCACCGAGGCGCCCGACATCTTTTGGGCAACGGACAGGAATCCCGGCGCGAATTTTTTCGCGGTCTTCCGCTACCACGCGAATGCCGGGGCGTTCATGAATCTCGTGTTGCCGTTGATGGTCGGTTTGGCCGTGGGAAGCTTTGCGGGCGGGGGCTCCGGGGCCGGGCGGGTTTTTTGGACGCTTGCGGCGCTGACGACGGCGGCGGCGGGATTTGTGAATGTCTCGCGGGCGGCGAACGTGGTATGCGGCGGATTGATTGCCGCGATGGCCGTGTGGATTTTCTCTTCGGCGATTCCCGAGACAAGAAATCGTGGATTTTCGACGGCCTCCTTGGCGGTGCTGTTCACGGGGGCCTGCGCCCTCTTGGCTTTTTCCTTCGGATTGGAAAAAACGCTGTTCCGTTGGGAGTTGGGATTGTGGAAGGAGGGACCCGCGGACACCGGCCGATTCGGAGCCTACGAAATCATTGTTCGCGGAGCGTTGCCGGCGGCGGGAGCCTTCGGGAGCGGACCGGGGAGTTTCGAGCCCGTCTTCGACCTGCACCGCGCGCGTCTCGGCAGTCCACTGCCAGGCCGTTGGGACAAGGCCCACTCGGATGCGTTGCAGACGCCCATGGAATGGGGCTGGGCGGGTGCGACGGCCTGGGCGGCGATCCTGATCGGGGGGTTCGTCAGGGCCGTTTGGTTGACAGCCACCAGGCCCCGGCCCGAATCGAAAATCCTTCCCGCGGCATGCTCCTTCGCCCTGGCAGGCGTGATGATTCACGCGTTGGTCGATTTCCCCCTGCAGATCGCCTCCATCCAGTTGTTCACCCTATCGACGGCCGCCATGGCCTGGGGAATCCCTGGTCGTAAAACCATCAAGGTCCCGGCGGAGCCGCATCCTTGCAATCGCTGAGGAAAATCCCGAACATCCCCGCCCGAAAAAAATTCAACTCCATGCTGCATCAAACCGCCCTCTCCCAAGCCCGCGCCGCCTACCAGCCGAAACGCCCCGCCTCGCTTTCCGCAACCTCCACCGCCCGCAAGTCCCCGCTCGGCGGCGCCGCCGATTCCGAAATCCGCGCCCTCTTTCCCAACACCTACGACCTCCCGGCCGTCACCTTTGAATCCGGCTCCGCTCCTGTCGCCAGCGCCCCGATCCGCGTGGGCGTGATCCTTTCCGGCGGTCCGGCTCCCGGCGGCCACAATGTGATCGCGGGCCTGTTCGACGCCATCAAACAAATCCATCCCGAAAGCTCGCTCATCGGCTTCCGCAACGGCCCCGACGGCCTTCTCACGAACAACGGCATCGAGATCGACGCCGACCTCCTTGCCTCCTACCGCAACACCGGCGGCTTCGACATCATCGGCTCCGGCCGCACCAAGCTCGAGTCGGAGGAGGATTTCCTCAAGGCCCTCGAAACCGCCAAGTCCCGCAACCTCACGGCGCTCGTGGTAATCGGCGGGGACGACTCGAATTCCAACGCCAGCAAGCTCGCCGAATTCGCCGCAGCGCAAAAGGCCCCGCTCACCGTGGCGGGCGTTCCCAAGACCATCGACGGCGACCTGCGCGGCGAGCACATCGAGACCAGCTTCGGCTTCGACACGGCCAGCAAGATCTACAGCGACCTGATCGGCAACATCCAGCGCGACGCCATTTCGGCCCGCAAATACTGGCACTTCATCAAGCTCATGGGCCGCTCCGCCTCGCACATCGCGCTGGAATGCGCCCTGCAGACCCGCCCGAACATCACGCTCATCTCCGAAGAGGTCGCCGCGCGCAAACTCACGCTCAAGGAAATCGTCGAGGACATCGCCACCACGATCGCCCACCGCGCCGCGAACGGCGAAAAATTCGGCACCGTTCTCATTCCCGAGGGCCTCATCGAATTCGTTCCCGAAATGGGAATTCTCATCGGTGAACTCAACGACGCCCTCGCGCACGAAGGCGAGGCCTTCAACGCCCTCGCGGACCTGCCCGCCAAGCGCGCCTTCGTCGCCGAAAAACTCACCGCCGCCCCGGCCGCGCTCTACCGCAGCCTGCCGGACGACATCGCGAACCAACTCATCCTCGACCGTGATCCGCACGGCAATGTGCAGGTGGCCCGCATCGACACCCAGCGCCTGCTCATCGACCTCGTCGAGGCCCGCCTCAAGGAGATGAAGGCCGCCGGAACCTACAAGGGCTCCTTCGCTCCCCTGCCCCACTACTTCGGCTACGAGGGCCGCTGCGCCTTCCCGTCGAATTTCGACGCCGACTACTGCTACACGCTCGGCTTCACCGCCGCCCTTCTGCTCCGCGAAGGCCTCACCGGCTACATCTGCTCGGTGCGCGGCCTTGTGAAACCCGCCGCCGAATGGCAGGCGGGCGGAGTTCCCATGGCCCAGATGATGAACATGGAGCGCCGCCACGGCAAAATGGTCCCGGTCATCAAAAAAGCCCTCGTCGAACTCGACAGCCCCGCCTTCCTCGAACTCGAAAAACACCGCGCCACCTGGGCGAAGGAGACCTGCTACGCCTTCCCCGGCGCGATCCAGTATTTCGGCCCCTCCGAGGTCTGCGACCGCCCGACGATCACGCTCGAGTTGGAGTCGAAATAATTTTCCACCACGGAGGACACCGAGAGCACGGAGGCTGAAACAGAGGGACGATGAAAATTCCCGCTGTTTTGTTGACCTCCGTGTCGGTGTCCGTCACCAGCGGGATCGCGCTGGCGATGGGATTCGGCGGGCTCACAGGCCCGCTGGCCGCTTGGGCGCTGGCTCTGGGAGCGGTTGCCGGGATCGCGGCGGGATTTTTCACGACGGAAAAATCCGATGCCGCGCCGGATGCGTGGGCGGTTTTGATGTTTTGTGTGTTCGGTCTCGCGGCGTTCCGCGCGTTTTTCTGGCTGATCTACTCGACGGGGGATTCGTGGAGGATCCTCTCGCCCTACAATCTCGGCGACCTCTCGCTGCATTTGCAGTTCATCCGCTACTTCGCGGCCGGCGCGCCCTTCTGGCCGGAGAGCCCGATTTTATCGGGGGTTCCGCTGAGCTACCCGGTGGGCGCGGATTTTTTCAACAGTCTGCTCGCGCTGGCGGGACTGCCGGTGGAGCGCGGCCTGATCTGGACCGGACTCGCGGGCGCGACGCTCACCGCGTGGGCTCTTTGGCGCTGGGGCGGGGCGTTCGCCCTGGCGATGTTTCTCTTCAACGGAGGACTGCTCGGATTCGAGATTTTCCAGACCGGCGAGTTGCGCGACTTCCAGTCCGAGGCCGCGTGGAAAAACCTCTTCCTCACCATGCTGGTTCCTCAGCGGGGGCTGCTCTACGCGCTGCCCTGCGGGTTGCTGTTGCTGCGATGCTGGCGGGACGATTTTTTCCACAACGGCTCCGGCGTGCCTCGCCCGGTGCAATATGTCCTGTATTGCACGATGCCGTTTTTCAGCGCGCATGCGTTCCTGTTCCTGAGCTTCGCGCTCGCCTCGATCTTCTTGTTCCAGGCCACGGCCCGTTGGCGCGTGCTGGCGTTTGTTTTGTTGGCGGTTCCTCCCGCGACCGCCGCCGTCTGGCTCGTCACCGGCGGCTTCTCCGCCGCCTCCGGCCTGCGCTGGCTGCCGGGTTGGATGCAGGGAGAGGACGGGGCGATGTTTTGGATTCTGAATTTCGGCGCGATGGTTGCGCTCCTGCCCATGCTGGCTTGGAAATCGATCGTTCGCGGCGACGCCGAGTCGCGCGCCTTCGGTGCTCTCTCGATCGGAACTTTCCTCGTCTGCGCGTTCGTCGCCTTCGCCCCGTGGGAGTGGGACAACACCAAACTCCTGCTCTGGGCCTGGCTGGGAGCCGCTCCGTGGCTGTGGAGCCAAGTGGTCGCCCCGATGAAAGCCCCGCTTCGGGCGGCGGTTTGCGTGATGCTGTTTTTCTCCGGAGCGGTCTCGCTGGTCGGCGGACTCGATCGGCGCCACGGCTATGATCTCGCCTCGCGGTCCGAACTGGCGGGGGTCGCGAAGCGCTTGGAAAATGTTCCACCGCTCGACCGGCTCGCCATCGACCCGCGCTACAACCATCCCGCGATTCTTTTGGGGAGGCCGGTGGTGTGCGGCTACGAGGGCCACTTGTGGAGCCACGGGCTCGATTACAAACCAACCCTCGCGAAGCTGCGCAATGTGATGGCCTCGGGACCGGGTTGGATTTCCGATGCGAACGACATCGGCGCCGTTTGGATTTTGCGGGAAGGCCGCGAAGCCGCTCCCGTCAAGGTTCCCGCGCGCTGAGAGGCTAGGAGGGAACCGCCCGCCAGAGCATCACCAGGATCGTGGCGAGAATGAGGCAGAGGACGAGGAACTTGATGCGTTCGCCGTTGATCTGGCTGCTCAGGCGACCGCCCTTGCGGACGGCGGGGGCTTTGGAACGGTGGCTGCGCACCCCGCCAAGCGAGACGGTGGGAACGGCGGCGGCCACCTGGACCTTCTCGAGTTTTTTCTTTTTCTCGATCTCCTTCGGCATGCGGACGAGCTCCTTCTGGAGCCGCGCCTCGCGCCTCTTCAGTTCCTGCTGTTGCCTGTCGAGTTTGCGGTGCTCGTCGTCGACCTTGGTGGATGTGGAAATCTTGCGGAGGGGCATCGTCCTATTTTCCTGAGGTGGCCGACCAGATGTAGACCAGCAGCGCGACAATTCCGATCGCCTGCAAGGGAAGGGTGAAGGCGAATCCGCTCTTGAGCCAGTAGTTGAATCCGCGGTCCTCCTCGACCGCGTAGTCCATTTCGCCCGAGGCGGCGGGCTGGATATCGCCGGAGGTGTCCACGGCGAGCTTGGCCTGGGCCTTGATGTATTCGGCGCGGGCGTCCTCCACGGCGCTGAGCGCCTTGCTGAGTTCGCGGGGAAGATCCGGGGGAGCCCACCCGCGGGCGTTGATGGATTCGATGTGGCGGAGGTGCTGGGTGAAGGAATTGTGGATGGAGTGCATCTGCTCCACGCGCGCCTGCGACTCCTCGATCTCGCGTTGCACCACAACAAGGGCGCGGGTGAGTTTGTCGAGCATGTCGGAGCGGCCCTCTTCGAGGGAGTCTTGGCGGCGCTTCAACTCCTCGAGGCGCGCTTTTTCGCGTTCGATCTCCTCCTGCTTTTGGCGGAGGCTTTCGAGTTCCGCCCTCACCTGCTGGACCTTGTCCCCGAGTTCTCCAGCGTTTTCGGCGTCGAGATTGAGAAGTTGATCGGTGTCGATGGCGCGCGGATCGGAAGGCATGATGTCGAAAAGGCATAACCCTGCCCGCACACGACCTCCAGAAAATTCCGGCGCGCGGGGCTAATTCGCCGGGATGGTTTTGAAATGTCCGTTGCGATCCCGGAAAAATCCACGCACCAAGACGGCGGGAGCGCCGTCGTCGCTTTCCAACCGGAAGAGGTTGTCCAGGTCCTCCACGCTCCAGGTGTCGCGGCGCACGCGCCCGGATTTGTCGACGATCTGCCCCGGCGGCCGTGTGAGCTTGGCGTATTCGGCGTCGGAGAGCCGCGCGGCGTCGAGTTTCTTGGGATTGAAAAGCCCGATCCACCAGGCGCCATAGGCATCGGGCGCGTCCGCCGGCGTGATCTCGATGCAAAAATCCCCGATGCATTCCTTCCCGCCGGAAAAGGGCAGCGCATAGATCGCGCCCACCTCGGCCCTCGAGGAGAGAAAGCCCGCGAGGAAGCTGCGCAGCACCCGCCGCGCCTTGTCGTTCGAGGAGTGTCGCCCGTAGATTCCAAACTCCACGCCGCCGGGATCGTCGGGATTTCCGTAGACGTTCATCTCGATGAATTCGTTGATGCGGAAGGAGAGGTAGGGGACGTTTTTGAAAATCCCGTTGTCGATGGTGGTGGCGGGGATTTGCTCGAGCGATTTGATCGCATCGTTGTTGCGAAGGTCGTTCACCATCACGCGCCATGCCGGAAGGTCGCCCGGCGTGTTCGCCTTCGTGAACTCCAAGCCGATGTCCGCCTCGTCGCGGATGCGGACAATCGAGGACTTGGGAAATTCCTGGATGCCGTATTTTTCCTGGAGCCAAACCTCCTTCGAGGTGTTGCGCACGATGACACCGCGGTGCGTCGAGCCGTCCTTGAGGACGATCGTGTCGGGCTGCGCATGCCCTTCCAGAGCGGCTTGGGAGGCGGCGGACGCGGCGAGCAGAAGGGCGGCGGACCATTTCAACGTTGATGGCGACATGGGTGGAAACTATAAGCCACGCACCATGCCACTCAACAGGAATCCCGGCCTCGCCGTCCTCTCGGCCGCCCTCTTTCTCTCCGGCTGCGTGATGCCTCCGAAGCCCTACCAAAAGCCCGCCGCCGCCGAGGTCCGCCCGGTGAAAACCGGCGCATTCTGGTGGGGCACCTCGACCGCGAGCTACCAAAACGAGGACCGCGGCGCGCCCAAGGATTCGCCCGGGTATTTCAAAACCGACTGGGATGTTTTCGCCGAGGAGGGCCACATCCCGCCGCGCGGCGAGGAGGCGACGTTTTCGTGGACGCATTTCGACAAGGACATCGAGGCCCTGAAAAAAATCGGCGTGAACCACTACCGTTTCGGAATCGAGTGGGCCCGCGTGGAGCCCCGTCCGGGTGAATTCAACGAAGCCGCGATCCGCCAATACGCCGCCATGGCGCGAAAGCTCAAGGCCGCCGGAATCTCCCCGGTCGTCACGCTCTGGCATTTCACCTTTCCCTCCTGGCTCTATGACACGAAGGCGAAAAGCCGCTCGAATTTCCTCCACCCCGATGTCGAGGCGCGCTGGGAGGAATACGTCACCCGGATGGTCGAGGCGCTCGGCCCCCATGTCGACGTGTGGGTGCCGCAAAACGAACCGAACGGCGCGCTCTACATCGGCTACTTCGGCGGCCACTGGCCGCCGGGACTTCTCCTCACGCCCGGCGCCTTGAAAAAAGCCGCCCGCGTCTCCGCCGACATGTTTCTCGGAGCCTCTCGAATCATCCGCGAAAGGGACCCCGGCGCCCTCGTGATGGGCATCTACTCGATCCCGAACTGGCAGCGCAGCCACCTTCAGGACCCGACAGGATTTGTCTACAACATGATGCAGAGGCAGAACTACGACCACCTTGACCGCGTGGCCGCCTCGATGGACCTCATCGGCGTGAATTACTATTACTCGCAGGTCGCCTCCGCCCGCCGCTTCATCGTGCGCCCCGAAGGCGAACTCAGCTCGAACTACACGCAAAACGGCTGGCTCATCGATCCCGAGGGCCTCCACGCCGTCCTCCTCGCCGTCCACAACCGCTACGGCAAGCCGATCGTCATTTCCGAAAACGGCATCGGCACCCAGAGCGAGCAGAAAAAAATCCGCTACTTCCGCGAACACGTGAACCAGGTGCGCCGCGCCATGGTCGACGGCGTGGACATCCGCGGCTACTTCCCGTGGACCCTCATCGACAACTACGAATGGGCCGAGGGCTACGCCGCGAACTTCGGCCTCACCCATTTGGACAAATCCACCATGCGACTCGAGATCGAA
>CAZVPK010000046.1:0-8369 GCA_964628505.1 uncultured Chthoniobacter sp.
GTTGGTCGTGGACGATGGAAATGCGGCGTCCGGCCAGACGGTTGAAGAGGGCGGATTTTCCGACGTTGGGTCGGCCGACGATGGCGACGTGGCGCATGGTGGTTTTTTTCTAGTGTGGCTTGGCGTGGTGGCGGAGTTGGCCGAGTCCGCGCACGAGATAGTCGATGCCGCTGAGGAGCGTGAAGAACCCGGCGGCGTAAACGATGGCGAGGTGCTGGGGGAGGAGGAGCATGACCCACGCGATGGCGACCATTTGCGCGGCGGTGGCGGTTTTTCCGGTCCAGCTCGGTTTGACCTCGAGATGGTGGTCGAAGAAATACAAAACGCCGCAACCGGCGAGGATCACGGCGTCGCGGGCGATGACGAGAACGGGGAACCACAGCGGAAAGGCCTGGTTCCAATTGCTGAGGCTCAGCGTGATGATGGCGGTGAGGAGAAGGCCCTTGTCGGCGATGGGATCGAGCACCGCGCCGAGGCGGCTTTTCTGGTTCCAATGGCGCGCGATCCAGCCATCGAGGCCGTCGGTGACGGAGGCGAGAATGAAAACGGCGATGGCGGCGAGGCGTTGCCATTCCTGCGGCGCGCCCGCGGAGACGCCCTGTCCGTAGTAGACGCAAAACAGCACGAACACCGGAATCAGGAGAATCCGGAGAACGGTGAGTTGCGTGGCGAAGGTCATGGGATTCGCAAAGTAGCGGGAGGATGTGCCCGCGTAAACCCCGCCGGGGATTACTCGGCGAGGAGTCGGGAGCGTTCGGTGGATTCGAGTTCGCGCCAGTGGCCGGGCGGGAGGTTGTCGAGTTCCAAACGGCCGATGGCGGTGCGCAGGAGCCGCAGGGTGGGATGGCCGATGGCGGCGGTCATTCGGCGGACCTGGCGGTTGCGGCCCTCGCGGAGGCGGAGTTCGATCCAGAAATCCTCAACGGTTTTGCGGAAGCGGACGGGCGGGTCGCGCGGGGGAACAACCGGCTGGGGCTGGCAAACACGGGCCTCCGCGGGGAGGGTGGGTTTTCCATCGAGGAGGATTCCAGAGCGGAGGCGGGCGAGGGATTTTTCGTCGGGGAGGCGTTCGACGAGGACGAGGTAGGTCTTCGAAACGTGGTGGCGGGGATCGAGGAGTCGCCGGTTCCACGCGGGTTCGTCGGAGAGGAGAAGGAGGCCTTCGGAGTCGGCGTCGAGGCGGCCGATCGGGTGGATTTTTTTCGGGAAGCCGAATTCCGCGAGCGTGCGGTGCGGGCTGCCGTCGGGGGTGAATTGCGAGAGGACGCCGTAGGGTTTGTGGAACGCGGCGATCAAAGAATCTTGAGGCGCGTGAGGTCCTGGGAGTCCACCACGCCGATCGGGCGGCGGTTCTCATCGAGGACCACGAGGTCGTCGATGCGGTGTTTCTCGAGGATTTGGAGGACCTCGGCGGCGAGCTTGTCGCCGCTGATGGTAACGGGATGGAGGGTCATGAAATCGCCGACGGGCTGCGAGCCGATGTGGGGATTTCCGGGAAAGTGCCGGGCGAAATCGCCGTGGGTGAAAATGCCCGCGAGCGTGCCGTCGTCCCGCACGACCACGGCGGCGCCGGCGCGATGGGCGGTCATGGCCTGGATCGCCTCCACGACCTGGGCGGACGGGGAAATGAGGGCGAGGTCCCCGAGGGGGCGCATGATTTGGGAGACCTTGAGGAGGAGGGATCGGCCGAGGCTGCCGCCGGGGTGGAATTTCGCGAAGTCCTCCTTGCGGAATCCGCGGGCCTCGAGAAGGACCATGGCGAGGGCGTCGCCGAGGACGAGCATCGCGGTGGTGCTGGAGGTGGGAGCGAGATTGAGCGGGCAGGCCTCCTGCGAAACCGAGACGTCGAGCACGATGGTGGCGGCTTTGGCAAGGGAGGAGTCGGGGTTTCCGGTCATGGCGATGACGGGCAGGCCCCAGCGCACGATCGAGGGGAGGACGGAGAGGAGTTCCTGCGTTTCGCCGCTGTAGCTGAGGCAGAGGACGACATCGCCTTCCGCGACGATGCCCAGATCGCCGTGGAGGGCGTTGAGGGAATTCAGGACGACGGCCGTGGAGCCGGTGCTGGTGAGGGTGGCGGCGATTTTGTCGCCGATGTTTCCGGATTTTCCGACACCGAGGACGACGACCTTGTTGCGGCGCTCGACACAGGATTTGACGAGATCGACGGCCCGGAGGAAGCGGTCGTCGAGACGGGCCGCGACGGCGGCGGCCTCGGCGAGTTCGGTCTCGATGACGCGGCGGGCGCGTTCCAGGTAGTCCATCGGGGCATGATGCGAAACGCTCCGGCGGGGCGCAAGGCTCTACCAGCCGCGCTTTTCGAGGGCGTCGAGATGGAGGGTGACGGGGTCGTTGCGCGGGGGGAGTTCCAGCGGGCGGGTTTGTTCGGCGAGGGGCGTTTCGGATTCATCGACCTGGGTGGCCTCGAACCAGTTCAAATAGTCGGAGACGGCCTTGTGGCGTTCGACGAGCAGGGAGCGGATTTTTTCATTGTCCTCGATGCGGCGGTCGAGGCGGGCCCCGGGTTTGACCGAAAGAAGCGAGGCGATGTTGCGGTATTCCTCGACGACCGGGCGGAGGAGGGGATGGGCGCGGAACTCGAGTTCGAGGAGTTCGGAGGCCCGGCGGCGCATGAGGAAGGGGCCTCCCTTTTCGCGGGCGAGGGTGGCGAGGGTCGGGGGCCGGGCGTCGGATTCGGAGGGGTCCGGAACGGCGAGGATGGCGGCGAGTTCCTCGTCGGTTTTCGAGACGGACAACGAGGCGAGGCGGGACGGGAGCGAGCTGCGGGCCACCGAGAGGGTCCAGAGTTTGGACAGGGTGGGGGCGTCGGGCGCGGCTTCGGGAAAGGACTTGGCGAGCGATTCGGCGGTGGAGGGGCGGCCTTTGGCGCCTTGCAGGAATTCGAGGAGGTTGGGGCTTTGGGCGAGGGCGCGGACGAGGGCGAGGGCGCGGGCGCGGTAGAGCAGGAGCGAGGTGGCGTCGAGCCGGGCGGGGTTTTCTGCGAGGAATTGCTTGAGCGAGGGAGGTTGGTTGCCGCGGACGAGCGCGGCATGGATGCCGTCGGGAATGCTTCCATTCTTGCGTCGCAATTCCTCGCCGAGGCCCTCGACAAGCCAATCGGGAGGCTGCGCGTAGGATTTTCCGGCCTTGGGCGGATCGGAGCGGTGCATGGCCTCGAGGGCGAGGGCGCGGATCACCTCGGTCTGGAACGGACCGGCTCGGCGGGCGGAGGGATCGAGGAGGTCGATTTGGACCTTGAGTCCGCGGTTCTCGGTTTCGAAGAGCGTGCAAACCGAAGGCGGCGTTCCCTTGGGAGCGGGCGAACGGGATTTGTCCTGGATGATGATCGGCGTGGCCGGCGAGGCCTCGGGGCCGGCGGTTTTTTTCCAGAGGTCGAGCGCCTCGCCCGCGAGGTCGGCGAGTGCGGAGCGCGAGGAGCGGTCGGGGGAATAAACCACGAAGGCGCCGTCGGCGGTTTTGAGCGGCTTGGGGAGTTCGGCGGGGTTTCGCGCCTCCACCGGGATGGAGGCCGCCAGAACGAGCAGGCCGGCGGTCAGCGCGGCGATGCGGATCCGCCGGGCCATCGAATCACAATCCGTCCCTCCTCGACGCTGGCCGATTCCGCGGTGCGCAGGAGGACAATCACGTTTTGCAGGGAGTCGAAACAGGGTCGCCAGACGGGCATCAACAGCGCGGCGGGCAAAGGCAGGCGCCCGATGCCCGCGCCGGCGACACCGGGAACCAACCGCCCGTTTTTTTGGCCGGGGGCGAGGGCCAGCGTGAAGTAGACCGGGTGGCCCCGCAGCGCGATCTGGAGGGTGAACTCCATGCGGTCCTTTTCCAGGCGGGCATAGCAGCGGGTGTATTCGGCCTCGAGTCCGAAGGAATTCGGCAGGGGTTGCAAACGAACGGCTGTGGCGAGGAAGCGGTTGATCGAGGACTGTTCCGCCTGGAAGGCGCCGCCGGGGGTGGTGGAGGCTTTTTGGAGGAAATCCGCCATGCGGCCGGCCTCGGCGGGATCGGGGGAGGCCTCGGGCGGGATGTCGGCCGGTGGTTGGATCGCGAGATAGAGGGCGGCGCCCAGGCAGGCGAGCAGCAGCCAAGGGAGAAGGGCGAGGAGGGTTTCGAAAACCCCGCGCCGGGCCTGGCGGATCTTGCCCGGCTTTCGGGTTTGGCCGACGGGGCGGGAGAGGGAGACCGGCGGGGCGGACGCGCCGACGGCGGCGGGATTTTTTGGAACGCCCGGCAGCGAGCCCGGGGAGGGAGCGGGGAGGCGGGACGCGCAATTCATGCAAAAGACGCGCGTGTCGTCGTTCTCCGTGCCGCAGGACTCGCAGGTCTTCATGTGGCCGCGGGCGGGGACGGGGTTTTCGCGGCGGGCTTGGATTCCGCGGGTTTCGAGTCGGATTTCGCGGAAGCGCCGGAGGAATCGGCGCCGCCGCTGTCCTTCTTGGCGGCCTGCTTGTAGCCCTCGCTGCGGTAGTCGGTGATGTAGAATCCGGAGCCTTTGAAAATCAGGCCCGCGCCGGTTCCCAACAAACGCCTCACCTTGCCTTGGCCCCAGGTCTCCATGCGGCAGGCGGACTCGGGACAGGTCTCGAAGGGCTTGTCCTTCATCGATTGGAACGCCTCGAAGGTCTGTCCGCATTTTTCGCATTCGTAGTCGTAGGTCGGCATATCGGCGCGAAGCTACCAACAACGCCGCCCGTTTCGCAACTGCCGCTCCGGGTTTTTAAAAAAACCTCTCCACCCGCGCGGGCGGCGGGTATTTTGGGTCCATGCACATCACCGACGCGACCCGATACCTCGACGACCTTCTGAGAGTTGGCGAGGTGGGGGACCATCCCCAAGCGCTGAACGGACTCCAGGTGGAAAACTCCGGGTCCATCTCCCGCATCGGTGCGGCGGTGGACGCCAGCGAGGCCGTGATCAGGGAGGCCGCCGAGGGGCGGGTGGATTTTCTGATCGTCCACCACGGGCTCTTTTGGCAAGGCGCGCGGCCCGTGACCGGCGCGAATTACCGGAAGACGCGATTGCTGATGGAGGCGGACATGGCGGTTTACAGCGCCCACCTCCCGCTCGACATCCATCCCGCGCTCGGGAACAACGCGCTTCTCGCGGCGGCGATCGGACTCGAGGGCGGTTCGCCGTTCCTCGAAGCCTGCGGCCAGCCGGTGGGATTGAGATTCGATGCGGAAATCAATCGCGAGGTCCTGCGCGACCATCTCGAGCGTGCGGTGGGAGGGCCGGTGCATCTCGCTCCGGGCGGACCGAACCTGGCGCGACGCATCGGAATCGTGACCGGCGGCGCGGGAGCCGAAATCGCGAAAGCGGCGGCGGCGGGCATCGACACCTTCATCACCGGCGAGGGGCCGCATTGGTCCTACACCCTGGCCGAGGAGTTGCAGGTGAATCTTTTTTACGCGGGCCACTACGCGACCGAGACTTTCGGCGTGAAGGCGCTGGCGGAACTTCTCGCCAGAAAATTCGCGCTTCCGTGGCAATTCATCGACCACCCGACCGGCTTGTAGCCGGGCGGTCGATTTCGCCTTCGATCCGCAAATCGGGTCCGATTTTTTTGTAAACCGGATCGCGCAGGCGCAGGCCCGATTCATTGCCGGCGGCTCCCGAGCCCCCGACGGCGGGAACCGGACCGCCCATGAGGAGCGGAGCGACATAGAAAACCACGCGGTCCACGAGTCCCTTGTCGAACGCCTCGCCGAGTGTGCGCCCGCCGCCTTCGATCAAGACGTGCTGGACGCCGCGCCGGCCGAGTTCCTTCAAAACCGCCCGCAGGCTTTTTCCGGAAAAAACCAGCGTCCGCTCGCGACGGGAATCGGCGAGCACTTGAGAATCCTTGGGAATTTTTCCCGATCGGGACCAAACAACCCGCCATGGCTGCGGCGCCGGGCGCGGACCGCGGAGGGTGAGGCGCGGGTTGTCGGTGCGGATGGTTTCCGCGCCGACAAGGATCGCGTCGCATTCGGCGCGGAGATTCATTGCATCGGAGCGGGCGGCTTGGGAAGTGATCCAGCGGCGGTCCGGCGGCGAGGAGATCCGGCCGTCGAGGCTCATTCCCGCCTTGGCGGTGACGTAGGGCAGGCCGGTGGAAATCCATTTGTTCCAGGCGCGGTTGAGACGGGCGCATTCGCCGGAGAGAACGCCCGGCAACACGTCGACGCCCGCTTTTTGAAGAATCTCCGCGGCGCGACCGGCGTGGGCCGGGTTGGGATCGGTGGCTCCGAAGACAACACGCGCGATTCCCGCCTGGAGGATCGCCGATGTGCAAGGCGGCGTGCGGCCGTGCGTGGAACACGGCTCGAGGGTCGCGTAGAGTGTGGCTCCGCGAGGGTCTGGCGTTTTTTTCAGAGCCTCGATTTCGGCATGCGGGCCACCGGCGGCGCGATGCCAGCCGAGGGCGAGGATTTTTCCGTTGCGGATCAGAACCGCGCCGACGGCGGGATTCGGGCTGGTTTTTCCAATTCCCTTGCGGGCCTCGCGGATGGCGAGCCGCATGATCGCCTCATCGGCCTCGAGGTCGGTCGGCGGCATGGGGCGCGCGGCGGGGCTTGGGTGCGGGTTTCGCCGAGGCGGCGAGAAGATCGAGTTCCTTGCGGGTGAGGGGACGCCAGGCGCCGGGCGGCAGTTTGTGGTCCGAGAGCGGGCCCATGCGCACGCGGCGGAGGCGCTCGACCTCGTAGCCGAGGCGGTAAAGCATCAGGCGGATCTGGCGTTTGAGCCCCTGTTTGAGCACCACGCGGAGCGTTTGGGGGCCGGCCGGCCGGACCGATTCGAATCGTCCGCGACCGCCCTCGATGTGGATTCCGCGGAGAAGTTTCGGAGTCAGCGCGGGATCGAAGGGCTTGTCGAGTCGCACCTCGTATTCCTTTTCGATCCCCTGCGAGGGGTGGGCCAGGAGTTGGGCGAGCGCGCCGTCATTGGTCATGAGCAAAAGCCCCTCGCTCTCCTTGTCGAGGCGGCCGACATGGAAAAGATGCGAGTGCCCGGGTTCCAGCAGGTCGTAAACGGTGCGGCGACCGCGCTCGTCGGAGCGGGTGACGACATACCCGCGCGGCTTGTTGAGCAGAAGGGTGGTGGGCGCGGAGGGTTGGGCGGGGCGACCGTCCACCCGCACATCGTCGCCGGGTTCCACGATCGTCGCGAGGTTGTCGATCCGGTGTCCGTTGACAACCACCCGGCCGGCGGCGACGAGTTGCTCGCAGGAGCGCCGCGACCCGAGGCCGGCGGCGGCAAGAAAACGGTTCAGCCGCATCGGGAGCGGCGGAGCGGTCAATCCTCGGGCTTCGTTTTCGGAAGGCCGATCACGCGCTGGCCCTCCTTGAACTGGCCCCGCTTGCGGAGCAGGTCGACACGTTCAAAGCGCTTCAACACGCTGCGCTTGGCCTTGATGGCCCCTTTGCCTTTGAGACTGGGATGCTGACTCATATTTTCGAGATGGTTTGTGAGGATGCGATGCCCGCCGCCGGAAATCAACACCATTCCCCGGCAAGTTTTGCGGACCGGAAAATCCCGGAGCGCCCGGCGTCCGGCACAAACCCTCTTGAAACCACCCGTCCGGCCACTATCTTGGCGGTTCCAAAAAAATCCACACACCATGCCATTCGAACTACCCGCACTTCCCTACTCCGCCACCGCGCTGGAACCGAACATCGATGCCCGCACGATGGAAATCCACCATGGCAAACACCACGCGACCTACGTGGCGAACCTCAACAAGGCCCTCGAAAGCGCTCCCGAACTCGCGGGCAAACCGCTCGAGGAACTGATCGGAAATCTCGCCGCCGTGCCGGAGGGAATCCGCGGCGCGGTTCGCAACAACGGGGGCGGCCATTGGAACCACTCCTTTTTCTGGAAGCTCATGGGCCCCGGCGCGGGAGGCGCTCCCGCCGGCGCGCTGGCCGAGGCGATCGACAAGGCCTTTGGTTCCTTCGAGGAATTCAAAGCCAAGTTCGAGGCCGCCGGTCTCGCCCGCTTCGGCAGCGGCTGGGTGTGGCTTTGCCGGAAGGCCGACCAGTCGCTTTGCATCTGCTCGACCCCGAACCAGGACAATCCGCTCATGGCCGGAGTCGCCGAGTGCCCCGGCACGCCGATCCTGGGGTGCGACGTCTGGGAGCACGCCTACTACTTGAATTACCAAAACCGCCGCGCCGATTATCTCAAGGCCTGGTGGAACACGATCGACTGGACCGCTGTGGCGAAAAACCTCGCCGCCTGATTCCCGCGGTTCGCCGCATATTTCAAACACCCGGCCGGAAACGGCCGGGTGTTTTTTTTGCGGGAATGCGGTTTGGGTTCCGCGCGGGCGTGTTTGAGAGGACCAGCCCGGCCCTGACAAGCAGGGCCCTCCT
>CAZVPK010000046.1:8469-12094 GCA_964628505.1 uncultured Chthoniobacter sp.
TAGGAGGGACCCGCTTGTCGGGTCCGCGTGGGCGTGTTTGAGAGGACCAGCCCGGAGCGAAGCGGAGAAGCAGGGCCCTCCTGGTGTCACGCTCTGTGGCGAGGTTGCCGATAAGGGGCTTCGCGTTGCGACTGCACGGCCGGTGCCTCCGGTTCGTAGAGCCTACGGATCGGAGAGACGACCATGTCCCTCTCTCTCTACTGCGGGGCCAACCGGCTTTCCTCTTCCAAACGACGCGCGACATCGCCGGGGGAGCCGGTTTTTCTGGCGAGCAGGCTGTAGCCGGCGGGGACGAGGAAGAGGGTGAAGAGCGTGGCGACCAGCACGCCGCCGAGCATGACGGCTCCGATGGCGGCGCGGGTTTCGGCGCCGGCTCCAAAGGCGAAAATCAAGGGAATCGCCGTGGCGGCGGTGGTGAGGCCGGTCATCAAAATCGGCCGCAGGCGGACGCGGGAGGCTTCGAGCAATGCGGCGTCGAAGTCCATGCCGCGGTCGCGGAGTTGGTTGGCGAATTCCACGATGAGGATGCCGTTTTTCGCGGCGAGGCCGACGAGGATGACGAGCCCGATTTGGCTGTAGAGGTTCAGCGTGCCGCCGGTGAGGTGGATTCCGAGAAGTCCGCCGGCGATGGCGAGGGGGACGGTGACCATGATCACGACCGGGTGGACCCAGCTTTCGAATTGCGCGGCCAAAACCAGAAAGACGACGACGAGGCCGAGCGCGAAGACGAAGAAAAGCGCCTGGCCGGATTCCTGGAAGTCGCGGGATTGGCCTTTGTAGTCGATCTGCGCGGTCTCGGGGAGGTTCTCGCGGGCGAGGGTGCGCAAGTATTCAAGGGCCTCGCCGAGCGTGTAGCCTTCGGCGAGGTTGGCTTCGAGCGTGAGGGCGCGCATGCGGTTGTAGCGGTTCAGGGAGTTCGAGTCCGCGAATTCCTCGAGGGTGACGAGATTGGAAAGCGGGATGAGTTCGCCGGTGCGGGCGGAGCGGACGAAAATATTTTCGAGCGCGGCGGGGGTTCGTTGTCGGTCGCGGTCGCCTTCGACGAGGACATCGTATTCCTCGCCGTTGTCGAGGTAGGTGGTGACGCGGCGGGAGCCGAGCATGGTTTCGAGGGTGCGACCGATGTTGGAAACGGTGACGCCGAGTTCGGCGGCGCGGTCGTAGTCCACCTTCACCTGGATTTGCGGTTTGGTTTCCTTGTAGTCCCAATCGATGCCGTCGAGGCCCGGGTTGTTGGCACGGATTTTTTCCAGGAGGATGTCGCGCCAGGCGGCGAGTTCCTCGTAGGAATTGCCGCCGAGCACGAACTGGACGGGCTTTTGGATTCGCGCGCCGAAGCCTTGGCGCATCACGGGAAACGCGGTGACGCCGGGGAGGTCGGAGAGTTTTTTCCGCACCTCGTCCATGATCGTCCATGCGGGTCGGCGCTCGGCCCAGTCGGACAGGACAAACACGACGATGCCGGTGTTGAAATCGCCTTGCGAGCCGATGGTGCGCGGCGTGCGGACGAGGAGCCGCATGGCCTCGCCGGACTCGGCATAGGGCATGAGGCGGCGTTCGATTTCGTCCATGTAATCCACGATGTAGTTGTGCGTCGCGCCCTCGGGGCCGTTGACCAGGATGAAAAACGCACCGCGGTCCTCGCGCGGGGTGTATTCGCTGGGAATTTGTTGGAAGAGCCACCAGCAGCCGCCGCAGAGCGCGAGGAACACGGCGGCGGTGGCGAGACGGTGGGCGAGGACGGGCTTGAGGAGGCGCAGGTAGAGGGATTGCGCGGCGGTGAAGACGCGGTCCATCGCGGCGGCGAGGCGGGTCGGGGTTTTGCGTTGGCGCAGGATTTTCGAGGCCACCATCGGCGAGAGTGTGAGCGCCATGAGGCTGGAAATGGCGACCGCGGCGGAGAGGGTGAATGCGAATTCGGAAAAGAGGCGGCCGATGTCGCCGCCGAGGAATCCGATCGGGACGAAGACCGAGATGAGGACGAGCGTGGTGGCGACGACGGCGAATCCGACCTCGCGCGTTCCGCGGTAGGCGGCGACGAGCGGGGTTTCGCCAAGTTCCTTCATGCGGCGCACGATGTTTTCCAGAACAATGATGGCGTCGTCCACCAGGATTCCGATTCCCAAAACCAGCGCCAGGAGTGTGAGGATGTTGATGGTGAATCCGAGCAGGTAGAGTGCGAGAAAGGTGGCGATGACGGAGACGGGGACCGTGACCGATGGAACGAGCGTGGCGCGGCCGCTGCCGAGGAAGAGATAGATGACCAGAACCACAAGGCCGATCGCCAGGGCGAGGGTGAAATAGACTTCACGGATCGCGCCTTCGATGAACACGGAGGTGTCGTAGCTTTGGCGGATTTCCATGCCCTCGGGCAGGGTGGGAGCGAGTCGGCGGGCTTCCGCTTTGACGGCACGGGCGACATCGATGGTGTTCGCGGTGGATTGTTTGATGATGCCGAGACCGATCATCGGGACGGAATTTCCGCGGAAGACGGCGCGGGTTTCATCGGGCTCGCGATCGATGCGGGCGACTTCGCCGAGTCGGACGAGGTAGCCGTCCTCGCCGCGTTTCAGCGCGAGTTGGCGGAAGTCCTGGGGGGTTTTGAACGCCCGGTCGGTGCGGATGGTGAAGGCGCGCTCGCTGGATTCGATGGTCCCGGCGGGGAGTTCGATATTTTCGGCGACAAGGGCCTGCTCGACATCGGCGACGGTGAGTCCGCGCGCGGCGAGGGCGCGGCGGTCGATCCAGATTCGCATCGCCCAGGCCTGGTCCCCGCCCACTTGCACGCGGGCCACGCCATCGAGCACGGAGAAGCGGTCCACCAAATACCGGCGGGCGTAGTCGCTGAGTTCGGGAATCGTGAGGCGGTCGCTAACGAGATTGAGCCAGAGGACGACATCGTCGTTCGAATCGACTTTCTGGACTTCGGGCGGATCGGCCTCCTCGGGGAGGTCGTCGAGAACGGCGGAGACGCGGTCGCGAATGTCGTTCGTCGCGGCATCGATGTCGCGGCCCGAGCGGAAGGTGATGGTGATTTTCGATCGTCCGTTTTCGCTGGTGGATTCGATGAAGTGGATGCCCTCGACTCCGGCGATGCGTTCCTCGATGGGCTCGGTGATGCGGGTTTCGACAACATTGGCCGCGGCGCCGCGGTAGGTGGTTTCGACGGAGACGACGGGCGGGTCGATGTCGGGAAACTCGCGCAGCGGCAGGCGCTGGAAGGCGATCACACCGAAGGCGACGAGCAAAAGCGCGAGGACGGAGGCGAAGACCGGGCGCTTGATGGAAAGGTCGGAGAGCAGCATCAATCGGGCTTCGCGGGGTTGTCGTCGGTTTCCGCGAGGATGCGGACGGGCGCGCCGTCGGAGAGTTTGAACGCGCCGTGGGCGACGATTTTTTCGCCGGGCGAGAGGCCCTCGAGAATTTCCACTTCGCCCTGGCGGCGCGCTCCGGGACGGACTTCGCGGCGTTTCGCAACAGCACCGGCGGGTGTGTTTTCCACCACCATCACGAAGTTTGTGCGGCCGTCGGGCAGGAGCGCGCCTTCGGGGATGGCGAGGGCTTCGCGGGGATTTTCGAGGAGGTCGACTTTCATGAGCATGCCCGGCTTGAGGAGGCGGTCGGG
>CAZVPK010000046.1:12194-15027 GCA_964628505.1 uncultured Chthoniobacter sp.
CCCACGCTGATGTTGCGGAGGCCGACGACTCCTGCGAAGGGGGCTTGGACGACGAGTTCTGCGAGGCGGGATTCAATGGCGAGCTGGCGGGCCTTGGCGGTTTCGTAAACGCGGCGGGCCTCGTCGAGTTGGGAGACCGAGGCGGTGCCGCGTTCGGCGAGTTGGGCGATGCGGTCGTATTGTTTTTTGGATTCGCCGGCGGCGGAGGTGGTTTCCTTGAGCAGGGCCTCCTCCTCGGTGGAGGAGAGTTTCACGAGAATCTGGCCGGCTTCGACGCGCTGGCCGTCCTCGAAGCCGATCTCGACCACGCGCTCGCCGATGGTGGCGGTGAGTTCCACGGACTCGTTGGCGCGGAGCGTGCCGAGGGCCTCGATGCGGTCGGCGAACGGCGCGGAACGGACCTCGGCGAGCGTGACGGCGGCCGGCGGGCGGGCCGGTTTTTCGGCGGAGACGGCAAGGGGGAACGCGGCGAGAAGGATGGCGATGGGAAAAACGGCGCGCATGGTTTTTTTTAGAGAACGCCTGATTGATCGGGAGGGAAACAGAAAACGGCGGGATTCAGGACTTCCGGCGCGGGCGGGCCGGGGGTAGGTCTTATGTATGAGCGAGCAGACGGGGCGGGTTTTCACACAGGATTGGTTTTCGCGGAGCGTGCCGGCGTGGACTGCCGTGTTGAGGGGTTTGGCAAAGAGGAATGCGGCGTTGCGGGTGTTGGAGGTGGGAGTGTTTGAAGGACGGTCGACTTGCTGGTTGCTGGAAAATTTTTGCAAGACCGCGGACTGCGGGATCGTCGCGGTGGATTCTTTTGCGGGGGGCGAGGAGCATCAGGGGATGGACCTTGGCGGGTTGCGCCGGCGTTTCGAGGCGAATGTCGTGTCGGTGGGTTCGGCGTGTCCGGTGGAAATTCGTCAAGGGGATTCGCTGCATGAGTTGTGCCGGTTGGTGGTGGAGGAGCCGGCGCGGGCGTTTGATTTTATTTCCATCGATGCGAGTCACCGGGCTTGCGATGTGATCGGGGACGCGGTGGTGGCGTTCCGGTTGCTGAAACGGGGCGGGGTGATGGCGTTTGACGATTATTTGTGGAGTCCGTTCCGGCGCGGCAGCGAGGATCCGCTCGGGACTCCGAAGATGGCAGTGGACGCGTTCACGACGCTGTTCGCGCGGCAGGCGCGGGTGTTGGCCGGATTGCCGCTCTATCAGCTGTATGTGCAAAAATTTTAAGAAAAATCCCCCGGGGCGTTGACTCGAGCGGGAGGGTTTTTATGGTGGAGGGATGATTCCCCTCAAGTTTTGCCGGAATGGGTCGATTTCGATGATGATGTTCTAGCCTTTTTTTCCCGACCCATGGCTTCCTTCACCTACAGCAATCGTGACGACTTCCTCGCCGCCGGCTTGGCGGACACGATTATCGGGAACTCGGGGTCGGACAGTTTGATTTTCAACGGTCCGGTGACTTTGTCGGATGTGGATTTCGACTCGCCGCGTTTGGATGCGGCGCGGATCAATTCCACCACGCGCATCGAGTGGCTTCGTTTCAACAGCACGGCAAGTCAGGCGGTATTGGGGGCAAGCGCTGAATCGTTCGGAATCGTTTCCGTTCTCGGTGGCACCGGGGCCGATACCGTCGATGCGTCGGCCTATTCCAATGCGGTGACTTTCAATGGTGGGAGCGGTAATGACTCCCTTTTGGGAGGAGCGGGGAACGACTCGCTCTCGGGAGGGAACAACAATGACATCCTGTTTGGCGGGATGGGGAATGATTTTCTCTCGGGGGGAAACAATCAAGACACCCTCTATGGCGAGGCGGGAAACGACACGCTGGATGGCGGATCCGGGGCTGGAACGCTGGATGGAGGGTCGGGGAATGACAGCCTGCTTGGTGGGTCCAGTGCGGATAGTCTTTACGGCGGGGACGATGCCGACACGCTCGATGGCGGTGGTGGTAGCGATATTTTGGATGGAGGCGCGGGTGTGGATTCGATGGTCGGCGGGGCGGGGAACGATACCTACTATGTCGACAATTCATCCGATGAGGTCGTGGAGTTGGGCGCGGATGCAAGTGATTGGGTGGTGGCGCAAATTTCCGGTTACACGCTGGCGACGAATGTGGAGGGATTGTCGCTGGCTGGAGGAGTGGCAAACGGCACCGGGAACGCGGGAAACAATACGATTCTCGGAAACGCGTCGGCAAACACGCTGGATGGCGGGACGGGGGCGGACACGATTTTGGGAGGGGACAGCGGAGACACGATCACGGGCGGCGCGGGTGCGGACTCGATTTTGGGCGAGGCGGGAGCGGACAGTTTGGATGGCGGTGCGGACGGGGACACGATTTTGGGAGGAGCCGGGAGCGACACGATTCTGGGCGGAGACGGGGACGATTCGTTGTGGGCAGAAAACGACAACGACCTTTTGCTGGGCGGGGCGGGTGTGGACACGCTTGAGGGGGGGGACGGAAACGACACGATGGATGGCGGGACGGGGATCGACCGGATGGTCGGTGGTGCGGGGGATGATTACTTTATCGTGGACTCGACCTCTGAAACAACGCTGGTGGAAGTCGCCGGCGGTGGGGTGGATTCGGTAATGGCGGATGTGGATGGGTATGTGTTGCCGGATGCCCGGGATTTGGAGTGGTTGATTCTGAGTCTGTTGGGGGTCGTGAGCGGGACGGGAAACTCGCTGGCGAACACCTTGGTTGGAAACACGCAGAACAATTCGCTGGATGGAGGAAC
Source organism: uncultured Chthoniobacter sp. (assembly GCA_964628505.1). Lineage (GTDB taxonomy): Bacteria > Verrucomicrobiota > Verrucomicrobiia > Chthoniobacterales > Terrimicrobiaceae > UBA967. Next base: position 14,930 of record CAZVPK010000046.1, read on the forward strand.
GGGAGCGGACTCGATGGCGGGCGGGTTGGGGGACGATTTCTATACCGTGGACAATGCGGGAGATGTGGTTTTGGAGTTGGCGTCGCAGGGGACCGACA
>CAZVPK010000047.1:0-10535 GCA_964628505.1 uncultured Chthoniobacter sp.
CGCGCTGGCGGAGGATGATGTTGCCGGCGATGACGGATTCGCCGCCGAATTTTTTCACGCCGAGGCGCTTCGAGATGCTGTCGCGTCCGTTCTTGACGGAGCCTTGTCCTTTTTTATGGGCCATAGGATTACTTGGTGGAGATGGACTCGATTTTGAGTTTGGTCAACTGGCGGCGGTGGCCGACGGTGCGGTGATAGCCTTTGCGGCGGCGGAATTTGAAGGCGATGACCTTGTCGTCCTTGAATTGGTCGACGACTTTCGCGGCGACCTGGGCGCCGGGAACGAAGGGAGTGCCGACTTGGGTTTTGCCGGAATCGGAGACGAGGAGAACCTCGGAAAGTTGGATGTCCGCACCGACTTCGGCGTCGAGTTTTTCGACTTCGATTTCGTTGCCGGATTCGACGCGGTATTGCTTGCCGCCGGTTTGGATGACTGCGTATGCCATAAAAGTCCTTGGTTTGATCGGGTCGGAAAGAATCGGGGAAATTATTTTTTTATCAAGCGTAAAAATCGGTCGGTGTCGGAGGGAGGGATCGCGGGGCAGTCGGGGGGGATTTCCAGGAGGATGGTGGTGTGGCAGGCGAGGACTTCGGCGTTGGTGCGTTGGGCGATGTCGGAGTCGGGCGCGAGGTGGTTGAGGATGATGCCGGGGCAGTGGAGTCCGCGGGCGCGGATGGATTCCAGCGTGAGGAGGGTGTGGTTGAGGCAGCCGAGGCGGTTGGCGACGACGACGATGACGGGGAGATCGAGGCGGGCCGCGAAGTCGGCGAGGGTTTCGGATTCGGTGATCGGGACGAGCCAGCCGCCGGCGCCTTCGACGAGGAGCGAGGGGTGTTTGGCGGAAAGGCCGCGGAACCAGTGTTGGAGCGGGTCGAGGGACAGGGTGCGGTTTTCGAGTTTGGCGGCGACGAGGGGTGTGGCGGGGGCCTGGAGCCAGACGGGGTTGGTTTCGTCGAGGGAAAGAATGTGGTCCGAGGCGGCGCGGAGGATTTCGACATCGGAGCGCTCGCCGCTGCAGAGGGGCTTGAGAGCGATGGTGTCGAGTCCGGCTTCGCGGAGGGCGCGGGTGAGGAGCGCGGTGGTGAAGGTTTTTCCGACGCCGGTGTCGGTGCCGGTGAGGAAGAGATTCATGTGGAGATCGGCGGGATCGAAAAATGTTCCATTTTCCGCTACGGCGCTACGGGAAAAGCGGGTGAGGGTTTATCGGTCGCCGGAGGTGAGTTCGAGGAAGACGGTTTCGAGCGAGCGCTCGGGCTGGCGGGTGGCGACGAGGCTGGCGCGGGAGGCGGCGACGAGATTTTGGATCTGCGCGGCGAGTTCGGGTGTGGAGTTTTCGATGACGAACTCGGTTTGATTTTTCACGCGGACGAGGTCTTCGAGCGGGCCTTCGCGGATCATTTCGCCGCGGGCCATGATGCCGACGCGGTCGCAGATTTCCTGGACCTGCTCGAGGAGGTGCGAGGTGAGGAGGATGGTCTTGCCGCGTTTTTTGAGGTCGAGGATGAGGTCGCGGATTTGGTGGGAACCGGCGGGATCGACGCCGGCGGTGGGTTCGTCGAGCACGACGAGACCGGGGTCGTGGACGAGGGCCTGGGCGAGGCCGATGCGTTGGAGCATGCCTTTGGAAAAGCCGCCGACGCGGCGGTCGCGGGCATCGCGCAGGCCGACGAGGTCGATGAGTTCGTCGATGCGGGCGGCGAGTTTTTTTCCGGAGAGGCCGCAGATTTTTCCGTGGAAGGCGAGAAGTTCGGCGGCGGTGAGGAATTTGTGGAAGTAGGGATTCTCGGGGAGGAAGCCGACATCGCGGCGGCTGCGGTATTCACGGCTGTCCTTGCCGAAGACGAGGGCGCGGCCGGAGTTCGGCGTGACGAGGCCGAGGAGGATTTTGAGCGTGGTGCTTTTGCCGCAGCCGTTGGGGCCGAGGAGGCCGTAAACCTGGCCGGGCTCGACGACGAGGCTGAGGTTTTTCACGGCCTGCACGCGCTGGCGGCGGAGCGGGACGGGGAAGACTTTCGAGATGTTCTCGATCTGGACGGCGGGCGCGCTCATGGGACGATGGAAAAGCCGCGGAGGCCGGCGGGGCGGGGGATTTCGCGCGGGGTTTCGAGAGTGATGTGGCCGGCGAGGGCGCTGGTGCGGATGGCTTCGAGGAAGGCGTCGACTTCGTCGGGTTCGCCGCTGGCGAGGAGTTCCACGCGGCCGTCGGGGAGGTTGGCGACGGTGCCGGAGACCTCGAATTCGCGGGCGAGGTTTTTCACGGTGTAGCGGAAGCCGACGCCCTGAACGCGGCCTTCGTAGTGGACGCGGAGGGTTTTCATGCGAGGAGGGCGACGCTTGTCGGAGCCGCATCGTTGGGGTTGCGGGAGCCGCCCCGGTCCTGACAAGCAGGACCCTCCCGGGCGTCTCGCCTGCCAGTGAAAGTCATGGAGGTTTTCATGTTTTGAGACGGATCAGGTTTTCCACATCAACACGGTCTTGGTCGCGGGAAGTTTGCTTGCTGCGGATTAGGTCGGGGATCGATAGGAAGGGGATTTCAATGCTTTCGACGATGGCTCGCCGGGCATTCGGCAAGGCTTCGGCGTAGGTCACTTTCCAAGCTCTCGTGCTCACATCCACCTCGATTTCATCGGCTATTTTTACAATCACATTTTCCTCAAAATCCTGAGGAACGAGTTCACTTGCGGCACCGTCGGGGAGTCGGGAAAGAGCCGTGATGACTTTCTGAAAATTGGCGGTGTTTTCGGCGATGAGGATATCCACATCCTCCGTGGCACGAATGAGGCCGTTGAGAATCATGGCCCATGCTCCGATGACGAGATACTCGGCCCTCTCCTGGTTCAAGAGTTCGCAAACATGAAGCAAAGGTTTGTTGGAAGCTTCCTCCATCACCAAAAGCGCGGATTTTTTTGGAGTCGGCGCCAGTTTTCGTAGTCGTCCCAGGATTTGAATTTCACGACGAAGCCGTGGGGCTTCTGGATTGGAGCGACGCGGAAGGCTTCGGCGATGAGTTTGCCGGCACGGTGGACGGCTTCCGCGGGAGTTGATGGAATGCGGGTTCGGGAGCCGACGGTTTTCATTTCCGCACCTGGCCTTGGCCTCGGATGAGGTATTTGTAGGTGGTCAGTTCTTCGAGGCCCATGGGGCCGCGAGCGTGGAGCTTGTCGGTGCTGATGCCGATCTCGGCGCCGAAACCGAATTCGCCGCCATCGGTGAAGCGGGTGGAGGCGTTCCAATAGACCGTGGCGGAATCGACGCCGGCGAGGAATTGGTCGGCGGCGGATTGGTCGTTCGTGACGATGGCGTCGCTGTGGTGCGAGCCGAAGGTTTCGATGTGATCGATGGCGGCGGCGAGATTTTCCACGATGCGGACGGAGAGGATGAGGTCGAGCCACTCGGTGCGGAACGAGGATTCCTCGGCTTCGCGGAGCTTCGGGTAGCCGAACGCGGAGAGGATTTGGTGCGCGGCGGGGTCGGCCACGAGTTCGACCTGGGCTTTGGAAAATTCTTCGGAGGCGAGTTGGAAAAACTCGGCCGCGATGTCGCGGTGGACGAGGAGGGTTTCCATGGCGTTGCAGACGCCGGGGCGCTGGCATTTGGCGTTGAGGGCGATGTCGAGCGCCATGCGGAGGTCGGCGGCGCGGTCCACGAACACATGGCAGATGCCGTCGTAGTGCTTGATGACGGGCATGCGGGCGGCGGCGACGACGGCTTCGATGAGCGAGTGTCCGCCGCGCGGGATGATGACATCCATGAATTGGTCCATGGCGGCCATGATTTTCACGGCTTCGCGGTCCTTGGTCGGGATGAGTTGGACGGAGTGGTCGGGGAGGCCGGCGTTAAAGCCGCCGGCTTGGAGGGCCTTGGCGATGGCGAGGTTCGAGGCGAGGGCTTCGGAGCCGCCCCGGAGGATGACGGCATTGCCGGTTTTGATGCAGAGCACGGCGGCGTCGGCGGTCACATTCGGGCGGGATTCGTAGATGATGCCGATGACGCCGATCGGGGTGCGGATTTTTTGGATTTGGATGCCGTTGGGTTGCGTCCAGTCGCGGAGGATTTCGCCAACGGGATCGGGCAGCGAGGCGACCTGGCGGATGCCGTCGGCCATGTCGGCGATGCGTTTTTCCGTGAGGCGAAGGCGATCGATCGAGGCTTTGGTGAGGCCGTTTTTTTCGGCTTCGGCGACATCGCTGGCGTTGGCTTCGAGGATGTCGGGGAGGCGGACGATCAACTCATCGGCCATCGCGACGAGGACGGCGTTTTTGGTTTTCGAGTCGAGTTGCGCGAGCGCGCGGGAGGCGGCGCGGGCGTTTTTTCCGATGTGGTGGATTTGATCCTGAAGACTGCTCATGTCGCGAACGGCGTGTAATCCAAACCGTGCGCCTCCGCAACGACCTTGCAGGAGATTTTTCCGTCGTGGATGTTGAGGCCGTCGAGCAGGCCGGGGGCGCGCTGGAGGGCCTCGGCGAGCGGGTAGTCGGCGAGGGCCTCGATGTAGCGGTAGGTCACATTCGTGAGGGCTTGGGTGGCGGTGCGGGCGTAGGCGCCGGGCATGTTGGCGACGCAGTAGTGGACGATGCCCTCCTCGACGAAGGTGGGGTTGTCGTGGGTGGTCGGGCGCGAGGTTTCGAGGCAGCCGCCCTGGTCGATGGCGATGTCCACGACGACACTGCTGGGTTTCATGAGGCGGAGCATGTCGCGGGTGATGAGTTTCGGGGCCTTGGCGCCGGGGACAAGGACCGCGCCGATGAGCAGATCGGTTTGGGGGAGAAGATCGATGAGGCCGGCTTCGCTGGAATAGAGCGTGTGGGCGGTTCCCATGGTGATGTCGAGGAAACGCATCCGCTCGAGATCGACTTCGAGAATGGTGACATCGGCTCCAACGCCCGTGGCCATGCGGGCGGCGTTGACTCCGGAGGTGCCGCCGCCGATGACCACAACCTTGCCGGGGAGCACACCCGGCACGCCGCCGAGGAGGACGCCTTCGCCGCCGTTGTGTTTCGCCAAAAAATATCCGCCGACGAGCACGGACATGCGGCCCGCGATCTCGCTCATGGGCTCGAGGAGCGGGAGGCGGTTGTTCACGCGCACGGTTTCGTAGGCGATGCAGGTGGCGCCGGTTTTTTGGAGGGCCTCGGTGAGCGGCTTGCTGGCGGCGAGGTGGAGGTAGGTGAAGAGGATCTGGCCCTTGCGGAGCAGACCGTATTCCGGCTCGAGGGGTTCCTTGACCTTCACGATCATGTCGGCCTGCTCGAAAACCCCGGCGTGGGTTTGCACGATGCGCGCGCCGGCCTGGGCGTAGTTTTCGTCGCCGAAGCCAATGCCGGCTCCGGCGTTTGTCTCGACAACGACCTGGTGGCCGCGCTTGGCGAGTTGATAGGCCGCCGAGGGGAGGAGGGCGACACGGTGCTCCTGGGATTTGATTTCCTTGGGGACTCCGATGATCATTTGCGAGGATCATGAACCAAAGCACGGCCAGCGGAAGTTGTTTCTCTCTTGATCGGAGGGCGCGGCGCTGGTCTTTTTCCGGCGTGCCGAGATTTTTGTCGATAGCCGCCTGCGCGACGATAGCCGCCGCGAATTCCTTCGCCCAAAGCGTGGAGGAGATCGCCGCGGAGCTGAGCGCGAGCTCCGACGAACACATGCGCGAGGAGCTGGGGGTCAACCCGATCACCTCGCCGTCGATCGCGGGTTTGTTGAAGGATTTGGAAACCTTCCGTCCGGTGCCGATCAAGCTCATCGAGGCCACGGACCACGGGGCCTCGTTCGGCAACCGGTTGCAGACGTCGCTGCATTTCGGATCGCTGGTGGCGGACGGGTTCATGTTCACGATCGCCGAGCGTCCTCAGGATGTTCAAAACATCGGCAAGGAACTCATCCGGCAATCCAAGGCGCTGGGAGTGGGCGAGCGGTTGACGAAGCGGAGCAAGAGCCTGCTCGAGCTTTCGGACAAGGGGGACTGGGTGGGCATGCGCGAGGAGCTGGTGCGCACGCAGGAGGATGTGGAGCAATCGATGATGGAGCTCCACGACGAGGAGATGGCCCACATGATCAGCCTCGGAGGGTGGTTGCGCGGTTTCCAGTTGGGAGTGACGAGCACAGCGGAGCGCTACACCAAGGCCAAGGCGGCGGTGCTCGGGCGCCTCGAGGTGGTCGAGTATTTTCTGGACCGGTTGGACACGCTCAACCCGAGGTTGAAAGACACCGAGATGGTGACGGAATTCATCAAGCGGCTTCGCGAGATTCGGCTGGTGCTGGTGGAAACGAAGGGGGAACCGCCGACGGAAAAACAGGTGGGGGAATTGAAAAAATTGGCGGACGCCGCGGAGAAAGCGGCCACGGCGCGGGTGGACAGCGAAGGGCGGATTTTGGAAAAGGGGAAATTGTAGGCGCGCGCGGGGACCCTCGGGTCACGGGATCGGAGTCCCGCCGGACAGAACCTCTTCGATCGCGCGGCCGCGGCGGGAGTGTTCGTCATCGGAGAGCACCGGAACCAGCGTTGTTCCGGGTGTGGCGGGGAGGTCGATCCAGGAGCGGCATCCGCCGAAGCGTTTTTCCATGGGAAGAATCCATGGGGCTTCCAAACGAAAAACCCGGACGAAGGCGATGTGCAAACCCGGCGGGGTGTCTTGGCGGAAACGCTCCTCGACGACTTCGTCGCGCAAAATGTGATAGCCGCGCAGAGCGGGAATCCGGGAGGGATCGGTGAGAAAGCGGGTCCAATCGACAACCGCGGCGAAGCGGATTTCGATTTGATCTGGGTTGAGCGGCGGGAGAGGGGTGCCGGCGGGGAGGAGGGTTTTTTCCATCTGCGCGTGGAACGCGGTGGGGAAGAGAAAAAATTCGCGGTGCCGGAAGGCAAAGCCGTCACGGCCCTCGGCGATGCCGCCTTTGCGCAGGAGGAGGCTCTGGAGGCCCGTTCCAAGCGCCTCGCAGACGATCGCCCATTCCTTGAAAGCCGCATTCACAACCGTGGAGGATTTTATCATTCCCGGACGCGAGGGCCAAGGGCGGCGGGGGAATTCAGTTGCCGCAGACGGGGGACGGAGTTCATTTTTTCCGGCATGTCGCCTCATTCGCTGCTCGACCGCAGGGCCTTGGAAATGGACCGGATCGTCGCTCAACGGTTGGACGAAAATCCGGAGGCGGTGATCGGCGTGGCAAGAAAAAATCTGGAGCGATGGTTGGGGCAATGCGATGCGTCCGTCCGCCCGGTGTTGATGGAGTGGAGGGAGATTCTGGAACGGCCTCCGGAGCGGATTCGCGAGGTTTTGCTGGGGGAGGACGAGGAGAGTGGGCGATTGCGCCAATCGAGTCCGTTTTGCGGAATTCTCACGCCCGGCGAGCGGACGGAAATTCTGATGCGCCACCGATGAACCGGGAACAACTCGAGCATGTGATTCGCGCGGCCGCGGCGAACGCCGACACGGACCAGATCGTGGTGGTGGGCAGCCAGGCGATCCATGGCACGCATCCGGGCCTCGACCATCCGGTGTTGTGCCGCTCGATGGAGGCGGATGTTTTTCCACTCGATGCTCCCGAAAACTCGATCCTCATCGACGGCGCGATCGGCGAAAGGTCGGTTTTCCACGAGACATTCGGCTACTACGCGCACGGCGTGGATATCGAAACGGCAACGCTGCCCGACGGTTGGAAGGAACGCCTGGTGCCGATCCGCAATGAAAACACGCGGCACAAGACGGGTTGGTGTCTGGATTCCCACGATCTGGCCTTGAGCAAACTGGTCGCCGGACGGACGAAGGATTTCGAGTTTCTCCGGGCAATGATCGAACTGGGGATGCTGGATTCCAGGGAGCTGGCGCGGCGGTTGGCGATGACGACGCTGGATGCGCAAAAGCGCGCGGCTTGCGAGGCTTCGATGGAATGGCTCTTCCGCAAAAATTAAAAAAGGGCGGGGCCGAATTCGGCGGGGACGGCAGGATCACCCCGCCTTGGCGGACTTTTTCTTGGCGGCGGCGGGCTTTTTTTCGCGCGGGGCGCGGGGCTCGAATTCGAATTTGACCTTGTCGCCTTCCAGCGTGAGGTAGGCCGAAAACGGTTTGCCTTTTTTGCTGATGAAACGCGGGATGAGGTCGGTTTTGCCGACGGTGAGAATCTTCTCCACCTGCTCGCGGGGGATTTCTTTTTGGCAAAGACTTTTTCCCATTCGGAATTTGCATTTGGCGGTGTTCGAGCACTGCCAGGCGGTGCCGGTGTCGTGGACCGTGCCGGTTTTGCACGCGGGGCATTGGCCGATGCTGGGAAGTTGGGAAAAATCGAGGCGGGCGGCGGAGTCGGCGCTGTCGCCGAAGTCGAAGCTTTGCTTGCCTTCGGTTTTGTCGAACTGGACGACGGCCGCGAAGGGGCGTCCCATCTTGCTGCGGAAGCCTTCGAGCGGGCCGATGCGGAGATCGGTGAGAAGTTTTTCCACCTCCTCGCGCTCGAATTGGCGGCCGGCCATGTTTTTCCAAACGATCGCGCCGCAGCCCTCGGCTTTGCATTCGAAGGCCTTGAAGGATTCCTTGAAACCCTCGGTGCTGCCGCATTTCGGGCAGGTCACGGCGAGGTCCTCGAAATTGCCGGAGACGAGGTCGCCTTCGAACGATTTCGCTTTTTCCACGATGTCGCCGGTGAACGCCTTGATGTCGCGCATGAAGGTCGGGCGGTCGAGCGCGCCGTGCTCCATTTGCTTCAGTTTGTATTCCCACTCGCCGGTCATTTCGGGCGAGGTGAGGGATTGGATGCCGAGGCCGCGCAGGAGCGTGATGAGGGCGAGGCCTTTGGAAGTGACGATGAGTTCCTTGCCTTGGCGGACGAGGTAGCCGTCCTTTTGCAGGCCTTCGATGGTGTCCGCGCGGGTGGCGGGGGTGCCGAGGCCGCGCTGGGACATGGCTTCGCGGAGTTCCTCGTCGTCCACGAGTTTGCCCGCGCCCTCCATGGCGGAGAGGAGCGTGGCTTCGTTGAAACGGGCGGGCGGGCGGGTTTCGTTTTCCTTGATTTCGAGAGACTCGGTTTTGGCGGATTCGCCCTCGCTGACAGGCGCGACATTTTCATCCACGCCGGCGATTTCTTTCCCGTAAACGGCAAGCCAGCCGGGTTCGGTGAGGATTTTTCCGTCGGTGCGGAAGGCTTCTTTTTCGACGCGGGTGATCCGGGTGGTGACTTCGAATTTGGCGACCGGGTAGAACGCGGCGACGAAGCGGCGGGCGACCATGTCGTAGATTTTGAGTTCGAAATCATCGAGCGCCTTCGGCGAAACGCCGGTCGGGATGATCGCAAAGTGGTCGGTGACTTTGGCGGAGTTGAAGACGCGGCGGTTGAGGCCGATCCAGCCTTTGTCGAGCGCGTGGCGGGCGTGGTTGGCGAGGTCCGGAATCTCGAGTCCGGCGAGGACTTTTTTCACCTGCCCGAGGTTGTCGTCGGGGAGGTAGCGGGAGTCGGTTCGCGGGTAGGTGAGGACCTTGTGTTTTTCGTAGAGGGCTTGGGCGATTTGGAGCGTGCGCTTGGCGCTGAGGCCGAAGCGGCCGTTCGCTTCGCGCTGGAGCGTGGTGAGGTCGAAGAGCTGCGGCGCGATCTGGGTGGTGGGTTTTTTCTCCTCGGAAATGACGCCGGGTTTGCCGGTGCATTTGGCGACGAGGGCGTCGGCGGTGGCGCGATCCCAGATGCGCTCGGCCTTGGCGGTTTCGTCCTCGGATTTTTTGAAATTCTCGTCGAACCAGCGGCCGCGATAGCTGCCCGAGGCGACGCCGAAATCGGCGAAGACCTCGAAATAGGGGCGGGGTTGGAAGGCGCGGATTTTTTCCTCGCGCTCGGCGAGGATGGCGAGCGTGGGGGTTTGCACGCGGCCGACGGGGGTGAGTTGGAATCCGCCGCCTTTGGAATTGAAGGCGGTCATGGCGCGGGTGGCGTTGATGCCGACGAGCCAGTCGCTCTCGCTGCGGCAGACGGCGGCATCGGCGAGCGGGACCATCGATTCGCCGGCGCGGAGTTGGGCGAAGCCCTCGCGGATGGCTTCGGGGGTCATGCTCTGCAGCCACAGGCGGCGGGTGGGTTTTTTGCACCCGGCGAGCTTGATGATGTAGTGGAAAATGAGTTCGCCCTCGCGGCCGGCGTCGCAGGCGTTGACGACTTCGGTCACATCGGCGCGCTTGAGGAGGCGCTTGACGAGGTTGAGGCGCGAGAGGGATTTTTCGATCGGTTTGAGGTCGAAATGCTCCGGAATGATCGGGAGGTTGGCGAAGGACCATTTGCCCCGTTTTTTGTCCATCTCGTTGGGGAGGCAGAGTTCGACGAGGTGGCCGACGGCGGAGGTGATGATGTGCCGGTCGTTCTCGAGGTAGTCGTCTTGGGAAGAGAATTTGCCGAGGGCTTTGGCGAGATCGCGGGCGACGGAGGGCTTTTCGGCGATGATCAGGGACTTGGACATGGTTCGGAAAAGAAAATTGGAGCATCGATCCTCGGGACGGGCACGCCCCGGGATTTCCGGCATGGGGCGGCGAAGCTAGTGGCGGGGCGGGGGATTGGCAACCGCTACTTT
>CAZVPK010000047.1:10635-14833 GCA_964628505.1 uncultured Chthoniobacter sp.
CCGGCATGGGGCGGCGAAGCTAGTGGCGGGGCGGGGGATTGGCAACCGCTACTTTTGGGGTCAATTCGTGAGACCGGGCAGCCTCGGGGCCACCCAGGCGAGCCAGGACGAGAGGATGAGCCAGCAGATCATGTTCAACCACACTCCGGTGCGCATCATTTCATGGAGCGGAACGCGGCCGCTGCCGAAAACAATGGCGTTCGGGGGAGTCGCCACCGGGAGCATGAAGGCGCAACTGCTGGCAAGGGCCACGGCGGCCGCCAGCGAAACGGGCGGTTGGCCGAGGGCCATGGCCATGGCGGCGGCGATCGGCAGAAAAGTGGATGTGGTGGCGGAGTTGCTGGTGATCTCGGTGAGCCACAGGATGAGCAGGGCGACAAGAAACACCAATCCGGCCGGCGGCAACCATCCGATTCCGGCGGCGAACCCGCCGATCCACTCGGCGACGCCGTTTTTTTGGATGGCGGCCGCGAGGCTGAGTCCGCCGCCGATGAGGAGGAGGACATCCCATGGGATTTTTTGGGCCTGCGTCCACGAGAGGATTTTTTCCGGCGAGCCCCGGCGGGCCGGCAGGAGAAAGAGGGAAATGCCGCCGGCCATGGCGATGGTGGTGTCGTTGAGCCAGGGAAGCCATTCCTCCAAAAAGCCCCGCGCGATCCAAAGAACGGCGGTGATGAAAAACACGGTCGAAACGGTTTTTTCCTCCCGGCTCATGGGGCCGAGGGCCTCGTGCTCGCGCTCCAGAAGACCGCGCCCGCCGGGCAGCGGGTCGGCCGGGATCCGGTGCGCCAACCGGGTGAGCACCATCCAGGTCACCAGGGCCAAAATCACCGCGACCGGCAACGCGAGGATCATCCAGCCGAGAAATCCGATTTGGATGCCCTGGGTTTCCTCGAGAAAGCCGGCGAGAATGGCGTTGGGGGCGGTGCCGACGAGTGTGGACATCCCTCCGAGGTTGGCCCCGTAGGCCACCGCCAAAAGCAGGGCCGGCGCGAAATGGGGGTCGTCCTCCCGCTGGAACAAAAGAAGCACCGAGACCGCGATCGGCAGCATCATCACCGCGACGGCCGTGTTGTTCACCCACATGGAAACGAAAAACGACGCCGCGAGAAATCCGCCGATCACCGCCCGGCGCCCCACGCCCGCGAGGCCGATGATTCGCAGCGCGATGCGCTTGTGGAGGTTCGAACTCTCCATGGCGAGGGCGATCAGGATTCCGCCGAGGAAAAGGTAGATCACCGGATTGGCGAACGGCGCGGCGGCTGCGGACACCGTTGCGATGCCGGCCGCCGGAAAAACCACCAAGGGCAGCAGGGCCGTGACCGCAAAGGGCAGAATCTCCGAAATCCAAAACGACGCCATCAGCACGGCCCCGCCCAGCGTGCGCCAACCGGTTTCGGTCAACCCCTCCGGCGGAGGCGCGAGAAGCGTCATCAAAAAAAATCCCAGCCCCGCCGCGGCGAGGGCTCTTGGGATCAGCTGGGCCGGTTTCATTTTTCGCGAGGTCTTTTCCTTGGAAAGCATGGACCGGCGCTGACACAATGCCAGCCCATGTTTTTGCCCCAGGAGACCATTCGGAGAAAGCGCGACGGCGAGCCCCTCACCCGCGAGGAAATTTCCAAGTTCATCCGCGGCGTGGCGGACGGTTCGGTCGGCGAAGGCCAGATCGCGGCGTTCGCCATGGCCACGCTCCTCAAAGGCATGTCGATCGACGAATGCGTCTCGCTCACCCTCGCGATGCGCGACTCCGGCGAGCGCCTCGATTGGAGCGGACTCCCCGGCCCCGTGGTGGACAAACACTCCACCGGCGGCGTGGGCGATCTCGTTTCGCTGGTTCTCGGTCCGCTTGTCGCGGCCTGCGGCGGATTTGTTCCGATGATCTCGGGCCGCGGACTCGGCCACACCGGCGGCACGCTCGACAAACTCGAAGCGATCCCCGGCTACCATGTCACTCCGAGCGCCGAGGTTTTCCGCAAGGTCGTGCGCGATTGCGGCGTCGCCATCATCGGCCAAACCGCCGCCCTCGCCCCGGCGGACAAAAAAATCTACGCCGTGCGCGACATCACGGCCACGGTGGAATCGATCGACCTCATCACCGGCTCGATCCTCTCCAAAAAACTCGCCGCCGGGCTGCAATTTCTCGTGATGGATGTGAAATGCGGCAACGGCGCGTTCATGGATTCGCCCGAGGCCGCGCGCACGCTGGCCGAGCGGTTGGTCGAAGTCGCCAACGGCGCGGGCATGCCGACATCGGCGCTCCTCACCGACATGAACCAACCCCTCGCCTCCTCGGCCGGCAATGCGCTCGAGGTCCGCGAGGCGATTGGATTTCTGAAAGGGGAAAAAACCAACCCGCGACTGCGCGAAGTCACGCTGGCCCTGTGCGCCCGAATGCTTGTCGTGGCGGGCTTGGCGGAAAATTCCGCCGCCGCGCACGAAAAACTCGAATCCGCCCTCTCCAGCGGCCGCGCGGCCGAGGTGTTCGGAAAAATGGTCCACGGCCTCGGAGGTCCGGCCGATCTTCTCGAAAATCCCGACCGCCATTTGCCCAAGGCCGCCGTAACGCTCGAAGTGAAATCCGCCGCCGCCGGATTCGTCGCGCAAATGGACACCCGCGACCTCGGTCTCGCGGTCGTCGCGCTGGGAGGTGGACGCCGCCGCGTGGAGGACTCCATCGACCACTCGGTGGGTTTGGTTTTTGAAGCGGTCCTTGGCGACCGCGTGGAAGCGGGCCAACCGCTCGCCACGATCCACGCCAAGGACGCCGCCAGCGCCGAAGCCGCCGCGCAAGCGCTCGCCGCCCACATCCACATCGCCGCCGAAGCCCCGAAAAAATCCCCCGCCATCTTGGAGACGATCAAGTGAGACGGCACGCCCAGGAGGGCTCTGCTTGTCAGAGCCGAACCGGCGTGTTTACGGGAGCCGCCCCGGTCCTGACAAGCAGGACCCTCCTCGCAAAGCGCGAAGCGAAATCTTTCTCCCACCCTCTCCCATGACCACCCGACGCGCCATTCTCCTCGTCCTCGATTCCTTCGGCATCGGGGCTGCGCCCGACGCCGCCAAATTCGGCGGCGAAGGCTTCACCGATGAAGGCTCCGACACGCTCGGCCACATCGCTGCCGCGTTCACCGACCGCCCCCTCCACCTCCCGAACCTGCGCCAACTCGGCCTTGGCCACGCCTACCGGCTCGCGCAGGGAAAACTCCCCGCCGGCTGGGCCGACGATCTTCCGCTCCATGGCTCCTTCGCCTCCGCCCAATCCATCAGCACCGGCAAGGACACGCCGAGCGGCCATTGGGAAATTGCCGGCGTTCCCGTGCGTTTCGACTGGAGCTATTTTCCCAAGAAACCCGACTGCTTCCCGCAACCGATCCTCAACGAAATCTTCCGCCGCTCGGGTCTCTCCGCGTCGCTGGGAAATTGCCACGCCTCCGGCACAGACATCCTCGAGCGCCTCGGAGCCGAGCATGTCCGCACCGGCGTTCCGATTTTCTACACCTCCGCCGACAGCGTGTTTCAAATCGCCTGCCACGAGGAATCCTTCGGCCTTGAGCGCCTCTACGACCTCTGCAAAACCGTCCGCGCCGTGCTCGACGCCAGCGACCTGAAAGTCGGCCGCGTCATTGCCCGCCCCTTCACCGGCCCGCCCGAAGGTCCATTCCAGCGCACCGGCAACCGCCACGACTACGCCGTCCCCCCGCCCGCTCCCACGCTGCTGCAGCGGGTTTCCGAGGCCGGATGCGATGTCATCGGCATCGGTAAAATCGCCGACATCTACGCGCACACGGGCGTCACCGAAGAAGTCCGAGCCTCCGGCCACGACGCGCTCTGGAAAGAAACCCTCGCCGCCATCGACCGCTGCGGCGAAGGCGGATTGGTGATGACGAACTTCGTGGATTTCGACGCCGTCTTCGGCCACCGCCGCGACATTCGCGGCTACGGCCAATCGGTCGAGGAATTCGACGCCCGCCTGCCCGAACTCCTCTCCAAACTCCGCCCCGACGACCTCCTCTGCCTCACCGCCGACCACGGCAACGACCCGACCTGGCCCGGCACCGACCACACCCGCGAGCAGGTGCCGGTTTTATTCCACGGAAAAAATCTCTCGCCCGGCGGAAATTTCGGCATCCGCCCGACCTTCGCCGACACCGGCCAAACGCTCGCAAAATGGCTCGGCGTCCCCGCCCTCGGCGACGGC
>CAZVPK010000048.1:0-14655 GCA_964628505.1 uncultured Chthoniobacter sp.
GAGTATTTCGTGAGCTACTTCGACTACTACCAGCCGGAGGCCTACATCCCGAGGTCGGACACCTACATCGAGAAGGATTCGTCGATCAACGAGGAGATCGAGCGCCTGCGCCTCTCGGCGGTGAGTTCGCTGCTCACGCGGCGCGACACGATCATCGTGGCGAGTGTGTCGTGCATTTACGGGTTGGCGTCGCCGGAGGATTTTTTGCAAATGCTGGTGACGATCCGCCCGGGCCAGCGCATGAGCCGCGAGGCGTTTCTGGCGAAGATCGTGGAGATGCTCTACGAGCGGAACGACATCGCCTTCGGCCGTGGAAAATTCCGCGTGCGCGGCGATGTGGTCGAGGTGCATCCGGCGCAGAACGAGGACGAGGCGGTGCGGGTGGAGTTCTTCGGCGACGAGATCGAGCGCGTGAGCCAGTTCGATCCCCTCACGGGAAAAGTCTCGGCGACGCTGACGACCTTCACGCTTTTTCCGGCGAAACAATTCGTGACGCCGCATGACAAGCTGCGGAGCGCGGTGGCGGCGATCCGGGCGGAACTCGACGCGCGCGTGGCCCATTTCGAGCGGGAGGGGAAGTTCATCGAGGCCCAGCGCATCAAGATGCGCACCGAGTTCGATCTCGAGATGATGCAGGAGATGGGATTCTGCAACGGCATCGAGAACTACTCGCGCCATCTCACCGGCCGCCCGCCGGGTTCGCGGCCCTACACGCTCATGGATTTTTTGCCGAAGGATCATTTGCTCGTGATCGACGAATCGCACGCCACCGTGCCGCAGATCGGCGGGATGTATGCGGGGGACCGCTCGCGCAAAAGCGTGCTGGTGGAATACGGCTTCCGGCTCCCGAGCGCGCTCGACAACCGTCCGCTCAACTTCCCGGAGTTCATGGAGGTGACGAACCAACTCGTCTATGTGAGCGCCACGCCGGGTGGATTCGAACTCAACAACAGCATCGTGGGAAACACGACATGGATTCCGAATCCCGAGAACAAATTCAGCGAGGGCGGACGCTCGAACGACCTGCGACGGTTTTTGAAGTCGAAGGTCGAGGATTTGAATCTCTCGCTGCCCGGCGCGCCGTTGATCGTGCAGCAGATCATCCGGCCCACGGGGTTGCTCGATCCGAAGATCACGGTGCGTCCGCTCAAGGCGCAGATCGACGAGACGATCGAACTCTGCCGTCGCCGCATCGAGGCGGGCGAGCGGGTTTTGATCACCACGCTGACGAAGAAAACCGCCGAGGACCTCGCCGACTATCTTCGCGAGATCGGGCTCAAGGTGCGCTACCTGCACAGCGACATCGACACCATCGAGCGCGTCGAAATTTTGCGCACGCTGCGGGCCGGCGACTGCGATGTTTTGGTGGGAATCAACCTGCTCCGCGAGGGACTCGACCTGCCCGAGGTCTCGCTGGTGTGCATCCTCGATGCCGACAAGGAAGGCTATTTGCGCAGCCAGACGAGTCTCATCCAGACCGCCGGGCGCGCCGCGCGGCATGTCAACGGCGAGGTGGTTTTGTTCGCCGACACGGTGACGGGCAGCATGCAGGCGGTGCTCGAGATTTCGGCCCACCGCCGCGCCCGGCAGGAGGAATACAATGCGGCCCACGGAATCACGCCGCGCAGCGTGGTCCGTGCGGTGCAGGAGAGTCTGCATGTGATCGTGAAGGGCCGGGAGGTCGAGCAATCGATCCTCCACGAGGACGCCGGAGGCTTCGATGCGGGCGAACTGATTCGCGAACTCGAGCGTGAAATGTCGGAGGCGGCGGGGCGTTTGGAATACGAGCGCGCCGCGCTGCTGCGCGACCAGATCAACGAACTCAAATCCGGCGCGTCCCCCTCCGCCCTGCCCCCGCGCCGCAAGGTGACCTACAAAAAAGCCGGTCGAAAAAAGCGCGGCTGAAAAATCCGGCTTGCATCAACGCGGCGGTGCCTTAGGGTTCCTCTCCCTCGCTCGGGTGGTGAAATGGCAGACACGTGCGTTTGAGGGGCGCATGCCGCAAGGCATGGGGGTTCAAGTCCCCCCCCGAGCAGTTTTCCCCTCTCCGGTCAAAACGGCACTTCCAACCCGGCATGGCGGGCGAGTTTTTTCTGGCGTCCGTCGAAGGTGAGAAATTCCTTCGATCCGAGGTGGACCGCCGTGGCGACATGCAAGATATCCAAGGTGCGATGGCCTCCCTTGGCCGTTCGCTGGGTCGAGAAAGTCGAGGCGAGGCGCAGCACCGCATCCATGTCGAAGGGGGTCACGCGATTCAACCCGGCGGCGACATCGCTTTGCCAATCGGCGGTCATTTGATCCGCGACACGGCGGGGATAGCCCCTGGTGCGGTCGGCCGCGTGCAGCCAGACCTGGAGCTCGATGGCTTGGAGGAATTCGAATTCGAGCAGACGGGTGAAGTGGAGCGGCTCGGTCATCGACTCGCGGTATTCGTCCGCGAGCGGGGAGTGTTCCTGCTCGCGGTAAATCGAGCACAGAAAACTGGTGTCCGGGTAGGCGGTCACGGTTCGCCGGTTTCGAACGCCCGCATCTCCTCGACCTCGGCCTGGGTGAAAACCCTGTCGCCCCAAAGGCGTTTGCGCCGGGCCGCGTAATCCGGATGCGGGGGGAGTTTCGTGTCGATCTGCGAGGGCGGGCGCGAGATTTTGGCCACGGCCTTGGAATGTTTCGTGATCAAAATCTCCTCGCCTCCGGCAAGCCAGGCCTCGAGCTTCGGAAAATCGTAGCGCAAATCGCGCACGGTCGCGGTCTTCATGGCATCACAATAATGTGATGTTTTTTTCGGTCAAGGAGCCGTCGGGCGTTCTCCGAAAATCGCCGAACCCACCCGCACAAGGGTCGCGCCCTCCGCGATGCCCTGCTCGAAATCGCCGCTCATGCCCATGGAAAGCTCCGCGAGCGGATGGCCGGTATCCGCTGCCAACCGGTCGCGCAACTCCCGCAGCCTCGCAAAAAACGGCCGCGCCTCATCGGGGTTGTCGCTGTAGGGGGCCATGGTCATCAGGCCGCGAATCCGCAAAAAGGGGAGGGGAAGCAACGATTCCAAGGCGGCGGGCAGGGCGTCGGGGGCGAAACCGAATTTCGATCCCTCGCCGGAGACATTCACTTCGAGCAGGACCTCGGCCGTTGTGCCGAGCTCCCCGGCGATGCGGTTCATCTGGAGCGCGAGATTCGTGTTGTCCACGCCATGGAAGAGGGCGAAGCGGCCGACGACCTTCCGGATTTTGTTCGTCTGCAAATGCCCGATGAAATGCCACTCGATCTCCGGCGGCAAGGCGTCGAGTTTCGGCAGCGCCTCCTGCACCCGGCTTTCGCCGAAAACCGATTGCCCGCTCTCGAAGGCCTCGCGGATTTTTTCGGGGGGATGGGTCTTCGAAACCGCAACAAGCCGGACCTCGTCGGCCCGGCGACCCGCTTTCGCGGCCGCCTCCGAGATTCTCCCGCGGATCGCCGAAAGGTTTTCGGAAACACGGCTCATGATTTTTTGAAAAACGCCGCCTGGCTTTTCATCCGGTTCGCCAGGCTCCCGCAAACATGGTCGCACATCTCGAAAATCGTGGGGTCCGCGATCGTGTAAAAGACCCGCAATCCCGACTTGCGGCGGGCCAGAATTCCGCTTTCCGTCAAGGCGTGCAAGTGGCGGGAGACATTCGCCTGCGTCAATCCCGTGGCCTTGGAAAGCTCGCCGACGCATTTTCCGCCCCGCTCGAGTTCGATCAGGAGCTTGAGGCGGTTCGGCTCGCCGAGGATGCGGAAACGCGCCGCGACCAGCTCCAGGGCGGAGGCGGACATTTTCCGGCGGGATTTCGCGGTGGCGGGCATGAAGATTTCTATTGTCTATATAATCATTCACTCATATTGTCGAGGGGAACTTTCGAGACCCATGAAAAAAATATTTTCACCAAGATTCCTGTCCGTGCTGCCGGCCCTTCTGGCGGTGACCGCGGTTTCCGCCGGGGCCGCCCCGCTTGAAACCCTCGTCGTCGCCCCGGCGAGCCGGCCCGTGACCGAGGAGGTGGTTGGCTCGGTCCGCACCCGCGTGCGCTCCACGATCGAGGCGAAGGTGAGCGGCCGCATTTCCGAGATGCCCGTGGTGCTGGGACAGACCGTCAAAACGGGCCAACTTCTCGCCAAGATCGACGCGCGGGAAATCCAGGCCCGGCTCGAGCAGGCCGAGGCGCAAAGCGAACAGGCCGGGAGGGACCTCGACCGGATCCGCACGCTGGCCGAAAAGCAGGTCGCCAGCAAACAGGAACTCGAATCCGCCGAAGCCCGCGCCCGGGTGGCGGAGGCCGGCTTGCGGGAGGCCCGCGCCATGCTCGGGTATGTGAATGTCACCGCGCCGTTCGACGGCATCGTATCCCGCCGCCTGTCGGAAGTCGGCGATTTGGCCGCGCCCGGCAAGCCGCTCCTGGAGATCGAGGATCGGGGCGAACTCCGCTTCGAGGCCGATGTGCCCGAGGCGCTCATCGGCATGGTCAACGCGGGCGACGCCATCGAGGTCTCGATTCCGGCCACCCGCAAAACCTTCCCCGCGAAAGTGGCGGAAGTCTCGCCCTCCGCCGACGCCGTCAGCCGCACTTTTCTCGTGAAGCTCGATCTTCCCGCCTCCCCCGACCTCCGCGCGGGCCAGTTCGGCCGCGCCGCCCTTCCCGTGGGCGAGGCCGAATCCCTCCGCATTCCCGCCTCGGCCATCGTCCAGCGCGGGCAAATGGAGATCGTTTTTGTGAATGACGCCGGCAAGGCCCGCCTCCGTCTTGTTCGAACCGGGAAAACCTTTCCCGACGGCGTGGAAATCCTCTCCGGCCTCTCCGAAGGCGACGCCGTGATTCTTTCCAACCCCGCCTCCCTCGTGGATGGACAATCCGTGGAGGCCGCGAAATGACGCCTGCGGAAACCCCCGCCGAGCACGCCTCCCACGGCCTCGCCGGGCGCATCGCGGAGGCGTTCGTCAACTCCAAGCTCACGCCGCTGCTGATTGTCGTCTCGGTGCTTCTCGGCCTCTTCGCCGTCATCGCCCTGCCGCGCGAGGAGGAGCCGCAGATCAAGGTGCCGATGATCGATGTGATGGTCTCGATGCCCGGCGCGAGCGCCAAGGAGATCGAGGAACGCGCCACGCGCCCGATGGAGCAACTCCTTTGGGAAATTCCCGGCGTCGAATACATCTACTCGACCTCGAAGCCCGGCGAGGCGCTGCTCATCGTGCGGTTCCTCGTCGGTTCGGATCTGGAAAGCAGCCTCGTTCGTTTGAACGACAAGCTGAGTTCGAACTTCGACCGCATCCCGCCCGGCGTGGGAATGCCGCTGGTGAAACCCCGCTCGATCGACGATGTCCCGATCCTCGCCCTCACCTTCCACAGCAAAACCCACGACCACCTCACGCTCCGCCGACTCGCCGCCGAGGTGAACGATGCCGTGAAGCAGGTTCCTCTTGTCGCGGAAACCACGCTCCTCGGCGGCAACAAGCGCCAGCTCCGCGTCCAACTCGATCCCGCCCGGCTCGCCTCGCGCAACCTGAGCCCAGCGGGTCTCGTTCCCATGATCCAACAGGCGAACCGCCAGTTCGCCTCGGGAGGGCTCGTGGCCGACGACAAGGAAATCGCCGTCGAAACCGGCGCGTTCCTCGAAACCGCCGAGGATGTCGGAAACATCGTCGTGGGCGTGAACAACGGAAAACCCGTTTACCTCCGCGAAGTCGCCACCATCGTCGATGCCGCCGAGGAACCGACCCAATATGTCCTCCATTCCACCGCGGAAGACAACGGAGCCGACGAGGCGGCGGTCACGCTGAGCATCGCCAAGCGGCCCGGCGCGAATGCCATCACCGTCGCCGACTCCGTCCTCCGCAAGGTCGATTCGCTCAAGGGAACCCTCATCCCCGCCGACATCGCGGTGAGCGTCACGCGCAACTACGGCGAGACCGCGGCGGAAAAATCCAACGAACTCCTCTTCCACATGGCGATCGCGGTGGTGAGTGTGTCGCTCCTCATCCTTTTCGCGCTGGGCTGGCGCGAATCGTTGATCGTGGCCATCGCGATTCCCTCCACGCTGGCCCTGACCCTTCTCGTTTTCTACCTGCTTGGATTCACGCTGAACCGCATCACGCTGTTCGCGCTGATTTTTTCCATCGGCATTCTGGTCGATGACGCCATCGTCGTGGTCGAAAACATCGTCCGGCATTTCCACCTGCCCGGCAGCAAGGGCAAAAGCTGGACGCGCATCGCGGTGGAAGCCGTCGGCGAAGTCGGCAATCCCACGATCCTCGCCACCTTCGCGGTCATTTTCGCCGTTCTTCCGATGGCCTTCGTCGGAGGCTTGATGGGCCCCTACATGCGCCCGATTCCGATCGGCGCGAGCGCGGCGATGTTCTTCTCGTTGATCATCGCCTTTGTCGTCACGCCCTGGGCGGCGATCCGCATGCTCCGCTGGCGCAACGGCGAGCAACGCCTCGCCAGGCACGGAGAAATCCACGGCACCGGCAGCGCCGCGCACGAGGAGGATTTTTTCACCCGCTTCTACCGCCGCATCATGGGGCCGCTCCTGCACCACAGGGGTGTTCGCACGGGCTTTCTGGCCGGCATCATCCTTCTGCTTCTCGGTTCCATGGCCATGGTCGGCATCGGCTGGGTGAAGGTGAAAATGCTGCCCTTCGACAACAAGAGCGAGTTCCAGGTCATCCTCAACATGCCCGAGGGCACCTCGCTTGAGCGCACCGCCGCCGTGGCCCGTGAAATGGCCGCCATCGTCAAGCAAGAGCCCGAAGTCATCGACACGCAGGTCTACGCCGGCACCGCCTCGCCGTTCAATTTCAACGGACTCGTGCGCCATTATTTCCTCCGCCGGGGCGCGAATGTTGCCGACATCCAGGTGAACCTCGAGAGCCGCCACGACCGCAAGGCCGCGAGCCATGACATCGCCAAGAGGGTGCGTCCCGCCATTGCCGCGATTGCTGAAAAATACCATGCCCGCGTCGCCATCGCCGAGGTCCCGCCCGGTCCGCCGGTGCTCCAAACCCTCGTCGCCGAGATCTACGGCCCGAACGAGGAAGCCCGCCACGCGCTGGCGAAAGAGGTCATCCAGGTTTTCAAACAAACGCCAGGCGTCGTCGATGTGGACTGGTATATCGAGGCCGACCAGCCGAAGGCGCGGTTCATCATCGACAAGGAAAAAGCCGCCCTCCACGGCGTGAGCGCCGAAACGATTTCCCAAACCCTCCGCCTCGCCGTGGGCGGACAGGCGATCGACCTCCTCCATGTCCCGCGCGAAAAAGAGGACATCGACATCGTGCTGGAATTGCCACGCTCGATGCGCACCACGCCCGAGGAATTGCTCTCGCTACGTGTGCGCTCGGGAGACGCCAACGCCCTTCCCGAGCCTGGGGCCAGCTCCTCCAGCGCCCCGCTCATCCCGCTGCGCGAACTCGTGACCATCGAGGAGACGATCACCGACAAGAGCATCTATCACAAAAACCTCATGCCCGTGACCTATGTCATCGGCGATGTCGCCGGCGTGGTCGAAAGCCCCGTCTACGCGATCCTCCAAATGAACAAGGCGCTCGCCAAACTCGATACCTCCAAGTTCGGCGGTGACGGCTCGCCGCTGGAAATCTACAACGCCTCGATCCCGTTCTCCGATGCCAAGCCCGCGATGAAATGGGACGGCGAGTGGCACATCACGATCGAGGTGTTCCGCGACCTCGGCCTCGCCTTCGCCGCCGTGCTGGTGCTCATCTACGCCCTCATGGTCGGCTGGTTCCGCTCCTTCCTCACGCCCTTGATTGTGATGGCCGCGATTCCGTTTTCCCTGGTTGGCATCCTGCCCGCCCACGCCGCGATGGACGCCTTTTTCACCGCCACCTCGATGATCGGCTTCATGGCCGGCGCGGGAATCGTGGTGCGAAATTCCATCATCCTCGTCGATTTCATCGAGCAGCGCCTCCGCGAAGGAATGCCGGTCGATGAAGCCGTGATCGACGCCGGAGCGGTCCGCTTCCGTCCCATGCTTCTCACCGCGATGGCCGTCGTGGTCGGCGGCGCCGTGATTTTGGCCGACCCGATTTTCCAGGGACTCGCGATCTCCCTCATGGCCGGCGAAATCGCCTCCCTCCTTATCAGCCGCATGGCCGTCCCGGTCCTCTACTTCATGGCCCATGCCAAGGACCTCAAAAGCGCGTGATTTTTCCCCAAAAAAAGTCCCGCCGGTTTTTGGATAAAGGCAAGATCTCCGTTGACAAAACCCGCCCCCGCTCGGAAATATGCTCCTCCGGCAGGATGCTTGTCGCTCCGCGTCGGCACCCTTGATGGTGGTCGTAGCTCAATGGCAGAGCTCCAGGTTGTGGTCCTGGCTGTTGCGGGTTCGAGTCCCGTCGATCACCCCACCCCTCCCTCACGTCGTGAAGGGTTTCGAACGATGGGGATGCAATGTTGACCTTTGCGCGACGGCGGTTTAGGTGTTTGACGATGAGCCCAGGAAACCCCCTACCGGCTGCCTTCGCCATTTTGCTGCTCGCGGGATTGGCCGCCGCATGGGGTCGTGACGCCGATTCGGTCCACCCCCAGATTCTCGCCGACGAGACAGCGGCGAGCCTCAAGGACAATCCGAAACAGGCGCAGGAAACCGTTCGGCGTTTGATTCGAAACCTGAACACCTCTGGAAGTGTTCCATTGGCCGATCAGCAAAAAGCCGTTGCGGCGATTGTGGGAGCGGCTTTCGCCTCGTTGCCGCGCGACCGGGCCGCGGAAGTCCTCAATGCCGCCCTCGCCGCGGAGCCTGGATTGTCGCCGGTGATCGCGCAAACCGCTTTGGCGGTTTTCCCCGCCGGAGTCCGCTCGCAGACCTCCAGCGCCATCCCGATCGAAGGCATGGCGCCGGGGTTTGTCCGGGTTTTGAAAATCGAGGGCGGCGATGCGGCGACCGTCGATCCCGGGGGGAATCGCCGACCCCTTCTTGCCGGCGACTTTCTGCTTCAGGGCTCCAGCGTGTCCACGGGGCCGAACTCGAAAGTGGATTTGCTTTTTGAAAACGGCACCGCAATCCGGATCGAACCCGGTTCGGAGTTCTCCCTCGACCGCTTCATGACCTCGCCGTTCGACGCCGAGTCCATCGATTACCGGAGCCTCGACGGGGAGCCGGGCGCCTCGAACACCCTCGTCGGAGTTCCCTCGGGAACGATTCTTTTCGATGTCGCCAAACTCAAAAAAAACTCCTCGTTCCAAATCTCCACGCCGGTCGGCATCGCGGGGATTCGAGGGACGGCGGGATTTGTTCGCAGCACGCCGGGAGCCGGCCCCGCTCCCGTCTCGTTCGGCTTGTCGAGCGGCTCCGCCGCGTTCACCGCTCCGAATGGGAACTCGCGCTCCGTGGGCCCCGGCGAGTCGTTCGGAGTGGGTGGGCAGCGACAGGGATACGCCATCGAGCCCGATCCCGCGAACGCCGGAAATCTCATGAGCCAATCCGGAACGTTCGGTGCCGCGGTGCGTTCGTCGGCGGGGGCCGGGCCGTTCCGCAACGCCCCGCCCCGTCCAGCCCCGGGAATTTCCGCTTCCCTCACTCCCGCGCAGATCAAGGCCCTTGAGGAGGCCGCGCTCGAGAGTGGCGAGGCCCTGGTGCAGACCGCTGTTCTTCTCGCGATGGAAACGCCGGTTCTGGCTCCCGAGATCGCCGCGTTCGCCTCGGCTCTGATGCCTGCGGAGGCCGTTCAAGTGGCCATCGCCATTTCCGGCCTCTTTCCGAATTCGGCTCCCGCCGTTGCCGCTCAGGTCGCCGCAGTGGTTCCGGCAATGGCTGGAACGGTTGCGATGGAACTCATCCGGGACCATCCCAATTCGGCGGTTTCCGTGGCCTCCTCGGTGGTGGCCGTCGTTCCCGATTCCGCCTTGGCCATTGTCACGGCAGTGTCCAACGAGTTGCCCTCTCAAGCCTCCAGCGTGGCCGCCGCGGTCACGGCTGTCGTTCCGAACCAAGGCGACGCGGTGCGGGAAACCGTCCAAAATATTCTTCTTCAGGGCGGCTCGAACGCCCAAGGGCAACCGCCCATCACGCCTCCCGTTCCGGACAACGCGACCCAAAACCCGGGAGTTCTCAACCCCCTGCCGTTTCCCACGCCGACTCCCCAACCCACCCCCACGCCAACGCCGACCCCCGCGCCGACGCCAACCCCGACGCCGACACCGGTTTCCCCGAGCGCGTGAAGAAAACGACCCTCGCCCTCGCATTGGTAAAATCCTCCCGCCGCCTGGCCTTGGCTGCGGGAATCCTCGCGATGGCCGCCGGCGCCCGGGCCTTCGAACCCGCCGCCACCCTCTCCGAGCATTTGGAGCCGCCCGCCGATCAACTCCCGGTCCAATACGAAGTTCCCACCACGCTCACACCCCTCGTTCCCGAACCGCTCGATTTCGGCACCGATGTGCTCAACGCCCTCGCCGCCGATCCCCTCGGGCCGGTCACCGATCCGAATGTCGACGGCATGCCTCCTCTGCCGGAACCCGAGATGGCCCTCGTCGAGGTTCCCGATGAGGCCGAGGACCGCATGTGGCGGCTGCGGCCCTACCTCAAGACCGGCGTGACCTACGACGACAATATTTTCATCACAAACACGAATCGCACGGCCGACATCATCTACAATGTCCAAGGCGGGTTTTCATTCGAAATGGGCGACTATCGCAATCTTCAAGACAACTACCTCCTCTTCGAATACCTCGCGACGGGCTTCTTCTTCACCAACCACGCGGCCCAAAACTCCCTCGACCAGTCCCTCAACCTGCTGGCCCAATACCGCATCAACCAGGCCGCGCTCCAATACGAGAGCATTTTCCAGTCCCTCGACGGCGCGGACCGCCAGGTCGGCGCCTTCACCTCCCGGTTGCTGTTTTTCAACGCCCTGCGCCTCGTTTATCAATACAGCGAAAAAACCGACCTCGACTTCGAAGCCAACCAAGCCACGAACTACTACCCCGAGCAACTCAGCTCCTACACTTGGGAAACCCGCGCGGCCTTCGACTACCGGATTCTTCCAAAAACCCGAGTCGGTCTTCAAGGCGTGGTCGGCATCAACCTGGCCGAGGACAGTCCCGACCGCTGGTATCAGATCCTGAACGCCCGCGCCGCCTACGACCTCACCGGCAAACTCGTCGCCAAATCCAGCGTCGGCATCCAGTTCAACCAATATGTCGGCGGCGGCGAGCCGATGCGCATCCTTCCGGTCTTCGCGCTCGGAATGGAATACGAATTCACTCCCAAAACCTCCTTCTCCCTCATCGCCTATCGCAACATGCAAGCCTCCCCGTCCCTCGTCGGGCAGGACTACATCGCCACCGGCGGCGAGGCCGGAATCCAGCAGGAATTTGCGGAAAATATCACTTTCGGCTTGGCCGCGGGCTACGAGAACGACACTTATGTGGCCAACACCACCGCCGTCCGGGCCTATCGCGTGGACAACTTTTATTTTTTCCGACCCAGTCTATCGTATTCCTTCCTGAAATACCTCAACGCCATTCTCTCCTACGAATACCGTGCCAACTCCTCGAACATCCAGGCCGACTCTTGGTTCGACAACCGGGTGAATTTCGAACTCTCCTTGGATTTGTGAAAACCCCGTCCCCTCCTTCGCATCGATCGCTTCCGGTTTTGTGCGCCCTTTTCTTGTTGGCGGTGCTGGCGCCGCTCGCCACGGCCCAAAACCCACCCGCCGCCTCCGCCCCCGTGCGATCCCAGGACTACCGGCTCGCGCCGAACGACCTTCTCGACTTCCGCGTTTTCCAGGAGCCCGAACTCGACGCCGTGGTCCGCGTTTCCGGCGACGGCGTGGCCAGCTTCGCCCTCATCGGCCCCGTCCAGGTCGGCGGACGCACGATCTCCGAGGCCACCGAACTCATCAAGGCCCGCTACCGCGACGGGTATCTGAAGAACCCCCAACTCAGCCTCACCGTCCGCGCCTACGCCCGCAAACTTTTCACGATTCTCGGCCAGGTCCAAAAGCCCGGCTCCTACGACATGCAGGGCACCAACCAGATCACGCTCCTCCAGGCCATCGGCATGGCCGGCGGCTACACGAAGATCGCCGATCCCGCCAATGTCACCGTCAAGCGCCTCGAGGCCGGCGGCGAACGCGTTCTCAAATTCAACGCCAAGCGCATGGCCCGCGGCGACGACAAGACCTCGTTCCTCATCCAGACCGGCGATGTCATCACCGTCGGCGAATCCATTTTCTAACCCATGGCCGACACCTCCTCACAAGGCCCGCTGCCCACCCACCAACCCCAATCCCACGGCCCAAAGGTCCATCTCCCCGCGCCCGTCCAATCCGCGCTCGACGAGGTCGGGGCCGCCATCGACCTCCGCCGCCTCCTCCACCTCCTGCTCCGCCGCTGGTGGATCATCGCCCTCGTCACCGGCATCGCCACCCTCGCCACGATCGGCCATGTGATGCGGCTCCCGAAAATCTACGAATCCCGCGCCGTCCTCCAGGTCCAGCAACAGGAGCAGCAGGTCGTCAAAATCCAGGGCGTCAGCGAGGAAAATCCTTCCACGCTCGATTTCATCAACACCGTCGTCCAGGCCCTCTCCAGCCGGAACCTCATGCTCCGCGTCGTCCAGGCCAACAGCCTCCGAGACAATCCCGCCTTCGTCGCCCCCGGCTCCAATCCCACCGACATCCAGCTCGCCGACCAGATGCGCGGCAAGGTCAAGGTCCAGCTCCGCAAGGGCACCCGCCTCATCGACATCAGCGTCGAGGACACCGACCCCGTCCTCGCCCGCGACCTCGCCACCTCGATCGTGAAGGAATTCCTCCGCGAAAACATCAGCCAGCGCGTCTCCGTCTCCCAAGTCGCCACCGACTTCCTCGCCGAGGAGGCCGAGAAACTCAAACGCAAGCTCGAGGAGTCCGAATCCAAGCTCCAAATCTACAAGGAGGAAAAACAGGCCGTCTCGCTCGAGGACCGCCAGAACATCATCGTCTCCCGCCTCGGCGAACTCAGCAGCAAGGTCACCGACGCCAAGGGCGAGCGCCTCCGCCTCGAATCCGACATCGAGCAGCTCCGCAACATCAGCCCCGACAATGTCGAAGACCTCCTGCGCATCGGCAGCGTCGCCCAGATTCCGCAAGTCTCCGAAGCCCGCCAGCAGCTCATGGCCGCGAACACCGAGTTCGCCGCGCTCGAGGAACGCTACGGCGAGAAACACCCCAAGCACATCGCCGCCACCACCCGCATCGACTCCCTCAAAAAAACCCTCGCCGAAAGCGTCAGCAAGGCCGGCGACATCCTCAACCGCCAATACGAGGCCAGCGTCCAAACCGAGGAAAAACTCGCCACCGCCCTCAAGGAGCAGGAGACCGCCGCGCTCGAACTCAACAAAATCGCCATCCCCTACAATGTCCTCCAGCGCGATGTGGAAACCGACCGCGCGCTCTACGACGCCGTCATCGCCCGCATGAAGGAGACCGCCCTCACCGCCGGCGTCGAGCAAACCCCCTTCACCCTCGTCGAGGAACCCCTCGTCCCCAGCCGCGCCTCGAAGCCCGACCGCAAACGCATGGTCGCCCTCGCCTTCGCCCTGTCCTTCCTCGTCGCCATCGGCGGGATCGTCCTCGTCGACAGCCTCGACTCCTCGCTCCGCTCCGTGGACGAGGCCGAAAGCACGCTCCACCTCCCCGCCCTCGTCGGCATTCCCAACCACAAACCGGTGAAGGTGAAAAAATCCAACCGCACCGGCACCGAGCGCGACAAGTATCCCATCGCCAGCATCGAAGCCCCCGCCTCCACGCTCGCCGAAGCCTACCGCACCCTCCGCGTCTCCCTCTCCATGCTCGGCCCCGAAGCCGAGCGCCGCGTCCTCCTCTTCGTCAGCGCCATCCCCGAGGAAGGCAAAACCTACACCTCCCTCAACACCGCCGTCGCCCTCGCCCAGCAAGGATTGAAGACCCTCCTCATCGACGCCGACCTCCGCCGGCCCAGCCTCCACAAGGCCCTCCTCGACTCGAAGGAAACGCCCGTCGGCCTCACCGACCTCTTCAGCGGCAACGCCGGACCCGACCAGATCGTCGTGCCCACCGGCATCGAGAACCTCTCCCTCATCCCCGCCGGCAGCCGCGCGCCCAATCCCGCCGAACTCCTCGCCTCCGCCGACCTCAAAGGCCTCGTCGAGGAGTGGCAAAAAACCTACGACCGCGTGGTCATCGACACCGCCCCGGTCAACGCCGTGAGCGACACCCTCGTCCTCGCCGCCCACGCCCACAAAACGATCCTTGTCATCCAAGCCGGCAAAACCCCGCGCAAAGCCGTCCTCCGCGCCGTCCACCTCCTCCGCAAAGCCGGAGCCAAGGTCGCCGGCTTCGCGTTGAACCGACTCCCCACCGGCCGCATGGCCGCCTACTACTACTATTACTACGGCGACAAATACGAGAAGGACTCCGTCTACGGAACCAAGTCCTGACCCGCATCCAGCCCGCCGCGGTATTCCATGACCCAAAAAATCCCGCCCGGTCCCTGCCCTCCCGCACGCCGACCAAAGGCGGCAGCTTGATGTGATTTCAACGCGCGCCTCGCGCAGGAGGGCTCTGCTTGTCAGAGCCGGTTCGATGTGTTTGCGGAGGTCGCTCCGGTCCTGACAAGCAGGCCCCTCCTGCACCAAGCGCTGGTTATCCTCTCCCTTGCC
>CAZVPK010000049.1:0-14554 GCA_964628505.1 uncultured Chthoniobacter sp.
CGCAGCACCATCGCGACCAGAGCGGCGACCAGGATCACCGCCGCGACCCACCAGATCCAAGGGATGCCTTCCGGTTTCAGCCCCCCGCCGCCGAATTCGCGGCGGGTGAATTCCTCGTAATCAAACTCGTCGTCCGGCAAATCCAAGCCGCCGGTGGTGTCGGCCTCCTCGCGCCAACCGGAGAGGTGGTCGGCCCCGCATTCGGGGCAGGCCAGCGCGCGCCGGGGAACTTCCGTTCCGCACACGGGACATTCCTCCGGCGGGGGCGGGAATTTTCGGGGCATGCGTCAGGACCCCGATTTCGCGGCTTGGATGATGTCGACCCAAATGGGCAGGGCGAGCGCGCCGCCGTAGCCGCCCTTCATGATCGGCCGCGGCTTGTCGAAGCCCACCCACACGCCGCAGGTGAGGTTTTTGTCGAACCCGACAAACCAGGCGTCGAGGTAGTTGTTGGTCGTTCCGGTTTTTCCGGCGCCGTATCCTTCGAGTCCCAACTCGCCGGCGCGGGCGGCGGTTCCGCGGGTCACCACCTCCTCGAGAAGCGAAGTCGTCATTCGGGCGGCGGCGGGGTTGAGCACCGGAATCCGTCCGCGGGTGGATTTGTAGAGGATGTTTCCGGAGGAATCGACAACGCGGTCGATGATGAAGGGCTGGAGCTTTTCCCCGCCGGTGGCGAAGACCGTGTAGGCCGCGGTGATGTCCTTGAGGCTGGTCTCGAACGCGCCGAGGCAGAGGGCGGGAAAGCGCGGAGGGTCCCCGGCGATGCCGGCGCGCTGGATCATGTTGGCAATGCGGTCCAACCCGGCGCGCATTCCCAGCCGGACGGTCATGGTGTTGCGGGAATCGACAAGGCCCTCTCCGGCGGAGCGCACGCCTCGATATTCGCCGTCGGAGTTCGCCGGGCTGTAGGCGCCGTATTTGCGGGGGATCTCGCCGGGTTGGATGCGGTCGTCGGAGACCGGTTCGTTCGGAGCGAGGCCGGCCTCGAAGGCGCTGGCGTAGACAAACGATTTCACCACGGAGCCGGCCTGGCGCTTGCCGAAGAGGGCGCGGTGGAACTTGCTTTTGGAATAATCGCGCCCGCCGACGATGGCGCGGATTCCCCCGGAGCGGTTGTCCAGCGCGATGGCGGCGGCCTCGAGATACGGCGCGGATTTCTCGCCGTCCAATTTGCGTTCGGCGAAGTCGCCGATCGGCTTGTGCGGGTAGGCGGGAAGGGCCTCGACCTGCAGAAGGCGTCCGCTCACCGCCGCCTCCGCCGCGCGCTGGAGCGGGCCATCGATGGTGGTGAAGATTTTCAGGCCGCCTCCGGCCATTTGTCCGTCGTCGAGCACCAGTTCGAGTTCGCGGAGGATGGCGTCCATCGCCCAGTTCGCCTCGGGCGAGGTGGAGGTGCGGGGCAAGGCCTCCAGGGGGCTCGCGGCCGCCTCGTCATGCTGAAGCCGCGTGATCATGCCCAGATCCAGCATGCGGCCGAGGACCGTGTTCCTCTCGCGGATCGAGGCCTCCGGATTGACGAGCGGCGAGAGGCGGTTCGGGCTGCGGATCAACCCGGCGAGGGTCGCGGCCTCCTGCAGGTTGAGGCGCGAGGCGGGCTTGCCGAAACAGGTCTGGCTTGCGGCCTCCACCCCCCAGGTTCCGGCGCCGAAGTAGATGCGGTTCATGTAGGCCTCGAGGATTTCCTCCTTGGTGAGCTCGGTCTCGATGCGGAAGGCAAGCGCGG
This sequence comes from uncultured Chthoniobacter sp., assembly GCA_964628505.1. Taxonomy (GTDB): domain Bacteria; phylum Verrucomicrobiota; class Verrucomicrobiia; order Chthoniobacterales; family Terrimicrobiaceae; genus UBA967. Next base: position 1,724 of record CAZVPK010000049.1, read on the forward strand.
CCTCGATGGCTTTGCGGTGAAGGGTTTTTCCGCCGAGGGTGAAACTGTTCCGCGCGAGTTGCTGCGTGAGCGTGCTGGCCCCTTCGCGGAATCCTCCGAGCATGAGGTTCCGCACCACGGCGCGGGCGATGCCGATCGGATCGACACCGTAGTGACTGTAGAAGCGGGTGTCCTCGCGGCAGAGGAGGGCGTTGATGAAATCGTTCGAGACCTTGTCGAACGGCACGACCTCGCGATTGTCCCCCGCCAGCCGCGAGTAGTATTTCCCCTCGTGGTCGAGAATGACCGACCGCTGGTCCATCTCGTCGATCTCCTTGAGATCGAAAGTGAGCGCCCAGGCATAATACCCCGCGGCCACCGTGCCCCACAAAAGCAGGGTCACCAGCGCGATCTTGAACAAGGACACCAGCAACCCGTGGCGCTTCCGGCGACGCTCGCGGCCGAGCGGCTTCGCGCCCCGTCGGGATCTGGGGGACTTCCGGCTGTTTCTGGACTTGGGCACGGTGGGGAATTAAAGCAGATTCGGCCGCCTGCGGGCATCAATCTTCTTTTTGTTCCTTTGAAAATCCAAATCCTCACCATCTTTCCCGAGGTCTGCCGCTGCGTTTTCGGCGAGAGCATCCTCAAGCGGTCCGTCGAAAAAGGCCTTGCCCGCCTCGAAGCCGTCGACCTCCGCGATTGGACCAGCGACCGCCACCGGACCGTGGACGACACCCCCTACGGAGGAGGGCCGGGCATGGTCATGAAAATCGAACCCATCGAACGCGCGCTGGCGGATCTCCGCTCGCCGGACACCAGGGTCGTTCTGCTCTCCCCGCAGGGCCGCCCGTTTTCCGATGCCGTCGCGCGGGAACTCGCCCTCGAAAAGGACCTGGTTTTTCTGTGCGGCCACTACGAGGGCATCGACCAGCGCGTGGCCGACCATCTGGTCGATGACGAAATTTCCATCGGCGACTATGTCCTCACCAGCGGGGTCCTGCCCGCGCTGGTGGTCGCCGATGCCGTCGTGCGACTGATTCCCGGGGTGCTCGGAGACATCGAATCGGCGCAGAGGGACTCCTTCGCCGACGGCCTTCTCGACCATCCCCACTACACGCGGCCCGCCGACTACAAGGGGTGGAAAGTGCCCGATGTGCTCCTGGGCGGACACCACGCCGAAATCGAAAAATGGCGCCGTCAAGCCGCGCTCGAGGCCACCCGCCGCCGGCGCCCGGACCTCCTGCCGCAAGACCCGGGGGCGGAGTCTCCGGGGGTGAAGACCTGATTCGGCGATGACGTGGTTTTGCTTGAGTCGGAATTCCGGGGGATGGACGCTTCGAAAATGATGACAACCGAGCAAATTTCAATTCCCCATGCGGGCGCGGACAAGCCCGCGAACCCGGAAATCCTCGCCTGGGTCGCGGAATTCGCCGCCCTCACGCGGCCGAAGGAGATTTTTTGGTGCGATGGATCGGAGGAGCAGGACCAATCGATGCGCGAGGCGATCGTGGCCTCCGGCGCGGGCGTTTGGCTCAACCCCGAAAAACGCCCGAACTCCCTCCTCGTCCGCAGCGATCCCCGCGATGTGGCCCGCGTCGAGGAGCGCACGTTCATCTGCTCGCAGTCCAGAAAGGACGCCGGCCCGACCAACAATTGGGAGGCCCCGGACAAAATGAAGGCCGTCCTCCAGGGCCTGCTCCAGGGCTGCATGCGCGGCCGCACGCTGTATGTCATCCCCTTCAGCATGGGCCCCGTCGGCTCGCCCATCGCCCAATACGGCATCGAACTCACCGACAGCCCCTATGTCGTCGCGAACATGAAAACCATGACGCGCGTGAGCCCCGAGGTCTACGGGCAGATCGAAAACACCGGGGTCTTCGTGAAATGTCTCCACTCGGTCGGATTGCCGCTCGAGCCCGGCCAGAAGGACGTGCCCTGGCCCTGCAATCCCGCGAACACCTACATCAGCCATTTCCCCGAGGAACGGCTGATCATGAGCTTCGGCTCGGGCTACGGCGGCAACGCCCTGCTCGGAAAAAAGTGTTTCGCGCTGCGCATCGCCTCCGCCATGGCCCGCGACGAGGGTTGGATGGCCGAGCACATGCTCATCCTCGGAGTGCAATCCCCGGACGGCGAGAAAACCTACGTCACCGCCGCGTTCCCCAGCGCCTGCGGAAAAACCAACTTTGCGATGATGGTGCCGCCGGAACCCCTCAAAACCGAGGGCTGGAAAATCACCTGCGTGGGCGACGACATCGCGTGGATCAAGCCGGGGCCTGATGGAAACCTCCGCGCCATCAACCCCGAGGCCGGCTTTTTCGGCGTCGCGCCCGGCACCTCCCACTCCAGCAACCCGATCGCGATGGATTCCATCAAACGCGACACGATTTTCACCAATGTCGCGCTCACCGACGACGGCGATGTGTGGTGGGAAGGCATGACCAAGGAACCGCCCGCCCATCTCGTCGATTGGCTCGGCAACGACTGGACGCCCGGCCGCACCGGCGAGGACGGCAAGCCCGTTCTCTCGAGCCATCCGAACAGCCGCTTCACCGCCCCCGCGCGAAACTGCCCGGTCATCGATCCCGAGTGGGAAAATCCCGCCGGCGTGCCGATCAGCGCCATCATCTTCGGCGGCCGCCGCTCCACCACGATGCCGCTCATTTTCCAGGCCTTCAACTGGTCCCACGGCGTGTATCTCGGCGCGACGATGGGTTCCGAGACAACGGCCGCGGCGGCCGGCGCGGTTGGACAGGTGCGCCGCGACCCGATGGCGATGCTTCCCTTCTGCGGCTACAACATGGGCGACTACCTCGCCCACTGGCTCGAGATGCGCAAACTCATCAAATACGTCCCCCGCATTTTCCATGTGAACTGGTTCCGGAAAACCGCGGAGGGCAAGTTCCTCTGGCCGGGCTTCGGCGAGAACGCCCGCATCCTCAAATGGATGGTCGAGCGCTGCCGTCTCGGCGCCCACGCCCTCGAGAGCCCGATCGGCTGGCTGCCCGACTACTCGGACATCGACATGGCGGGATTGGAATCGACCGTCACTCCGGAAATCTTCGCCGAGGCGCAGAAAATCGACACCGCCGAGTGGCACCGCGAACTGCTCCTGCAGGACGAACTCTACATCAAACTCTACAGCGCCCTGCCCAAGGACCTCATCTTCCAACGCGAACTGCTCATGTCGCGCATTTGAGAAAAGCCATGGCCATCTACACCTACGAAACCATACCCGCATCACCCGGCGAACCCGTCCACACCTACGAACTCCGCCAAAGCATGCGCGACGACGCCTTCACGCACCACCCCGAAACCGGCGAACCGATCCGCCGCGTCATCACCGGCGGGCTGGGCATCATGACCTCCGGAAAAAGCGGATCCGTCGCCCCGTCCGGCGGGCACAGCTGCGGCATGGGCGGCTGCGGATGCGCTTGAATCCTTGATTCGGCGGCGCCCGGGCTTCATCGTTCGCGCCCGATGTTTTTCCGACGCCTTGTCCTGAACAGTTTCGCCAAGCTCAAAACCGGGCGATTGGAAGTCCTGCTGCCCGACGGCGGGCGCGGCGTCTACGGCGGCCCGGGCGCGGGAGTCCAGGCCCGCATCGACATCCACGACGAGAATTTCTTCCGCCGCTGCGTGCTCCACGGGCCGATCGGTTTCGCCGAAGCCTACATGGCGGGCGAATGGAGCACTCCCGATCTTGTCCAGGTGATCGCGTGGTTCATTCTGAACTCCGACGAGGCCGAGGCCCTGCAAACCCGCCACCGGCGCGGCACCGGAGCCTTCAACCTCCTGAATTTCGCCAACCGCCTTCTCCACCTGCGCCGCCCGAACAGCCGCCGCATGAGCCGCGAGAACATCCGCGAGCACTACGACCTCAGCAACGAGTTCTTCGCCCTCTGGCTCGATCCCACGATGACCTACTCGAGCGCGTATTTTGAAAACGCCGACGAGCCCCTTGAGACCGCGCAGGTCCGCAAATACGACAAACTCTGCCGCCGCCTGCATCTCGCGCCCACCGACAGCGTTCTGGAGATCGGCAGCGGCTGGGGCGGCTTCAGCATGCACGCCGCGCGATCCTTCGGCTGCCGCGTCACCACCGTCACCATCTCGCAACAGCAATACGACGAGGCCGCACGCCGCATCCAGGCCGCCGGCCTCTCCGACCGGATCCAGCTTCTCCTTTGCGACTACCGCGACCTGCGCGGCCAGTTCGACAAGATCGCCTCGATCGAAATGCTCGAGGCCGTCGGCGACAAATATGTCGACGGCTACTTCGCGAAAATCGACTCGCTCCTCGCGCCGCGCGGACTCGCCGGCCTCCAGGCGATCCTCTGCCCGGACCACCAATACGCCATCCTGCGCGACGGCGTGGATTTCATCCAGAAGCACATCTTCCCCGGCTCGCTCCTGATGAGCAACGCCCGCATCGGCGAGGCCCTGCGGGCCTGCGGCGACCTCAATCTTTTCGACTACGAGGACATGGCGCCCCACTACGCCCTCACGCTCAAACGCTGGCGCGAAACCTTCGAGGAAAAACTCGACGCCGTCCGCGCGCTCGGCTTCGACGAGGTCTTCCTGCGCAAATGGCGCTACTACCTCGCCTACTGCGAGGCGGCCTTCGGCACCCGCCACATCACCGTCGCGCAATTCGTCCTCTCGCGACCCGACAACCTCTCCATCCCCTCCCCGGTTTACCGACTTCCGCTCCGCTAGGATTCACTGCGGACCGCCCGGCTCCTCCCGCAAGGCGAGCAAAACCTTCCCGCCCCGCTCCGCGCGGCCCGCCTCGGCGAGAGCGGCAAGGATTTCCGTCAGGGGAAAAATCCGGTGGACGGGCGTGTGCAGGATTCCGCGAGCCACGAGATCGGCGAGGTTTTGATAAGTGGATCGGATTTCCTGTGGCGGCGCGGACTCCCTCCAGCGCCGCAGCCAGAATCCATGGAAGGCGAGGTTTTTGAAAATCAGGAGGCCGTTTGGAATTTTCAACGGCTGGCGCGCCATCGCGCCGAAGGTCACATGCGGCGAACCGGGCGCAAGGGCGTTGGCGAGATTCAACGCGCTGGCGCCGCCGACGGCGTTGAGCGCGAGCTTGGGAAGCGCGCCCCCGCAAAGTTCGCGGGCTTCGCGGCGCAGATCGACCTCCTCCGTGACCACGACGTCGGCCCCGAGGGAACGGAGTTCGTCGAGAAGGCCGGGACGCCGAACAACATTGAGAGTGCGCAGGCCGAGATGCCTGGCGAGTTGGATCACGGCCCGGCCGACTCCGGAGTTGGCGGCGTTTTGGACAATCCAATCTCCGGGCCGGAGCGCGGCGAAGTCGTGGAGCATCCGCCAGGCGGTGGCCGGATTCACCGCGAGCATCGCGGCCTGGCGGATGTCGATGCCGTCGGGAAGAGGAATGGCCATGTCGGCCGGCACGACCATTTCCCGGGCCCAGGTGCCGAAGGCGAGCGGGAGGATTTTTTGACCGACGCGGAGATTTTCCACGCCTGCGCCCAGCGCGGAAATCTCGCCGCAGCCTTCGTTGCCGATCGTGGCGGGCAGCGGGGGAAGTTCGCCGTAGGTTCCCTCGATCACGTTGAGATCGGCGGGATTGACCGGCGCGGCGAGCATGCGGACGGCGATCTCGCCGGGCGCGGGCGATGGCGCCGGGATTTCCTCGACACGGATCGCGGGGGGATTTTCCCCAAAGCCAAAAAGTCGACAAGCCGCCGGCATGGACGCATGGTATCGCACCGTCCGATTCGAATGCCAATCCATCCCGCGCTCGCGTATTACGTCCACGATTTGAGCCCGTTTCTCGTCCGATTCGGCGAGGGGTTCGGCTTGCGCTGGTATGGGCTCGCCTATGTGGCGGCGTTTGTGGCGGCCTACGGAATCTGCGTTCACCTGGCGCGGCGCGGATTCAGCGACATCGCTCCCGCGGCGGTGGGCGACTTCATCACCGGCACGGCCCTGTTCGGCGTGATCCTCGGCGGACGCCTGGGCTACATGCTTTTCTACGATCGCGCGGAATTTTTCGCGGACCCACTGGTGTTTTTCAAATTCTGGGAGGGCGGCATGGCCAGCCACGGCGGCATCCTCGGGATCGTGGCGTTCACCTGGGTCTACGCTCGACGGAAAAAAATCCCCTGGCTCAATGTCGGCGACACGATCGTGGTGGCGGCGCCGGTCGGGCTGTTCCTGGGACGCTGCGCGAATTTCATCAACGGCGAACTCTACGGACGTCCCTCCACGGTTCCCTGGGCGGTGCAATTTCCCAAGGAGCTTCACGAGCTCGACCCCGCCCGCGCCGGCGAGGTCCTCGAGCGAACCTCCGCCGCGAACCCGCTCTGGAACTCGATCCCGGCCCTCGTTGAAAACGCCTCGAATCCCCGGCTTGCGGAAATTCTGTCGACGTTTCTCACGCCCCGCCACCCGTCCCAGATTTATGCGGCGCTCTTGGAGGGAGCGGCGCTTTTCGCGATCCTCTGGATCCTGCGAACCCGGTTGCGGCTGCCCGACGGCATTCTCACCGGCGTCTTTTTCATCGCCTACGCGCTGCTGCGAATCCTCGGCGAATTCTTCCGGGAGCCCGACGCTCCCCTCACGGGGATGCTGACGCGCGGGCAATTCCTCTCCCTTTTCCTGATCGCGATCGGCGCGGCGTTCCTGGTCGCCGCGAAAATCCGTCCGACATGGGCGCCGAGATTCCGATGATTAAAATTCTCCTGCTCGTTTTGGTCGGCACGTCAGCGGTCCTTTGGACCCTGTGGAAAGTTCCCGCTTTCGCCTCGGTCCCGCAACCCGCGGCCTCGTTCGAGGAGGCGCTCGAAAAATTCGAAACCCTCCTCGCCGCCGAATCCGCCCTGCCATTGTCCGAACAAGGCGCGAGCCGACTTTTCCATCACGGACGAAAAAACGACCGCACTTTCGTCCTCCTCCACGGACTCACCAACTGCCCGGAGCAATTCGTTCCGTTCGCCAAAGTCCTCCACGCCGCAGGCCACAACGTCGTCATTCCCCGCGCGCGCCTGGCCGGCTTTCGCGACCGACTCAACGGCGAACAGGGACTCCAAACCGCGCAGGACCTCCTCGATCAAGCCTCGCTCGGCCTGGACATCGCCGCCGGCCTCGGGAACAGCACCACCCTCGTCGGTCTCTCCGGCAGCGCCGTCGCCGCCGCCTGGATGGCACAAAACCGCGACGGCCTCGACCAGGTCGCCATTCTCTCGCCGTTCTTCGGAGCCCATGGATTGCCGACTCCCGCCGTCGACGCGGCGGGCGCGGTTTTTTCCCGGCTGCCGAATTTCTACGTGTGGTGGGACCCCGACAAAAAGGACGCCCTCGCCGGCCCGCCCCACGCGTATCCGCGGTTCGGCACCCGTTGCATGGCGGACAGCGTGCAACTCTCCCGACACGTCCGCACACATCTCGAATCCTCGCCGCCCCGCTGCCGGCGGATTCTTTTCATCACCACCGCCAACGACCTCGCCGCCGACAATTCCCTCACCGATTCGATCTCGAAAAACCTCGCCGCCCGGAACGGCCCCGCCGAAATCCTCGCCTACGAATTCCCCGCCGAGGCCGGCGTTCCCCACGACATGATCGACCCCGCCCAACCCGGGGCGAACACCCCGCTCGTCTACCCGAAACTCCTTGACCTGCTCGGCGTCGAGCCGCCCGCCCGCTCCGATGGCTAGTGGATTTTTACTGAAAACAAACCGCCCCCGACCTAAAAGAATGGTGTCATGCAAATCCACATCACTCCGCGAAACCTCACCCTCACCGGCGCCATCCACGAATTCGTCGCCGAGAAGGTGAGCCACCTCGAGGGCCACGGCGAGGAGATCCTCGGCGCCCACATCGTGCTTCTCCACAACCACGACCGGAAGAAGCCCTACCATGTGAAGGTGCACCTCGCCCTCCCGGGCCCCGACATCCATGCCGAGGACTCCGAGGCCGACCTCTACTCCGCCATCGACAAGGTCGTGGACAAGCTTTCGCGCCAGATCAGCAAGCTCAAGACCAAGCACAAGGAACTCGTCAAGCACCGCACCCAACAGCTGCGCGAGGCGGAAAAACGCGGCTACAAGCGGCGTTGACGCCTGGTGGACGACTACAAGGTCAAACTCGACGTCTTCGAGGGTCCCCTCGATCTTCTGCTCTACCTCATCAAGCGCGACGAGGTGGACATCTACGACATCTCGATCGAGAGGATCACGAAGCAATACCTCGCCTACATCGAGGCCTTTCAGGTCCTGAACATCGAGCTCGCGGGCGAGTTCATCGTCATGGCCGCAAACCTGCTTTACATCAAAAGCCGCACGCTCCTCCCCGCCGACCAGCAAATGGCGGAGGAGGACGCCGAGGAGGACGATCCCCGCTTCGAACTCATCCGCCAGCTCATCGAATACAAGAAATTCAAGGAGGCGGCCGCGAAACTCCGCGACCACGAGGCGATGCAGCAAAACCTCTTCGCCCGCGTGCCCGCCACGCCGGACCTCCCGCCCGCCGAGAACCTTCTCGTCGAGGAGGTCGGAATCTTCGATCTCATCCACGCGTTCCAGAAAATCCTCAAGCGCCTCGATGCCAAAAAGGAGGACCTTCGCGAAATCTTCGCGGAGAATTTCACCGTCTCGGAGAAGATCGACCATGTCCTGCGACTCGCCCAACCCGGCACCCCGCTCCGCTTCGAGGAGCTTTTCGCCGACGCCGCCAGCCGCACCGAAATTGTCGTGACCTTCCTCGCCATGCTGGAACTCATCCGCCTCAAACAACTCCGCGTCCGCCAGGAGGCCCACTTCGGGGAAATCTGGATCGACCGCATCGGCGACGCCCAACCCCTGTTCGCATGAGCACCGAAGAACCCATTGAAAATCCCGAATCCGTCGAAGCACCCGGCTCCCCCGAACTCCCGCCGGAAACGCCCGAACCCGCCTTCCCGCTCCACCGGATCGTCGAGGCCATCCTCTTCGCCTCGCAAAAACCGGTTTCCGCGAAAGAACTCTCGACCTTCCTCAAAGGAGCCGCCGAGGCCGCGAAAGAGAATCCCTCCATCGCCTGCTTCGCCAAGGTCAAGGCCCCGCAACTCCAGGACGCCATCGAACAACTCGAAAAGGAATTCGCCGAAACCGGCCGCTCCTTCGAAATCCGCGAAAGCGCCGCCGGGTGGCAGTTGGTGACCAAGGCCGACTTCGCCCCCTGGCTCCGCCAACTCTTCCCCGAGAACCGCCAGGCCCGCCTCAGCGCCCCGGCCATGGAAACCCTCGCCATCATCGCCTACCGCCAACCCATCACCCGCGCCGACATCGAAGCCGTCCGCGGCGTCGCGGTCGATGGCGTGATGCAAACCCTCCTCGATCGCAACCTCGTCCGCATCGCCGGACGCGCCGAAATCGCCGGACGCCCCCTCCTCTACGAAACGACCCAGTTTTTCATGGAGCACTTCGGCCTGAAAAACCTCGACGACCTCCCCAACGCCTCCGAACTCCGGAAAATCCCCCTCCCCAAAGCCGACCCCCCCGCAACTCCCGAAGCACCTGCTTCCCAAGAATCCCCCGCACCCTCACCGACCCCGGAACCACCGCCCGCCGAAGAAGAGGGCGCAGGCGTCTCGCCTGTGCCAGACACCGACGCCGCCCCCTCACCGACCCCCGATCCACAAACTTAAAACGTAATTCTTAAAACTTAAAACTTCTCCATGTCCTCCCTCGATTCCCTCCGGAAACAAATCGACGCCATCGACACCGAGTTGCTGCGCCTCCTCAACCAGCGTGCCGTCCTCGCCAAGGAAATCGGCGTCATCAAAAACCGCGCCTCCCTCCCGATCTACGCCCCGGACCGCGAGATTCGCCTCCTTCGCAGCCTCTGCGAGCGGAACCAAGGCCCGCTCCGCCCCGAGTCGATCCGCGCCATCTATCGCGAGATCATGTCCGCCTCGCTGGCCCTCGAGAAAAACATCGCCATCGCCTGCCTCGGCCCCTCCGGCAGCTCCTCCCACCAGGCCGCCCTCGGCCGTTTCGGATCGAGCGTCGGCTACCACCCCTGCCCCACCGTCGCCGAGGTTTTTTCCGCCACGCAAAACCACAAGGCCGACTGCGGAGTCGCCCCGCTCGAGGAACCCGAACACGGATTTTCCTCCCCCACCCTCGACTGCCTCGCCGACACCGACCTCCGCATTTGCGCCGAAATCGCCCCCGAATCCTCCCCAGGAGCCCGCTTCATCGCCCTCGGGCACCAACTCAACCAACCCACGGGGGCCGACCGCACGATGATCATGCTCGTTATCGAGGACAAGGCCGGTTCGCTCGTGAGCGCGCTCGACCCCTTCCGCCAGCTCGGCATCAACCTCATCCATTTCGCCAGCCGCCCCGTCTCCCCGGGAGCCGCCGAATCGCGCTTTTTTGTCGAAGCCGACGGCCACCTCGAGGAACTCGAAAAATCCGGCCTCCTCGCCCAACTCGAGCGCAATTGCCGCGCGGTCAAAATCCTCGGCAGCTACCCGAAAACCCGCCCTTGAAAACCATCCTCGACCAAATCCTCGCCGACGTCCGCGCCGAGGTCGCCGCCGCGAAATCCGCCACTCCCCTCTCCGAAATCCAGGCGCGCCTCTCCGATGCCCCGCCGCCCCGCGATTTCGCCGCCGCCTTGTCCCGCGACGGCTTCGGCCTCGTCACCGAAATCAAACGCCGATCCCCCAGCGTCGGCCCGATGCGCGAGGAAAACATCCGCGACGCCGCGTCCGCCTACGCCGCCTCCAGCCACGTCCGCGCCGTGTCCGTTTTGACCAACCGCACCCACTTCGGCCAGGGCATCGAAGACCTCGCCGCCATCCGCGCCCGCGTCCCCCAACCCGTCCTCCGGAAGGATTTCTTCCTCGACGAATACCAAATCCTCGAAGCCCGCGCCCACGGGGCCGACGCCATTCTTCTCATGGCAAACGTCCTCGACGCCGCCCGCCTCCGCGACTTCCACCAAACCGCCCTCGGCCTCGGCATGGAAGCCCTCTTCGAAATCCACACCCGCGAGGAAATCGAACTCCTCCCGCCCGCCGCGAAGATCGTCGGCATCAACAGCCGGAAATTCAAAACCACCTCCGGCTTCGTCGGTGCCTCCGGGTCCTCCGATCACGACTTCAGCCTCGAAATGTCGGCCTTCGACCTCGTCGATTTCCTCCCGCCCTCGACCCTCCGCGTCGCCGAAAGCGGACTCACCCCCGAATCCATCCCTTCCGTGGCCGAAAAATTCCACGCCGCCCTCGTCGGCACCTCGCTCCTCCGCGACCCCCGCGGCATCGCCGCCTGCCTCTCCGATTTCGAGACCGCCCTCGCCCGCCATGCCCGCTGACCCCGCCAAAAAAACCTCCCGCAACGGCCCGCTCGTCGCGCTCGTCGTCCTCGCCCTCTGCGTCGGCGGTTTTTTCGCCACCACTTGGAACTACTCGCGCACCCACCCCTTCGCCGAACACGCCGAAGTCGTCCTGATCGACGGAGTCCCCGGAATCTCCGCGGTTTTTCCCGCCTCCAAAAAAATCCAGGCCGGCCAGCGCGTCGTGGTCTCCATCGTCGGCGACCCCACACCCGCCCGCGGCGGAACCATCCGCGAAATCGACCAGTCCGGCCGCGCCTCGATTGTCCTTGACACCGACCTCGCCGCTCCTTCAGGCACCCGCGCCACCGTCAGCATCGACGGAACGGTCGGCCCGCAAAACCCCTGACAACCCGCCGTCACCCCGGCGAACGGTTCCGCGATTTTTTTCCCGAATCCCCTTGCGTCGCGCCAAGCCATTCGCTATTCAGAATTTCTCACTAAAACCAACCATAATCCTACTCACATATGGCTAACTTAACAAAACGGGATCTGGTCATGCAGATCAGCAAAAAAACCGGACTCATCCAACAAGACGTCTTCACCGTCATTCAAATGACCCTCGACGGCATCACCGACGCCCTCGCGACCGGTCGCGATGTCGAGCTTCGAAACTTCGGCGTTTTCGAGGTCCGCCTCACCAAATCCCGTGTTGGACGCAATCCCAACAAACCCGAACATGATGTCGTGATCCCGGCCCGCGCCACCGTGAAATTCAAATCCGGAAAAATCATGCGCCAACGCGTGCTTCTCCGCACCGAGGAGTTGCGCAACACGCAACAGGCTTCCTGACCGGCCGAATCCCACTCGTGGATTCCATCCGGCTCCGCGGAGCCAAACAAAACAACCTCCAGTCCATCGACCTTGAGCTTCCCCTCGGGAAGCTCATTGTCGTTACTGGACCCAGCGGCAGCGGCAAATCCAGCCTCGCCTTCGACACCATTTATGCCGAAGGCCAGCGCCGCTATGTGGAGACCTTCAGTCCCTACACCCGCCAGTTCCTCGAGCGGATGGACAAACCGCTCGCCGACAGCATCGAAGGCATCCCCCCCGCCATCGCCATCGAGCAGGCGAACAATGTCCGCACCACCCGCTCGACCGTCGGCACGATCACCGAGATCAACGACTACCTTAAACTCCTCTTCCCCCGCGCCGCCAAAGCCTTCTGCCCGAAATGCGAGCGCGAAATCGTCCCCGGCACCCCGGCCTCGATCCAACGCCAAATCCTCGCCGCCCACGCCGGAAAAACCCTCCTCGTCGCCTTTCCCCTCCGCGTCCCCGAAAACACCAAGCCCGCCGACTTTTTCGAATTCCTCGCCGGCCAAGGCTACCTCCGCGTGTGGCTCAACGGAAAAACCCACCGCACCGACGAACCCCCGTCCCTCAAAAAACTCCCCCCCGAAATCCAAGTCATCCAAGACCGCCTCGAAATCCCCTCGGCTCCCGCCGCCGAACAAGAAGGGGGCACAGGCGTCCCGCCTGTGAAGGCACCGACTC
>CAZVPK010000050.1:0-3765 GCA_964628505.1 uncultured Chthoniobacter sp.
AGACGCCCTCGACCATTTCCTTTTCGGCTTTTTTGAAAATGCCCGCGCTCAGGCCCTCGTCGATGAGCACGCGGACCTCCTCCTCGGAGACGACGGCCTCCTTGGGTTTGCGGATGCCGAGGGCGGCCATGAGCGAGTCGCTGGAGAAATTGAGCAGGTTGACGAGCGGGGAGAAAATCTTCGCCAATCCGTTCATGGGGCGGGCGAGGTTCGAGGCGATGCGCTCGGGGTTGTTGAGGGCGATGCGTTTCGGGACGAGTTCGCCGATGATGACCGAAAGGTAGGTGATGGCCGCCACGACAATCGTGAGGGAAAGCACGGCGGAGTAGGGGGCGATGGCGGGAATTTTGTCGAAAATTCCGGCCAGGCGGTCGGCGATGTTCGCGCCGCCGATGGCGCTGGCGAGCACACCGACAAAGGTGATGCCCACCTGGACGGTCGAGAGGAAACGGCCCGGGGAATTGGCGAGCGCGAGGGCGAGCTTGGCGCCGGGATGGCCTTCGTCGCCCATGTTTTTGAGACGGGCCTTGCGGGAGGCGACGACGGCGATTTCGGCCATGGCGAACAAACCGTTCGCCAACAAGAGCACCAAAATGAGAATAACTTCCAAGGAAAGACCGGACATTTCGAAAAGGGGCGGAATGTAATGACTTTCCGCCCCCGGGGCAATGAGAACCTTTGGTTATTCCAAACTGTGTTCGAAAAACTCGTCCCCGTCCCGGCCGCGGAATTGGCCGGACTCGTGGGGGGGCGTGGTCCGCGCCTCCTCGCGGCAGGCGGCTTCGCAGGCTTCGCCGATGTCCCGGATGTTGCCGCGCCGCGCGACGAGGCCCAGGGGGTCGAGGACTCCGGATTCGAAAACCTGCGCGCCTTCCGAAAACACCCGACTGCTCGACCGCGATGCCGTCCGCCAGCGACTCGGGCGAGGGGAATTTTTCAAAAATCTTTGGCACGGCGCGAAGCGGAGTGCGGATTTCGGGTGGAAACGACGTCATCGTGGCGCGGAGTTCCTCCTCGGCCACGGCGACGAGTCCGGGGGCTGGGGCGGGGGCTTGACATCGGCGGGGTTCTGGATTTTCACAGGGTTCATGTTCAAGTCCCCCGTCGCCGCGCTTCTGGCCGTTCTTCTTCTCGCCCCGCCCGCGCAATCCAACGAACAGGTTGCGATCGTTCGCGCGGAGGGGTTGTTGGTTTTTATTCCCGAGATCGGAGGGCCGGACACCTACGGCACCTATCTGGTTCCCAACGCGCTGGGACGCGATTCGCTCGACCGCTTCCATTATCTGGGCAATCCGCTTCAGATCAATTTTCTCGCGCCCTCCGAACTTCCCGCGGGCTTCGCCGGCATGGGGGATGCGGAAAAACTCGACGCCTTCTTCGAAACCGAATCGCGGCATTTGTCGAAGGCGTTCAATCAGGAAGTCGAATTCACGAATGTGGAGACCGCAAAAATCGACGGTGTGGAGCACCGCTCGGGAACGGTTTCGTTTCTGGATGCCAGCGGAACCCGCCGGGAAATTCGCATCACGGCCCGCCCCGCGGGTGTCGGAATCCTCCACGCGGGCTACCAGCCCGAGAATCCCGAGACGGTTCCCCAGGCGAGGAAGATGGTCGACGGGTTGTTGGCCTCCTACAAACTCGTCCGCCGCCCGCTCAACACCGACGAGTTGGCGAAGAGGTCGAAGGAACGGTAATCGATATGCCATCCGCAACTGCGCGGAAAATGCCGAAACCTACCTTGAGGACTGCCTCGCCCGGTGGGCGACCTGTCCGTGCGGGAATCGGAGGCGATCATGAAACGCCATGGTCTTCGCTGCATGTCGCCCGCCGAGGCGAAGATGGAGGCCGAGACCGGCTGGATTGTCGATGCGGGTTGTCGTGACAGAGCCGGATCGATGGGTTTGCGGGAACCGCTCCGGTCCTGACAAGCAGGACCCTCCTGGTGGCGCTTTGATTCAGTCCAGGCCGCGGTCGAGGAGGTCTTCCTCGTCCCAGCCGAGGAAGTGGCCGAATTCGTGGAGGAGGGTGACCCGCACCTCCTCGCGGTAGGCGGCTTCGCGGGCTTCGCACATGTCCCAGAGGTTGCCGAGCCACACGACGATGCGCGGGGGTTGCGGGACTCCGGATTCCAGAACCTGTGCCCCTTCGAAGACGCCGAGTTGGTCGGGCGCGATGCCGTCCTCGAGCGCCTCGGGGGAGGGGAACTCCTCGAAAATCACAGGCACGCCGCGCAGCGGGTCGCGGATTTCCGGAGGGAGCGAGGCCATGGCTTCGCGGAGTTCGTCCTCGGCCACGCGGAGGAGGTGGGAGTAGGGCGCGTCGATGTCGCCGTCAAACCTCATGGTTCGTGTGCACCTCGAGGACATCGTCGAGATTTTCCAGTTCGTCGCAGACCTCCTGGACGCGCGCGGCGGTTTCCTCGTCGATGGCGGTGGTGGTTTTCGGTTCGTAGGTGAGCTTGGCGGAGGCGGGTTGGTAACCGGCGGCGCGGAGGGCGTCGGCCACGGCGGCGAGGCGGTCGGGCGGGGTCGAGATGTGGAAGCGGTCGTCGTGGAATTCGCAATCGCCCGCGCCGGCTTCGAGGAGGATTTCGAGGAGACGGTCCTCGTCGGACGCAAAAGCGGGGACTTCGAGGGTGCCAAGGCGCTCGAACAAATACGCGGTGCTGCCGGAGGAGGCGAGGTTGCCGCCGAGGTCGTTGAAAATCGCGCGAAGGTCGGCGGCGGTGCGGTTTTTGTTGTCGGTGGCCGCCTCGATCAGAAGCGCGACCCCGCCCGGCGCGTAGCCTTCGTAGACGAGTTCCTCGACAGCGGCTCCGGAGCCGCCTTCGCCGGTGCCTTTGCGGATGGCTCGGTCGATGTTGTCATTCGGCATGTTCTCCGCGCGGGCGGCCTGGATGGCGGCGCGGAGGCGGGGGTTCATGGCGGGATCGCCGCCGCCGAGTCGCGCCGCGACGGCGATTTCCTTTGCGTAGCGGGAGAAGATTTTTCCGCGCTTGGAGTCCAGGACCGCCTTGAGGCGTTTGATCTTGGACCATTTGTTGTGGCCGGCCATGGCTTATTGCGTTTGGCCGCGAACCGTGCGGAAGCCGGTGTCGGGCGTGCGGCGGTTCGGGTAGTTGAAATCGCTGCCCGAGACGGTGACGCCGAAGGTTTCGTCGTTGAAACCGCCGCCGCGGAACCGCCGGTAGTTTTTGTGGGAGTCCCACACCCACTCGCGCACATTGCCGCTCATGTCGTGGAGGCCGAGTTCGTTCGCGGCGAGGGAGGCGGCGGGTTTGGTGCCGGAGGCGGGATTGTTGGCGGCGTGGAGCGCGACGGCGGCTGGGTCGTCGGAGCCGCTGTAGGTGTGGCCTTGCGAGGATTTGCCGCCGCGAGCGGCCCATTCCCATTCGGCCTCGGTGGGCAGGCGGTAGCCGTTCGCGCCGGGCGAGAGTTCCGGCGTTTTTTCGCCGTTGCGGAAGACCGTTCCCTCGGCGACATAGGCGGGATCGAGGCCCTCGATCTCGCTGCGGAGGTTGCACCACTTCACGGCATCGAACCAACTCACATTGCGGACCGGATGTTTGTCCCCCGAGCCCTCGCCGGCTTCGGCGATGTCGTAGCCGAGGTCGGCGGCGCGGGCGCGGATTTTTTTCCAATCGCCCCAGGTGACTTCGGTGCGCGCGATGGAGAAGTTGCCGACGGTTCGGCCCGCGAGTGTCGATGTGAGCGGGAGGGTGCCGCCCTCGACTTCGATTTCGTCGCCTTGAACGGCGGGCGCGGG
>CAZVPK010000050.1:3865-9288 GCA_964628505.1 uncultured Chthoniobacter sp.
GCGGGAGGGTGCCGCCCTCGACTTCGATTTCGTCGCCTTGAACGGCGGGCGCGGGGGTTGGTTCGGGAGTCGGAGTGGGAGTCGGAGTGGGAGTGGGAGAGGGAGTCGGAGTGGGAGTCGGAGCGGGCTCGGCGATTGTGACTGTCGTGTTGGCGGTGACCGAAATTTTATTGGCGTCGGTGACCTTGAGAACGACGGGGAATTTTCCCGATTCGGCGGGGGTGCCTTGGAGCTTGGCGGCGCGGCCGAGAGAGAGGCCGGAGGGGAGGGTTCCCTCGATCGACCAAACATAGGGTTCCTTGCCGCCGGTGGCGGAGAGCGGGATCTCCAGCGGTTCGCGCAGCGTGCCGGCGAGGAGCGGGGAGTCGATGGCGAGGTCGTAGGGTTTGACGGCGAGCAAGAGGTCGAGCGGGGCTTGGAGACCGCTGGAGTCGTTGGCCACAACGGTGAATGCGAAATTTCCGGCGGCGGCGGGTTTTCCCGAAAGGCCTGAGGCGGCCAGCACGAGTCCCTCGGGGAGGGTGGAGCCTTCCGCGAGTTGGACGGTGTGGGGAGGGACGCCGCCTTGGATGGTGAAGGGCCGGTCGAGCGGCAGGCCCGCGGTGGCCTCGACGGGGGCTGCGGTGATTTGGAGCGGATCGACAGTGATCGCGAGGGTGGCGTTCGCGGAGGCCGAGAGTCGGTTGGCATCGGTGACTTTCAAGACGATTGAAAAATCTCCGGCGGCGGCGGGAGTTCCCGAGATTTTTCCGGCACGGGTCAAAGACAGGCCGGACGGGAGTTTTCCTTCGATCGACCAGGTGTAGGGCGGCTTGCCGCCGTCGGCGGTGAGGATGACCTCGAGGGGTTGGCCATAGGCGCCCTTCGGCATCGGGGTTTTGACGGCGAGGTCGTAGGGTTTGACGGCGAGCGAGAGGTCGAGCGGGGATTGGAGACCGCTGGAATCGTTGGCCACAACGGTGAATGCGAAATTTCCGGCGGCGGCGGGTTTTCCCGAAAGGCCGGAGGTGGCCAGAACGAGGCCTTCGGGGAGGGTGGAGCCTTCAGCGAGTTGGACGGTGTGGGGCGGGATGCCGCCTTGGATTTTGAAAGGTTGGTTGAACGGCAGGCCGGCCGTGGCTTCGGCGGGTTCGGCGGTGATTTGAAGCGGATCGACGGTGATTTCAAGGACGGCGTCCACCGAGGCGGAGAGTCGGTTGGCATCGGTGACTTGGACGGTGACCGGGAATTCGCCCTCGGCGGCGGGATTTCCTTTGAGGCCTCCCAAGCGGCTCAAATAAACGCCCGACGGAAGCTTTCCCTCGAGGGACCAGACATACGGCGGCTTGCCGCCGGTGGCTGTGAAAGGCAGGTCGAGCGGTTCGCGGAATTTTCCCTTGAGTGATTTGGCGAGGTCGGGGGCGATGGCGAGATCGTAGGGCTTGACGGAAAATTTGAGGTCGAGCGCGGCTTGGCGGTTGCTGGAGTCCTTCACTTCGAGAGTGACCGAGAAATCGCCGGAGGGTTCGGGCTTGCCGGAAAGCGTGGCGGTGTTTCCGCGGGTGGAGATCGAGAGGCCCTCGGGCAGGGGCGTGGAGGCGGAGGCGTTCGCCGAGTAGGGAGGAACGCCGCCGGTGATTTGCACGGACCAGTTGAAAGGCAGGCCGGCAGTGGATTCCGGGGCGTCGGAAGGATCGGCGGCGAGCGCGACGGGGGCCACTCCGATGGTGGCTGGAACGACACGGGTGGCGCTGAAGCCTTTGGCGTCGCGAACGCGCAGGGCGAGCGAGAAGGGGCCTGCCGTGGCGGGGGAACCGGAGAGTTCGCCGGTTCGGGAGTCGAGCGCGAGACCGCTTGGAAGCGGGCTCTCGGCGGTCCAACGGTAGGGGGCCTCGCCGCCTTGGGCTTGAAAGGAAATCGAGACCGGTTCGTTGTAGGTGGCTTGGATCGAGGCGGGGTCGGCGGAAACCGACAACCCGTAGGGAGCGACGCGAAGAGTGAATTTGCGTTCCGCCGAGAGGCGGACCGGATTCGAGGAATCGGTGGCGACAAGGGTGAATGTGGCGGCTTCCGCCGCGGCGGGTGTGCCTGCGATTTCGTTGCCAACCAGCGAGAGGCCCGCCGGGAGCGTGTTTCCATCCTCGAGGGCGAGGGAGACCGGTGCCTTGCCGCCCTCCACTTCGATGGAGGTGGAATAGGGGGAGCCCGCCACGGCGCCGGGCAGGCTGGATTTGGTGGCGAAGGCCGGCGGGGATTTTTTATCGGACTCCTGCACCGGCGTGATGGCGCGGTTGCGGGCCGTGCGGAAGCCGATGAAATCGGCTCCGGCGGGCGGGTTCGAGGCGCGGGCCGAGACGGCACAATCGGCGGGGGAACCGAACCAGGCTCCGCCACGGACGCGGCGCGCGCCGTTTTCGGATTCGTTCCAACACCATTCGGCCACATTACCGCTCATGTCGTGGAGGCCGAGTTTGTTCGGTTTTTTCAAACCCACGGCGGCGGTTCCGCGACCATCGAGAAGATTCTCGCCCGCGGTGGTGGCGTTGTCCCAATTCCAGGCCACCTCGTTCAAATCGTCGCTTCCGCTGAAGGCCTCCTCGTTGCCGGAAAGCGCGCCGCGGGCGGCCCACTCCCATTCCGCCTCGGTCGGCAGGCGGTAACCGTCGGAATTCGGTTCGGCCTTCGGAGTCGCATCGCCGGTGCGAAAAACCTCGCCCTCGATGAAATAAACGGGAGGCAAGCCGTCCATTTGGCTTCGCGCGTTGCACCATTTGAGGGCGTCCAGCCAGGAGATGCCGCGCACGGGGCGGTTGGAATCCGCATCGGCGGGCGCGGCGGGGAGGTCGTAGCCGTTGAGGGCGGCGAATTCGCGAACGGCGTTCCATTCGCCCCAGGTCGTTTCGTAGGGGGCGATGTGGAAGGTCGTCACGCTTTCCCCGGCAAGCGGCGAGGATTCGGGGAGGGTTCCGGCGGGAACCGTGATCATTCCTGGCGGAGCGGGCGGGGGAGGGGTGGCGTTGGCGGAGAGATCGAGGGAGGTTTGGCCGGTGCCGGAGGTGAGTTCGATGGTCAGCGGGCCGGTGTGTTTTTTGGCGGACGAGGGTTGGAAGACGAGGCGGGTTTTGCGCTCGGCGCCCGGCTCGATCGAGCCGCTGAAAGTGCCGCGGAAGCCCTCGGGGAGCGTGATCCCGGCGACATGGAGCGGGGCGTTGCCGGTGTTTTTGAGGACGAGCGTGGCGGCGGAGGTTTCGCCGATGGAGACCTCCTCGAATGTCAAATCGCCCGACAACTCGAGGACGCCGTTTTTTTCCTTGGCGCTGCCGGTGGCAGGGATTTCCAGCGTGGTATCGCCCGCGGAGACGGTGATGTTTCCTGCAAAGGCGCCGGGGCGGTCGGGCGAGAAGACGACTTCAAGCGAACGGCTCGCGCCGGGGTCCACGGAGAACGGCTCCTCCTCGCCGGTGAAGCCTTCGGGATAGGAGACGGCGACGACATTGAGGTGGGCGGTGCCGGGATTTTCGAGCGTGAGGGAGAGCGTGTTTTTATCTCCGACTTCGGTTTCCGGGAACTCGAGGGCGTCTTTGATGACCGGCTTGGCTGCGGCGGCGGCGGGAGCGGGCGAGGGGGCGGCGTCGGGTTTTTTGGAATCGCAGGCGGAAAGGAGCAGGCAAAGCGCGAGCGCGGGGATCAAAAATCTCATGCGAAGTGCTTACCGACCGCGCCCCCGACGCTCAAGGCCGGATTACTTGAGGAGGCGGCGGAGGTAGGCGCCGTAGCTGGATTTGCCGAGGCGGGCGATTTGGCGCTCGAGGTCGGCGAGGGTGATCCAGTGGTTGCGCAGGGCGATTTCCTCGAGGCAGGCGATCTTGAGGCCCTGGCGGCGCTCGATCACGCTCACGAACTCGGCGGCCTCCATGAGGGATTCGTGGGTGCCGGTGTCGAGCCACGCGGTGCCGCGGCCGAGTTGTTCGACATGGAGTTTTTCCTCTTCGAGGTAGCGGCGGTTGAGGTCGGTGATCTCGAGTTCGCCGCGGGCGGAGGGCTGGAGGTTGGCGGCGATCTCGACGGCGCGGCGGTCGTAGAAATAGAGGCCCGGGACGGCGAAGTTGGATTTCGGCTTGGCGGGTTTTTCCTCGAGGGAGAGGACGCGGCCGTCGGGGGCGAATTCGACGACGCCGTAGGCCGAGGGCTCGGCGACATGGTAGCCGAAGATGGTGGCGCCTTCGAGCCGGGCGTCGGCGTTTTCCACCGCCTCGGAAAAATATTGGCCGTAAAAAATGTTGTCGCCGAGGACGAGCGCGGAGGGTTTTTCTCCGATGAATTCCGCGCCGATGTGGTAGGCCTGCGCGAGGCCTTCGGGGCGGGGCTGCTCAGCGTATTGGAGCGTGATGCCGAATTGCTCGCCCGTGCCGAGGAGGCGCTGGAAGAGCGGGAGGTCGTCGGGCGTGGAGATGAGAAGAATCTCGCGGATGCCGGCGAGCATGAGGACCGATAGCGGGTAGTAAACCATCGGCTTGTCGTAAACGGGCATGAGTTGCTTGCTGACGGCGATGGTGAGCGGGTAGAGGCGTGTGCCGGAGCCTCCGGCGAGGATGATGCCGCGGCGCTGGGAGTCGTGTTGCATGCGGGAGTGTTTTGGGTCGGGGGAAAATGCGCCAGCCCTTTTTGCGGGCTAGGCGGCGGGGCCGGAGAAGGCCTGCGGGTTGAGGACCTCCATGGTCTCGTCGCCGAAACCGAGGGCGATGACATTGAGGTTGGTCATGTGGTTGATCACGGACTCCTCGAAATAAATGCTGGCGATCATTGGACGCAGCACGAGGCCGGCGTAATCGGGAAAGAACACGGGGAAGTCGCGGAGTTTGTCGAGGAACTCGCGGACTTTCGAGGGATCGACCTTGCTCTTGGCCTCGCAGACGAGGACCTCGTTTTCGCCGACGGCGAGGAGGTCGAGTTCCATGACGCGTCCGCGGTCGGACGGGAGGCGGCGCTTGAGGCGGATGCCGGAGAAAACGACTTCGCCTCCGCGGAACACCTGCCTGGCGATGCGGCGGAGATTCGGCCAGACCATGTTCTCGATCATCAAGCCCTGGGAGTCGGTGGCCTCGGCGAGGCGGCGGTTGAAATCCTTCCGCTCGCGCTCGGCCTGCTCGAATTTGCGGTCGGCTTCTTTCTTCCACTCGGCGAGATCGGCGGCGGCTTGGGCGCGCTTGCGCTCGTTCTCCTGCTTCCACGCTTCGAGATCGGCGGCGGCTTGGGTGCGCTTGCGCTCGTTCTCTTGTTTCCACGCTTCGAGACTGGCGGTGGCTTGGGCGCTTTGAATTTGGACTTGTTCGTATTTGCGCTCGCTTTCCTGTTTCCACGCTTCGAGATGGGCAGAGTCTTGGGTGCGGTTGAGTTCGTTTTGTTTGACCCACTCGTCGAACCGAGCCTTGTCCTCGGCGCGG
>CAZVPK010000050.1:9388-14268 GCA_964628505.1 uncultured Chthoniobacter sp.
TCGCGCATGAAGTCGGCCAGAATCGCATGCAAATCGTCAACGCGTTCTTCGAGATCGACCATGAACTGTAATTTATCGTTCCGCTTGAGGAGATCAACTCCCGATCGGGGGTTTGTGCTTGGCGGGGCGGCTTTTATTTCACGCCGCCGAGGCGTTCTCGGCTGTATCGTGTCTTTGTGATCTCATCGGCCCAGGCGCGGTGGGCGAGATACCAGTCGACGGTTTTCGCGAGGCCGGTTTCGAAGGACTCGCGGGGCGACCAGCCGAGTTCGCTTTGGATTTTCGAGCAGTCGATCGCGTAGCGGCGGTCGTGGCCGGGGCGGTCGGCGACATACGCGATCTGCGTGGCGTAGCTGGCGCCGTCGGGGCGGGGGGATTTTTCGTCGAGAAGGGCGCAGAGGGTTTTCACCACATCGAGGTTCGCGCGCTCGTTGAGTCCGCCGACATTGTAGGTCTCGCCAAGTCGGCCTTTTTGGAGAACGAGCCAGATGGCGGCGGCGTGGTCTTCGACGAACAGCCAGTCGCGGATCTGCTGGCCGTCGCCGTAGACGGGAAGCGGCTTGCCATCGAGCGCGTTCAGGATCATCAGCGGAATGAGTTTTTCCGGAAAATGGTAGGGGCCGTAATTGTTCGAGCAGTTCGTCGTGAGGGTGGGGAAGCCGTAGGTGTGGTGGAAGGCGCGGACGAGGTGGTCGCTGGCGGCCTTCGAGGCGGCGTAGGGGCTGTTCGGCGCGAAGGGTGTGGTCTCGGTGAAGGCTGGGTCGTTCGGAGCGAGTGTGCCGTAGACTTCGTCTGTCGAGACATGGAGAAAACGGAATGCGGCGCGTCGATCCTCGGGGAGGGATTTCCAAAAGTGGCGGGCGGCGTTGAGCAGGCGGAGCGTGCCGGTGACATTGGTCTGGATGAAAGGCTCGGGCGAATCGATTGAGCGATCAACATGCGACTCGGCGGCGAAATTCAGGACGGCGTCGATGCGGTGTTCCTCGAGCAACCGCGCGACGAGCGCTTCATCGCCGATGTCGCCTTTTTGAAAAACATAGCGCGGGTCGGAGGCGAGGTCGGCGAGGTTGGCGGGGTTGCCCGCGTAGGTGAGGAGGTCGAGGTTGACGAGTTTTTCGAGCGGAGAGTCCGCCTCGGTGAGTCGCTGCCGGATGAAATTGCTGCCGATAAAACCGCAGCCGCCGGTGACCAGAATGTTCATTGCCGCCCTTCCGCCTTCGGTTGTTGCCCTACTCGATTTCCTCGCCCTCGGTGAGGACCTCGTCGAGTTTGTCCTCGAACTCGTCGAGGCCGGTGCTCGGGATGATCACGGAATTGCGGCGCCCGTGGGCGGCTTCGGTGATCTTCAAAAAACGCCCCCGCTCGTTTTGGCGGAGTTCGATGATGAAGTGTTTGCGCTCGATGGTGAGTTCGCGGGACGCGATGGATTGTTCCATATGAACTTGGGGTAATCGTGTGTTTACCCCATCGCGCTTCGGCGGGGCAATAGAAAAGGCGGCGTCAACGACCTTTGCCGAGCAGGTGGTCGGGGTTGAGTTTTTTCAACGCGGGGAGGACGAACAGTCCGTCCTTGCGGATGAGCTTGCCGTCGAACCAGACCTCGCCGCCGCCGAAGTCGGGGCGTTGGATGCAGACGAGGTCCCAGTGGATGCGGCTGGTGTTGCCGTTGCCCGCGGTCTTGTAGGCCTGGCCGGGCGTGAAGTGGAACGAGCCGGCGATTTTTTCGTCGAAGAGGATGTCGCGCATCGGTTGGAGGATGTGCGGATTGAAGCCGAGCGAGAATTCGCCGATGTAGCGGGCGCCGGCGTCGCTATCCAGGATGCGGTTGAGCGCGGCGGTGTTGTTCGCGGAGGCGCGCTCGATGCGGCCTTCGGAAAATTCCAGCCGCACATTGTCGAACGCGTGGCCCTGATAAATGCTGGGGACATTGAACGAGACATGGCCCTCGACGCTTTTTTTCACGGGGCAGGAAAACACCTCGCCGTCCGGGATGTTGCGGTCGCCGCCGCAGGTCACCGAGCCGATGTTTTTGATGGAGAAGCGGAGGTCGGTGCCGGGGCCTTTGATGTGAACCTTGTCGGTGCGGTCCATGAGCGCCTTGAGCGCGGCCATGCCGGGGGCCATGCGGCCGTAGTCGAGTGTGCAGACCTTGAAGTAGAAATCCTCGAACGCAGAGGTGCTCATTTGCGCCTGCTGGGCCATGGCGGGCGTGGGCCAGCGGAGGACGACCCACTTGGTTTTGTTGATGCGCCAATCCATGACGGGCCGCATTTTTCCGGCGATGAGCTGCATTTTTTCATCCGGCACATCGCTCATTTCGGTGATGTTGTGGCTGCCGCGGACGGCGATGTAGGCGTGCATTTTTTTCATGCGCGCGAGTTCCACGGCGGCGGAGGTGTCAAGTCCATCGGCTTCCGCGCCAAGGGCGAGTTCACGGGAGAGGCGGGCGTGGTGGCTTTGGACGAAGGGGATCGCGCCGCAGTCGCGGGCGGCGCGGATCAACGCCACACCGATCTCGTCTGGCACATCGAAGAGGTCGATGAGGACTTTCTCGCCAGGGCGGAGTTTGGTGGAGTGCTTGGTGAGGACGGCGGCCAGTTTGTCGCAGCGAGGGTCGTGCATGGTGGAAAATCAGCGGGAAATTTTTTCGGCCATTTCGCCGAGGCGGCGCGCGGCGTAGGCGGAGAGGGCGGGGCGGGCGAGGGGAAGCGCGATTTTGAACAGGGCGAGGAGAAGGCCCCAGAACCCGGCGGGGCGGGATTTTTCGGGGGCGGCGGCGAATTTGCCTTTGGCGGATTTTGTGACGACGCGGGTTTTTGGACCGGCAAGAATCCAACCCAGCGCGGCCGCGCCGCCGAGCCAGGCAAGGGGACGGGCGCGAACGGATTTTTTGAGTTTCGAGGCGAGGTTGATTTCTTCGGCCACGGCGCCGGCGTCGCGGACGATGGCGGCGCGGCTGAGGCGGAGTTCCTCGAGGATTTTGTCCTTCGGGCTCATGGTTGCTGGCGTTTGCGGAGGGATTCGAGGTCGGCGGAAATTTCGCGGCGGGTGGTCGCGAAGATCGGCGTGCGGGCGTGGGTGCGCACATGGTTGGCGCAGACATAGGCCAACACGAAATGGAGCAGGGTGAACGCACCCAGAATCCACAGCCACGAAATGCCCAAAATATGGGCGGCGAAAAACGCCACTGCGAGAAGCAGCAGCACATATCCGAACGCGGCGAAAAACAGCGCCGCGAGCAGCATCACTCCAAGCCGAACGCCCAGCGCCACGGCCTCGCGGGACTCCTCGCCCGCAAGCGCGCCGAGGGCCTGGATGTGCCGCGCGAACGAGCCGAGCAGGCTCAGCAATTCCGCGACAAGGCCGCGTGGCTCCTCCCGGTGGGCGGTGTTACCGGTTTTCGGGAGGTCGATCGATCCGTTGCCGGCCAAGGGAGGTCAGCGGCGGAGGATGAGACCGAGCACGAATCCCACGCCGAGAGCGATGCCCACGGACTGGAGCGGGTTTTCGCGGATGTAGGCTTCGGCGTTTCCTTGGTAATCTTGGGCCTTCGCGGCGGCATCGCTGTAGGCCGATTGCGCGCGGTTGCGAAGCTCGTCGGCCTTGGTTTTGGCCTGGTCGCGGAGATCGCCGTAGGTGGCATTGGCGGCGTCGCCGAGGTCCTTCGCGGCGGCTCCCAAATGCTCGCGTCCGGCGTCGTAGGCGGCCTTCGCGTGTTTTTTAACCGTTTCGCCGACGGCGCGTCCGGCTTCGGTGGCGGCGTCGATGGCTTTTTTGGCGTGTTCGGAACTGCTCTCCAATTTCTTGGCGGCGGTGTTGTTTTCGTTGTTTTCGCTCATGAGTTTTCTCCTTGCCGAAATGCTGACACACAAAACCCGCTTGGCAAGCCGCAAGCCCGGCGGAATGATGTCGCGCAAATGCCAACCACCGCCTTCGCCCCCGGCCGCGTCGAGATTCTCGGGAACCACACGGATTACAACGGAGGTGTTGTCCTCTCCGCCGCGCTCCAACTCGGCGTCACCGCCACCGGCGACCGCCTGCCCGATGGCCGCATCGAATTGTCCAGCGACGGACTCGAGGGACTGGAAAAAATCGACCGGCGCCCGGGCTTGCAGCGCTCGGGAAAATGGACCGACTACCCGCTCGGCGTCGCCGAAATGCTCGCCCGCGCCGGTGCCGAGGCGGGCGGTTTTTCGATCCGTTTTTCCTCGACCCTCCCGAGCGGCGCGGGCCTGTCGAGTTCCGCCGCGCTCGAGGTCGCCACGGCCGCGCTTTTGCTCAAACTCTACCCGCTCGCCCTCTCGCCGCTCGAAGTCGCCAAACTCTGCCGCCGCGCGGAAAACGAATTCGTTGGCGTGAATTGCGGCCTGCTCGATCAGGCCTCGTCGGTCTTCGGCCGCAAGGATCATCTCGTCTTCCTCGATTGCCGCGCCGAGTTGGTTCAAAACATTCCGCTCCCCCCGCATCTCGGCCTGCTCGTCATCAACTCCGGCGTCAAACACGCCCTCGTCGGCGGCGAATACAACGAACGCCGCGAGCAATGTTTCGAAGCCGCCCGCCGCATGGGTGTCGAAGCCCTGCGCGACGCCACCTCCGCGCAACTCGAAGCCGCCGACCTCCCCGATTTGGTGAAACGCCGCGCCCGCCATGTGGTCGGGGAAAACGAACGCGTCTTCCAAGCCATCGAGGCTCTCAAATGCGGAGAAGCCGCCCGCCTTGGCGCCCTCATGACCGCTTCGCACCGCAGTTCGATGGAAAACTTCGAAAACAGCACGCCGGAACTCGATCTCCTCGTGGACCTTGCGATCCAACAAAAAGGCTGCCTCGGCGCACGCCTCACCGGCGGCGGATTCGGCGGAGCCATTGTGGCTCTGGTTGAA
>CAZVPK010000051.1:0-14095 GCA_964628505.1 uncultured Chthoniobacter sp.
GGTCCCTCCTCGCGAGGCGAGGGATGCAACCTTTTGTCACCGACACACCGATTTTCAGAACGAGACCTCTACCGCTTCGCGCAGGAGGGGACTGCTTGTCAGGACCGGAGCGGCTTGCGCAAACACACCGATGCGGACCCGACAAGCGGGTCCCTCCTCGCGAGGCGAGGGATGCAACCTTTTGTCACCGACACACCGATTTTGATCACGACACGACTACCGCTTCGCGCAGGAGGGGACTGCCTCTCCGCTTCGCTGCGGTTGCCCTCCCGGGCCAAACGTTCGTCTTTCCCATGGAACGAGGGCGCAGTCGCGCGGGTTTTGTCAGGACCGGAGCGGCTTGCGCAAACACACCGATGCGGACCCGACAAGCGGGTCCCTCCTCGCGAGGCGAGGGATGCAACCTTTTGTCACCGACACACCGATTTTCAGAACGAGACCTCTACCGCTTCGCGCAGGAGGGGACTGCTTGTCAGGACCGGAGCGGCTTGCGCAAACACACCGATGCGGACCCGACAAGCGGGTCCCTCCTCGCGAGGCGAGGGATGCAACCTTTTGTCACCGACACACCGATTTTCAGAACGAGACCTCTACCGCTTCGCGCAGGAGGGCACTGCCTCTCCGCTTCGCTGCGGCGGCTTCACTCCGGCAGACGCTCCGCGAATTCGGGGCGGTAGAACCAGTCCGACCAATACGACCAACCGGCCTTGGTCATTTCCACGGGCGAGTCGATCCAGCCGCCGCGGCCGTCGGGGCGCCGGATGCGGTAGGCGTCCTTCCACATCACGCTCGTTCCCTCGGGCACATACAGAAAAAGATAGGGCTGGTCCTCGTAGATGGTCCGCTGCAATTCCCCGGCCATGCGGATGATTTTTTCGCGGTTGTATTCCTGCCGGATGTCCTCGAGCAAACGGTCGGCGGCCGGGCTTTCATAGCCGACGACATTGAGTTGCTCGGGATTCGTCTGCGAGGAGTGCCAGATCTGGAACTGGTCGTAGCCGTTGCCGAGCGACCATCCGAGCACCATGGCGTCGAAATTCGCCTTGTTCACGTGGTTCTTCAAAAAAACCGCCCACTCGTAGAGCTCCACCTTCACTTCGATGCCGAGTTCCTTGAGGCCGTCCTGCGTGAGCGTGGCGATGTCGCGCCGCACCTCGTTTCCGTTGTTCGTGATGAGGGTGAAGGAAAACCGCTCGCCGTTTTTTTGAAGGATGCCGTCCGGTCCCGGCGTCCATCCCGCCTCGGCGAGAAGCCGCCGCGCCGTTTCCGGATCGTGCTCGAGCGGCTGGATCGAGGGGTCGAAAAACCACATCTGCGGGGTGAAGATCCCCGTGCTCTGCAGGCCGCGCCCGTAGAGGATGTATTTCACCATCGCGGGCACATCGACCGCGTGGGCCAGCGCCCGGCGAACCCTCGGATCCTGGAAAAGCGGCCGCCGCAGGTTCCAGCCGATGTAGGTGTAGCTGCTCGACGGGCTGGTGAAGACATCGAACCTCGGATCCTCCGCGAAGGCGCCCACCGACCACGGCTCCGCGCCCCAGAAGTCGATTTGGCGCGTCTCGAAGGCCAGGCGCAGCGTGAGCTGGTCGGGCATGAACCGGTAGACGATGCCGTCCAGCCACGGCCCGGGGGCCTCGAAGAAATCCGGGTTGCGCGCCACCCGCAGGAATTCGTTGGTTTTCCATTCCGCGAAGCGGAACGCCCCGGTGCCGACCGGGTGGCGGTTGAAATTCTCCGCCCACCATTCCTGGGGCCGCCCCTCCAGAAGGTGGGCGGGGAGAAGCGCGATCATCCAGCTCTCCAGCGCGGGCGAGTAGGGCTTGCGATACACCACGCGGAACGAGTGTTCATCGGGAGTCGAGACCTCCAGGATCAAATCGAAATCCGGCTTCCGCGGCGAGGCGGTGGCGTCGTCCATGATCGCCCGGTAGGTGAAGGCCGCGTCGCGCGCGGTGAACGGCGCGCCGTCGTGCCAGCGCACATCCCGCCGCAGGCGGAACAAAACCTCCGGCTCCGCGAGGAAGGGGACCGCCTCGACTTCCGTCACCGTGCCGCCTCCGTTTTCACCCAGCCATTTCTCGATGTCGCCGCGCCGGGCGGGATCGGCGGTGACTTCGAAGGCGGCGCCGCTCTCCACCCACGCGCGCACGATGGCCTCCGCGGGCAGGGCCGCGCGCAAGTTTTCGAGGACCTCGCGGGATTTCTCCTTCACCTCCACCCGCAGGCGCGCGAGGGGAGCGAGGGATTCCGCGTCGATGAGGGCCTGGATTTTCTCCGGCGTGTCGAGCCCGGGTTCCCGCATGTCCAAAACCAGTTCCCGCCCCCGCGCAACGGCGGTCCCGAGCGTCCATTCGCTCCAATCGTTCTTTCGCGAATCGAGAATCGCGGCCGCGGCGGCGGCTCCCCGCTCGTCGCGGAAGACGAAGGTCGTCGTCTGGCGAAGCGTCCAGGATTCCGCAAGATCGCCGATGATTTCGAGATCGGGGCTGTATTTGAGAAGGCCGTTGAAGATCGACGCCGTCACCTGCGACGAGGCGCCGTCCGCCTGTTGGATCGGATTGAGCGACGAGGGTTCGCCGAGGAGGCCGAGGGACATCTCGTTTTTCTTGTCGGCCTGCAGCCGGGTGGCGTTCCAGAGCGACAGGGCGATCAACGCCAGAAACAGCGCGGGCAGACCGTAGATGAACCAGCGGGCGATTCGCATCGAAAGAAGGCGGAACCGCCACTATGGCGGGGGCGGGGGATTTCTCAACCCCCAAACCCGCGGAAAAAAACCCATTGCCTCGCCGACGCGCCCGCTGGGATGCTGGAAGCCGTGAACGAACCGATTTTCTTCGAACCCCTCGCCATGGAGCGCGTGTGGGGAGGTCGCCGGCTCGCCTCCCTCGCGGGAAAATCCCTGCCGCCCTCCGTTCCGGTCGGGGAATTGTGGGAGGTGGTGGACCGCCCCGCCGAGCAGAGCGTGGTGGCCGAGGGGGAGTTCCGCGGCCGCACCCTGCACGATCTCTGGAGCAACGAGCGAGCCCGCGTCTTCGGGGCCGCCTTCCTCCGCCATCCCTCGGCGAGGTTCCCCCTGCTGGTGAAGCTTCTCGACGCCGCCGAAAAACTCTCGGTCCAGGTCCATCCCCCGCTCGACAAGGCCGCGGAATTGGGCGGCGAGCCGAAGACCGAGGTCTGGTATTTTTGGGAGGCCTCGCCCGGGGCCTCGATTTACGCGGGGCTGAAAAAGGGAACCACCCGCGAAGACTTCGAAAGGCTCCTCCGCGCCGGCGGCGTGGAATCCTGCCTCCATGAAATCCCCGTTCGCGCGGGCGCGAGCATTTTCATCCCCAGCGGCCGCATCCACGCGATCGGCGCGGGCAACGTGATCGTGGAAATCCAGCAGAACAGCGACACGACCTACCGTGTGTTCGATTGGAACCGCGCCGGGCTCGACGGAAAGCCGCGCGCCCTCCACATCGCGGAATCCCTCGCCTCGATCGATTTCGGGGACTTCGAGCCGGAGGTCGAAAGCGCCGATCAGCCGCTGGTGGCCGATTGCCCGTTCTTCCGGGTCGAAAAAATCACCCTCGGCCGGCCCGCCGACATCCGTCCCGGCGGGGCCTTCGCGCTGGCCGTCCCGCTCGACCAGCCGGTGCTCTGCGGCGGGCGCGCCATCGAGCGCGGCCGGTTTTTTCTCGTTCCCGCCGGGGAAGGGGATTCGAGGGTCGCCCCCGCGGGCGATCCGGCCACCGTTTTGGTCGCCACGATTCCCTCGACGTTTTGAGCCGCGTGCGAAGCCGTCCCGCCATTTGAACCAATGAACTTCGAGCAGTCCGAAATCGATTGGACGGGTGGCCGGGTCAAAACGCCCTCCTTCCTCCAACGTCTCTCGGTGCGCGAATCGCCCGCCGGGAGGCCGGTGATGCGTCAGCGTTGGAGCAATCTGCTTTTCCTGCATTGGCCCGTCGCTCCCGAAGTCGTCCGCTCGCGCCTCCCGAAGGGGCTCCATGTGGATTTGTTCGACGGCATGGCGTGGATCGGGATTGTTCCCTTCGCCATGGAACGCGTCCACCCGGTCGGCCTCCCGCCCCTGCCGTTGGTTTCCTGGTTTCTCGAACTCAACGTCCGAACCTACGTGCACGACGAAACCGGACGCCCCGGCGTCTGGTTCTTCTCGCTCGATTGCAACCAACCGATCGCCGTCGAGGTGGCGAGGCGGATTTTCCATCTCCCCTACAACCATGCGCGGATGAGCGCGGAGTTCGAAGGGAGGGACATCGTCTACTCGAGCCGGCGCAAGGGGTCCGAAACCGTTTCCCGGTTCCGCTACCGCCCGCCGATCCAGGCCGAACCCGCGCGCGACCGCACCCTCGAATGGTTTTTGGTCGAGCGATACCTTCTTTTCACGACGGACGGCAAGGGACGGATTCGCCGCGGGCGGGTCCATCACACGCCCTATCGCATCGAGCGGGCGGATTGTTCCGTGTGGACCGCCGAACCGATCCGCGAAAATGGATTCGCGGGTCCGGGCGGCCCGCCGGTTTCCATGCTCGTGGCCGAACCGGTGGATGTGACCATCCATCCCCTGGAGTGAAAATTCCCGTGAGGGACGGGGCGGCGACGGGTGTCTCGGGCCATTGGCTCGCTGCCTCCGGTCTTTGGGATCGCGATCGGGCCATCACCTGCGCAATCGGCCCGGAAAGACGTTCGGCGAGGAGGGCTCCGCTTGTCGGGGCCGGGCTGGTGTGGTTGCCGGAGGTGTTCCGAACCAAGCCGGCAGGTCCCCGGGATCGGGAGCTCCCGAGCCGCTTTCCAAAAGTCCTGTGCAAGAAGACTTTGTTATCAAATCTTTCATCCGGTCCAACAGCCCGGGAACGAACAGTGGTCGGTGTCAGGCCTGGTGGCGCAGCGCCTCGGTCTCGAGCACTTCGCGGCGGACGCTTTTGCCCCGGACTTTGGAGGCCCAGAGGACCACGGGGGCGGCGACGAAGATCGAGGAATAGGTGCCGACCACGATGCCCATGAGGATCGCGAACGAGAAATCCCGGAGCACCGCGCCCCCGAAGAAATACAGGGCGCCGACCGACAGGAGCGTGGTTCCGCCGGTGAGGATCGTGCGGCCGAGGGTTTCGTTGATGCTCGTGTTCATCAGGGTCTGGATGTTGCCGCGCTCGCCGTGCTTCAGACCTTCGCGGATGCGGTCGAATACAACGATCGTGTCGTTGATCGAATAACCCGCGATCGTGAGAATCGCGCCGACCATCACAAGGGAAAGCTCGCCGCCGATGAGCGAGAACAAGCCGAGCGTGATGACGACGTCGTGGAGGAGCGCCACCACGGCGCCGATGGCGAAGGAAAATTCGAAGCGCAGGGTGACGTAGAAGAGGATTCCCAAAATCCCGAGTCCGAGCGCGAGGAGGGAGCTTTTCGCGAATTCCAGGCCGATCTGCGGGCCGACCGTGTCCTGTCCCACGGCGATGATTTCCTTGGAGGGATAGGCCGCCTGCAGCTTGGCGAGCACCGCGTCCGAGGTGCCTTGCGGGCTGCGGAGCGTGAGCATTTCCTTCGTGCCTTCCCGCTCGAACTGGATCACGACCCCGGGGTCGTCCACGGCCTTGCGGGCCTCCGCGATGGAGAGCGGTTGGGCGGAATCGACGATCAGGAGGTCGCCGCCGCGGAAGTCGATGCCGAAATTTTTCTCTCCCCGCGAGGCGAAGACGGCCACCGATCCGGCGACGAGGACCAGCGAGAGCCCGAGGGCGAGGCGGCGCTTGCCGAGGAAGTCGAATTTCTTCTTCGGCACGAGGTTCATCATTCCCACCTTGGCGAGGCCGAACTTGTCGACCAGCCAGCGGAACGCCGTGCGGGTGAAGAGCAGGGCCGAGAACATCGAGGCGATGATGCCGACGGTGAGCGTGACGGCGAACCCCTTCACCGAGCCCGTGGCCTGCCAGAAAAGGATCACGGCCGTGATGAGTGTGGTGATGTTGGCGTCGAAAATCGCGCTGAACGCCTTGTCGTAGGCCCCGTTGATGGCGGCCGGAAGCGACTTGCCGGCCTGGAGCTCCTCGCGGAGGCGCTCGTAGATCAGCACGTTGGCGTCCACCGCCATGCCGATCGTGAGAATGATGCCCGCGATGCCGGGTAGCGTGAGCGTGAAGTTGAACATCGCCATGGCGCCGAGCAGGAGGACCATGTTCAGAAGAAGCCCGATCATCGCGACGAGTCCGACGAACCGGTAGTAGACCAGGGTGAAAAGCATCACGAGCACCAGGCCCGACACGCCGGCCAGCACGCCGCTGCGGATCGAGTCCGAACCGAGGGTGGGTGAAACGCTGCGGGTCTCCTCGATTTGCACGGGAACGCGCAGGGGATTTTCCAGGGCGCTGGCGAGATCGCGCGCCTGCTTGTCGTCGAAGTTCCCCGTGATCTGGGCGCGGCCGCCGTAGTTGTCGCTTTGCAGGACCGGGGCGGAGATCACCTCGCCGTCGAGGAGGATGGCCATTTGGCGGCCCTTGTTCTGCCGGGCGACCTCGTCGAAGAGGCGGGCGCCCTCGCTGTCGAGTTCCAGCGAGACGCCATAGCCCTGCTGGTCGAAGTAGGCGAACGCCCGCGTGACGTATTCGCCGGTGAGGGCGGGACGGCGCTTGACGAGGATGTCGACCGTTTCCTCCGGATCCTTGCCGGGGCTGTAGGTCTTGATGACGAGGGAGGGATCCATGACCTCCTCGCCGG
The DNA here is from genome assembly GCA_964628505.1 of uncultured Chthoniobacter sp. Lineage (GTDB taxonomy): Bacteria > Verrucomicrobiota > Verrucomicrobiia > Chthoniobacterales > Terrimicrobiaceae > UBA967. The sequence continues at coordinate 6,718 of CAZVPK010000051.1, forward strand.
CCTGGATGCGCTCGATGCGGGCCTCGCCGCCGTCGCCCACCATGGCGAATTCGAGCTTGGCCACGCGCTGGAGTTGCTGCTTCGCCTCCTGGGTCTGCTTGTTGTCGAGCCCGGCGATTTGAACAAGGATGCGGTCCTTGCCCTGGGGCGTGATGACGGGTTCGCTCACGCCGTATTGGTCCACGCGCTTGCGGATGACCTCGACCGCCTGGTCGAGGAGGTCGGGAGTGATGCCGGTTTCCGTCTGGGGAACCAGACGGATCAGGAACGACGTGCCGCCTTGGAGATCGAGGCCGAGCCGGATTTTCTTGTCCGGCGGGACGAGTTGCTCGATGCAGAAGGCCGCCAGAAGGATCGTGAGAACGAGGCCCAGCCAGCGTTTCCGCGAAGGTTGGTCGCTGGCAAAATACCAGCCGAACAGCACAAGCAGGACCAGTCCGAAGGAAAACGTGAGCGCGGGCGACATGGGAAAGGGGTGGTTGTCTTAACGGGGTGGCGCAACGGGGCGCATCAACTGGCGGAACCTTCGCCGGCGGCGGCTTTTTCCACGGCGGCCACGGCGGCCCGGTCGAACTCCACCTTCACATTGTCCGCGATTTTGATGATCACGGTTTTTTCCTTCACGTTGGCGATCACCCCGTGGATGCCGGCGTTGGTCACCACCTCGTCGCCGGTTTTGAGCGAGGAGACGAGCTTCGCGTGCTCCTTGGCCTTCTTCTGCTGCGGGCGGATGAGAAGGAAGTAAAAGATCACGAAGATGAAGATCAGGGGCATCATCTGGACGAAAAGCCCCGGTTGTTGCGGTCCGGCGGGTGTTGCGGCCTCGGCAAGGAGTAATAGGTCGGCAGGATTCATAAGCGAGCGGGGCAGATTAGCGGTCCGGTCCCGCTTGGCAAGACCGATTCGGGCCGGTCAGCGCGGTGCGCCCGGCCCGGCGGAGCCTGTTTCCTTTTCCCGGATCGCGGCGGGGAGGGCGTGGTGGAGCGCCTCGCGGGCCGCGGCCGCCCGGCGCCGCTTTTTCGAGGCCTCGATCCGCCCCGTCACCCAATCCCAGGCGAACAGGGTGAGGGGATAGGCGACCACGGCCATGAGGATCGCCGAGGGCAGGATGCCCGCGAAATACGGCAATGGAGCGCTCGCGAGGGTGTCCTTCAAATGCTCCATGCGCAAATCCCCCGGCTCGCGTCCCAGAAGGAAACACCCGATGCGGTATTGCCAGTAGGCGCAGAAGACAAAAGTGAAGGGATTGCTGATCCAGGTGCCGGCCAGCGCCGCGGGCACGTTGACCCGGGTGATGCACGCCATCACCGCCGCCCCGATCATCTGGATCGGCAGGGGCGGCATCATCGAGAAAAACGCTCCCACCGCCATGCCGGCCGCGAACCGGGTGCGCGTGGGGTGCCAGAGGCCGGAGTCGAACAACCGCTCGCCGAAGAGCCGGTGGACGAGGGTGCCTCGGATGTGCTTGGGGCGCGGAAGGTGGCGGAGGTATTTGCCGATGCGGCTTCGCCGCCATTGGATGGGTTTCATGGATGCCGCGGGGGCGCGTCTTTCTTGAGGCTTGCCACAGAGGATCGGTTCTGTTCTCTTCCGCGCAACATGAAAAAAATTGAAGCCATCATCAAGCCCTTCAAAATGGAGGATGTCAAAGAATCGCTCGCCGAGGTGGGCATCGAGGGAATGACGGTCAGCGAGGTCAAGGGATTCGGCCGCCAGAAGGGACACACCGAAATCTACCGCGGCAGTGAATACACCGTGGACTTTCTTCCGAAGGTGAAAATCGAGCTCGTCGTGGCCGAAGCCATGCTCGACAAGGCCGTCCAAGCCATCACCACCGCCGCCAAGACCGGCAAGATCGGCGACGGCAAAATCTTCATCCTCCCCCTCGAAAACGCCATCCGCATCCGCACCGAGGAGACCGGCGAAAGCGCGATCTGACGCGTCCCGGCCTCCCACGGCCGCCGCGGTTCGAACCGGGTGAACATTTTCGAAGCCTTCATCCTCGGCCTTGTCGAGGGCCTCACCGAATACCTGCCCGTCAGTTCCACCGGGCACCTTCTGGTGACGCAACGGCTGCTCGGCATCGACTCGAGCAATTCCGCGGACGCTTTCGCCATCTGCATCCAGGCGGGAGCGATCCTCGCCGTCCTCGGTCTGTATCGCGCCCGGGTTGCGCAAATGACCGCCGGGCTTTTCGGCCGCGATGCCGTCGGGAGACGCCTCGCCATTTGCATCGTCACCGCGTTCCTGCCGGCGGCGGTGATCGGACTTCTTCTCGAGAAGCCCATTAAAAAATACCTCTTCGGCGGCGAGGAATGGGGCCTCTGGCCGGTCGTCGCCGCGTGGTTCGCGGGCGGAGTGGCCATTCTCGCCGTTGCCGCCTGGCGACGCCGGCGGGCCGATTCGCCCCGCGCCGGGGTGGATCTCGAGCATCTCACCGTTCGCATGGCGCTTGTCGTGGGCCTCATCCAGTGCGTGGCCATGTGGCCCGGGGTGAGCCGCAGCCTGTTGACGATCGTCGGCGGACTGCTGGTGGGGCTCTCGGTGCCCGCCGCGGTGGAGTTCAGTTTCCTGCTCGGGGTCGTCACCCTCACCGCCGCGACGGCCTATGACGGGCTGAAGCACGGCGAGGAAATGCTGGCGAACTATGGCGCGGCCCCGCTTCTGGCGGGCTTCGGCGCGGCCTGGCTCTCCGCCGTGCTCGCCGTGAAATGGATGGTCGGCTACCTGAAATCCCACGGCCTCGGAATCTTCGGATGGTATCGCATCGCCGCCGCCATCGTGGTCGCCGCCTGGCTTCTCTGGCCCGCCTGACTCTCTCGCGCACGGGCCCTTGAATTCCCCTCCTGCGCGGAGCGGAGGCTCGGGATTGTATACAAATGCGCGCACAACCCGCAAAAGTCGCCGCCCCGCGCTTCGCGAGGAGGGCTCCGCTTGTCGGAGCCGAGTCGATGTGTTTGCGAGGGCCGCTCCGGTCCTGACAAAACCCGCGCGATAGCGCCCTCATTTCATGGGAAAGACGAACGTTTGGCCCGGGAGGGCAACCGCAGCGAAGCGGAGAAGCAGGTCCCTTCCGGGCGATTTGCGGAAATGGCCGCTTTGGGTCAAATCCCTCACCGCGTCCATAAGATCGAACGCCTGCGCTCGGGGGGGGGATTCGCCAATCAATCCCGGTAGGTTCCCGCGGTGACTCCGACCTGGTTCGAGGCCTGGAGTTCGCGATGGAGCGAGGCTCCGTCACAGCGGCCTTCGAGAAGGGACCGGTAGGCGCGGAGGATTTTGCGGGTTGCCTCCGCCGATTCCTCCAAAAGCTCGATCCGGAAATTCCGCAACCCGGCCGCATGGAACTCCTCGAAAAACGCGGCACCGGTTTGCGGGGTCGCTTGGAAAAGCGTGTTGCGGCAGCCCACGTCGGCGCGCAACGGATGCTCGATTCCCACGCGGTCGCGGAGATGCACACGGTGCTTCTCGCAGGGGCGGCCGCAATTCGTGTGGTCGGTGCCGTTGGACATGAACGCCGCGAAGACGCAGTGCTCCATGTGAAACATCGGCATGTGATGGTGCAACGTGAGTTCGAACCACTCCGGCGGGGCCTGGCGGAGGAGGCCCAGGATTTGGCGGCTGTTCAAATCGTGCGAGACCGTGAGCCGCTCGAGGCCGTGACGCTTGAAAACATCGGCCGTCACCGCGTTGGCGACGTTCAACGAAAAATCCCCGATCAACCGCAGCGCGCTTCCGGCAAAATGCGAAATGCCGCCGATGTTGCGAACGAGCACGCCATCCGGTTGGGCATTCGCGATCACCTTGAAAAACCCCTCCTCGCCGGCTTTCTGGATGCGCGGCGTGGCCAAAAACACCTGCGCCATGCCCTGAGCGCGCACAGTCGCCACTGCATCCTTGCAACGCCGGATGTCCTCGTAATCCACAAAAATCTCGTCGATGCCCTCGTCGAGCGCGGCGGCGAGTTGGTCTGCGCTGCGAATCAGAACGGAAAGGCGCAACGGCCCGGCCGGGGATTTTTCAAAAGCCGGCAGAATGTGCTCCAAAGAACACCGTGGCGAGGTGTCGCGGGTGGCGTTGGAAAGCCGGTCGATCAACTCGCGGCGCAGACGGTTCAACTCCGAAACGGGCAGAATCGCCGGTCCTTCCAAACGCGAAACCAAATGCCGCAGGAAAAATCCCGTGCCGCCGAGCTTGCCGAACTGGGCGCGGAGGCTCTCGTCGGTCAATGGACGCGTGCGCGCCTCCTCCAACGGAATCCGCGAAACGACCTCGCAGCCTTTCGCCATGAGCCTCAGCGGACTTCCCGCCCGGCCTTCAACCTCGCAATCCAAGGGAACCAGCCTGCTCTCGCGCGCCTCGATGCGACCCGAAAAACTCGCGCGCAACTCGCGGTCCAGCGCCGGATCGCTGGTTTTCCAAACTCGAGAGCCAACGGGAATCTCCCGGAAGTCGATCTTGCCGCGCTCGAAAAAAATCCGGAGTCCGCGAATCTCGAAAACCCGCCCGCCTTGTTCGTTGTTGGTGTCGCCGCCGGTGTCGAAAACCACGCCGTCGCCGGGTTTGAGTTCCGCGCCGACCTCATCCAACCCGACATCGAACCTCCCGATCGATTCGACGCGTCCGACAAACGCCCCGCGCTTTTTTCCGAATCTCGCGCCGACGAGTTCCTGGTGGTTCACGCCGTGCATCCATCCGCTGGAGAGCCCGCGCGAGAAGGTCATCTCCAGTTGATAGCGGTCCGCGTCATCGAGCGGTTCGAAGCGCTCCGCCAGCGCGGCGTCGATCGCCTTGCGGTAAACCTTCGTCACCGCCGCGACGTATTCCGGCGACTTGAGCCGGCCTTCGATTTTGAACGACACCACGCCCCGCTCGATCAGCGCGGGAATTTCATTCACGGCGGCGAGATCCTGCGGCGAGAGCAAATACCGCTTGTCGCCGAGATCGCGCAGCGCACCATCGACGATCAGTTGATACGGCATGCGACACGCCTGCGCGCATTCGCCGCGGTTCGCGCTGCGGCGGCCGAGCGCCTCGCTCGTGAGGCATTGTCCCGAATAAGCCACGCAGAGCGCGCCGTGGACGAACGTCTCGAGCGGCAGAAGCGGGGGAAATTTTTCCAGTTCGCGAAGCGACAATTCCCGGGCCAGCACGACTTGCTTCACACCCAGTCCCGCCGCGAACCGAACACCTTCGGGCGAGGTGATCGTCATTTGCGTGGAGGCGTGAACGCGCAGATCGGGAAACATCCGGCGCGAAATCTCGGCGAGCCCCGCATCCTGGATGATCACCGCATCCACGCCCGCCGTGTGGAGCGCCTGCAACTCGCCGACCGCGTCGGGCAACTCGTCGGGAAAAATCAAAACGTTCAGCGTGACATATCCCTTCACGCGGTGGCGGTGGAGGAACGACATGATCTCCGGCAATTCCTCTTCGCGGAAATTGTCCGCGCGCATGCGGGCGTTGAACCGCTCGAGGCCGAAAAACACGGCATCCGCGCCATTCGCCACGGCCGCGCGAAGACACTCCCAATCGCCTGCGGGAGCGAGAAGTTCCGGCTCGATGGCGTCCCCCGCCATCGATCAATACGGCGGGGCCGCGATGATGCGGACCTCGGGGTCCTCCTGGCGTTTGACGATGTAGATCGAGGGAGGCGTCCGGCTGATCAGTTCGTAGCCGGTGAGCTGGAACTCCGGATAAAACCGGTCGCTCGCCGGCTCGTAAACCGTCTCGCCGGTGAAGCGCCCGGTCAGCCGGTATTCGAAATTGTTGTCGGTTCCGAGTTTTCCGCCCTCGCGGTCGGGGGCGAGTTTCAACTGCTCGTTCATCATCACGAGCTTCGCGGTTTTCCACGGCTGGCCGGGTTCGCGCACCCACCCCCACATTTTGTAGTCCTTCTTGAACATGCGGCGTCCGATGAAATGGTCGCCGGGCGCCTCGGCGCGGATCGCCGCCGCCAGCGCCGCGCGGGCGGGGGCTTCGCGGTCCACGGTTTCGCAGGAGGCCAGGAAAAAGGCCGCGAGGGCGGCGATGGGAAAAAACAAACGCGTTTTCATAAAAGTCCCGAGCGCTCCAGGAACGGCGCGATCCAATCGCCCAGCGCCTCCTCGGAGTCGATGAGGATTTCCGAGGTCACCGGCAACACGCTCCAACGCTCGACGTGCGTGATCTCCTCCCCGGGCGCGAGCGTTTCAAGGGGGCTCAGCGATTCGAGTTCGAGCATGTCGGAATTTGTGAAGGCCTCGAAATTGCAGCCGCCGTCCGGATAATTCCCGCCTTCGAGGAAATCGAACGTCTTGAGGAAAACCGATTCCCCCACGACATACGCGACCCAGCGCTCCCGGTGCGGCAGGCCGATCTTGGTCGGCGGGTGGCCCTCGCTTTGCCGGACCGTGAAAAAGTCCCGCCCGAAGTGCCAGCGCGGATCGCTCAGGTCCGTGTAGGGCCAGAGGATCATTCCCCGGCTCGGCAGATAATCCCTCGGATGCTCTCCCAGCGCGGGTTGCGGAATGATCCCGATGCCGCCGGCGTCCATCACGCTCAGGGCCCAGACCGACAATTCCAGAGGCTCCGTGCCCAGGTTGCGCGCGGTGTGGCGCACGGTGACCCGCGGCGCTTCGGCGTCGATCGAGATTCCCAGCGATTTCAGGATCCGGCCGCCGTCCTCCTGCACCGAATCGATCACCACCTCGCCGGTGGCGGGATTTTCGCGGAACTCCACGGGATGGTTGTCCCGGTGGTAGGTGCGGACCATGTCCTCGGGCGCGATCCAAAAACGGTGCCCGCCGCGGATCATCCATTCCGGTTCGGCGCTTCCGCCCAGGTGGTCGTCGTAGGTTTTGAAAACATTTTCGCCGCCCCGCGTGGAGAAGGAGAGGATGCGCGGGCCGACATCCAGGGTGGCCAGGAGTTCCAGATGGTCGTTGGCGAGACGGAGATTCCTCTCCCACCCGTGGCTGGAAACAATGTCCTTGGTCATCGGAACCAAGATACCGCGGCGCGCTTCGAAAGTCAGCAGTGGATTGAATCGCGCCCGGACTGGATTTTCGCGCGGCGTCCGCTAGCCTCCGCCCGCATGAAGTATATTTTTGTGACCGGCGGCGTGGTGAGTTCCCTGGGAAAAGGCCTCGCGGCCGCGTCGCTCGGCACGCTGCTCGAAATGCGCGGGCTCAAGGTGGTGCTCCAAAAACTCGACCCCTACCTCAACGTCGATCCCGGCACGATGAACCCCTTCCAGCACGGCGAGGTCTATGTGCTCGCGGACGGCGCGGAGACCGATCTCGACCTCGGCCACTACGAGCGCTTCACCAATTGCGTGCTCACCCGCGAGAACAACCTCACCAGCGGCCAGGTCTACGAGACCGTGCTGATGAAGGAG
>CAZVPK010000052.1:0-1671 GCA_964628505.1 uncultured Chthoniobacter sp.
GCAGAGCCCTCCTGGGCGGAAAGCGAGGAGGGACCCGCTTGTCGGGTCCGGTGCGACTCCCGAAAACACGCCGATTCGGCTCTGACAAGCAGAGCCCTCCTGGGCGGAAAGCGAGGAGGGACCCGCTTCTCCGCTGCACTGCGGTTGCCCTCCTGGGCCAAACGTTCGTCTTTCCCTTGGAACGAAGGCGCTGGCGCGTGGGTTTTGTCGGGTCCGGTGCGGCATCCGCAAACACACCGATGCGGCTCTGACACGCTGGGCCCACTCGCAAAGCGCAAGCGATGCCTTTACCAAAAGTCCGAAACCGAACGGCTGTTGGTATGACACCCCGGTTTGCCACCGGAATCCCCGACCCAGCCGTCAACCTGGATTTTCGATTGTTTGAAAAATGCGCCGGGGATCGCCGGTCGGGGAAATTGCCGAACTCGCCGACGGGGGATTTCTAGACGGCGAGCCAATCCATGAGGCGCGAGATCGAGACGGTGGCATGGGAGCTTTTGTCTTCGAAGAGCGCGAGGATTTGGTCGGCTTGGCGCCCGGGAATGCGGGTGCGGAGGTTGCGGTCGAATTTTTCCAGAAGGACCGGGATGCCTTCCGCGCGGCGACGGCGGTGGCCGATCGGGTAGTCCACTTGGATGCGGTCGGTGCGGGTGCCGTCGGTGAACCAGACCTGCACGGCGTTGCCGATCGAGCGCTTGGAGGGGTCGAGGTATTCGCGGGTGAAGGTTTCGTTTTCGACGACCTCCATCTTGGCGCGGAGGGCGTCGATGCGGGGATCGGCGGCGACGGAGTCCTCGTAGTCGGCGGCGTCGAGCGTGCCTTTGAGGAGCGGGACGGCGACCATGTATTGAATGCAGTGGTCGCGGTCGGCTGGGTTGTCGAGGGGGCCGGTCTTGTCGATGATCCGTTTGCCGCTTTCCTGGGTTTCGATGACGACGCGCTCGATGCGGTCGAGTTTTCCGGCGACCTGCGGGTGGAGGGTGATGGCGGCTTCGACGGCCGTTTGGGCGTGGAACTCGGCGGGGAAGGAGATTTTGAAAAGCACATGCTCCATCACATAGGAGCCGAAGCCCTGGGCGGGGACTTTCACGGGGTTGCCCTTGAAGAGGACATCCTGGAATCCCCAGCCTTTCGCGGTGAGGGCGCCGGGGTAGCCCATTTCGCCTTTGAGGGCAATGAGGGCGTGGCGGACGGCGCGGCTGGTGGCGTCGCCGGCGGCCCAGCTTTTGCGCGAGCCGGTGTTCGGCGCGTGGCGGTAGGTGCGGAGCGCGCCGCCGTCGAGGAAGGCGTTCGAGAGGGCGTTGATGATGTCCGAGCGCGAGCCGCCGAGGAGTCGCGTGGCCACGGCGGTGGAGGCGATGCGGACGAGCAGGACATGGTCGAGGCCGACGCGGTTGAAGCCGTTTTCGAGCGCGAGGATGCCTTGGATTTCGTGGGCCTGGATCATCGCGGCGTAGACATCGCGGAGCGTGAGCGGCGGGCGGCCCTCGAGGGCGGCGGTGCGCGAGAGATAATCGGCGACACCGAGGATCGCGCCGAGGTTGTCGGAGGGATGGCCCCATTCGGCGGCAAGCCAGGTGTCGTTGAAATCCAGCCAGCGCACGATGGTGCCGATGTTGAAGGCGGCCTGGACGGGGTCGAGTTCGTGCGAGGTGCCGGGCACGCGGGCTC
>CAZVPK010000052.1:1771-14024 GCA_964628505.1 uncultured Chthoniobacter sp.
TTGAAGGCGGCCTGGACGGGGTCGAGTTCGTGCGAGGTGCCGGGCACGCGGGCTCCGCGCATCGGGAGGGTGGCGCCGGGAACGACCGGGCCGAGCATTTTCACGCAAGCCGGGTAGGAGAGGGCGAGGAGTCCGCAACCGAGCGAATCCATGAGGCAGAGGCGGGCGGTTTCGAAGGCCTCGTCGCTGGTGAGTTGGTCGACCGCGAGCGTGTAGTCGGCGATTTGTTGGAGGAGGGCGTCGGGAGCGGGGCGGGAGGCGTCGGTAAGGATGTGGGCGGACATGGGAGTTTTGTTTTTTCGGACCCTGGAATGAACGGGGCGTGACCGGGAATCAATGCGAAACCGGGCCGCTTGCCAAGCAGGCGCTTGCGGTCGCGCGGAGGAATCACCTGCGGCGGAGCGAGCGGATTTTTTCGGCGACGGCGTTTTCCGCGCTGCGGATCTCCGCTTCGAGTTGCGTGGTGGAAATCGACAAACACCCGAAGGCTTCGACGGTGGTGCGTTCCATCGTGTCGTCGGTGGCCACGGTGACTTCGCAGTCGCGGGCGTATTTCGCGGCGAGGCGTTCGATGATCGAATCGGCGGTCTGGCCGGACTTGGAATAAAACACGGCGATGCCATCGGGAGTTCCTTCGCTCGAGGCCTTGGCGCCGCGTCCGTCGAAAACCACCGCCACCGTCCAATCGGTCGAGTCCTGCAAGCCGGTGAGAAGTTTGACCAAGCGCCCGCGCGCGGCGGCGGTGTTGCGTTGATGGGATTCGGCGAGGTCGGGCCACGCGAAGATCACGCTGTGGCCGTCCACGAGAAGGATGCGGCGTTTCATGGCGCGGCGGGGAGGGTCACTTCGCGCCGGGGAGGACCTTCGCGGAGAGGCGTTCGATGCCGGATTTCGCGAAGGTGCTGGCGGGATAGATCCGGCGGGCCTTGAGATACCAGGAGAGCGAGGAGCCGGTTTGGTTTTTCGCCTCGAGGTCGTCGGCGCGGCGGATGGCTTGGACGAATTCCGACGCCTGCGTGGTGAGTTCGGCGCGGAGTTGGTTGAGTTGGATGTCGTCGGGAAATTCCTTTTGCGCGGCTTCGGCGCTTTCCCAGGCTCCGGCGGCGTCCCCGCGCGAGGAGATTTCGCGGGCCTTGACGATGGCGGCCTCGACGAGCGCCATTTTTTCCAGAACCTCGGAGAGTTGTTTTTGTTTCTCCGGATAAAGCGCGGCGGCGGCGATGAAGCGCATGCGGTCCTCGTAAATCTGGCGGTGGTTGTTCTGCCCGAGCAGGCGGTCGAAATCGTTCATCGCCTGCTGTTGGACGTCGGACTGGGTGAAAATCGTGTTGCCGACTTCGGCGAGAGCGGGATTGCGCGGCCAGATCTCGGCGGCGGCCCGGAGTTCGGACTCCATGGTTGGCTTGTCGCCGGAGACGGCCGCGTTGCGGGCCTTGGCGAGGTGCATGGCGCTGATCGTTTTCGCGGTTTCGATCTTCGCGAGGGGTTTGCTCGAATCGAAATCCTTCGCGAGGCCTTCGAGTTCGGGCACGAGTTTTTCGGCGCGGGTGAGGTCGTTGACCTCGAGGGCGGCGAGGAGTTCGTTGGACTTGCGGGTGTATTCCAGGGCGCGGCGCTTGTCCTCGCGCGAGAGCAGACGGACGCTTGGCATGTATTCGCCGAGCGCGAAGGTTTCCGACAGGCGTTCGGTGGCGCTCTGGAGTTCGCCCTGCTCGAGAAGGAATTTGTAGGCCTCCACGCCTTCGTTGACGTCGCGAATGGCTTCGTTGGCGAGGCTGTCGATCTGGCTGAGCGAGCTGACGAGCCGGCTGATCGATTGGGCGGCGACGGCGGCTCCGCCGGTGAGGCTTTCGACGCCGAAATTCTCGAGTCCGACTTTTCCCGCGCGGGCCGCGAACGAGCCTCCGGTGCGGGTGGAGGCGGAGGTGTTGTTGTTGATGACGACATTCGTTCCGTTGCCATCCCCGCCGGTTCCCGCTCCGGCGGAGGGGGCGTTGTCGAGAACGCCCTGGGAGGCGGAGACGCGGGGATCGAACTCGGCGTTGATTTTCGCCTGGCCGGCGTCCTTGTTCACCGGGAGGGACTCGACCATTTTTTTGTAAACCTCGATCGAGTTGTCGCCGTCCGTGTAGATGGCGCGGTAGAAGCGGTTCGCGATCAGCACGTGCTCGAAGCGGCGCGTGGCGAAGTATTGCATGACGAGGGCCTGGAGATGGCCCTTGGCGGTCATTTCGGTGAGGGCGATGCGGAGCTTGTTGTTCTCGATGGTCTGCGAGACGTCGGCAAGTTTGCGGCGGGCGGTGGCCATGCGGGCGTCGCGCTCGATTTTCTGGTTTTCCTGGAGGACGGCGGAATCGTTGGTCCGGGTGGTGGTGCCGAGGAGGGAGGTTTTGGCGGCCATCTGGTTGTTCCACTCGGCGGAGGCGCGCTGCTTTTCGAGGAGGGCGTTTTCGCGTTTGAGTTTTTCCACCGTCTCCAGGCTCTTGCGGGCGGAGTGGATCGCGTCGGACATCGTGCGGCAGAGGTTGGCGTCGTCGCGGTAGTCGGAGGCTTTTTTGAGAAGCGCGAAGGCGGCATCGACGTTCCGGGGCGTTGCGTTGCCGGGCGAGAGGAGTTCGAGAATGCGGTCGATGGTCTTGCGATAGGCCTGGTCGGCCGCGCTGGTGGCGGGCGGGGCGTTGAGGTATTTTTCGAAGCGGGCGCGGAGGAGGCGGTTGTTGTTGATGTTCCAAATTTTTCCGTCGTAGGTCATCACCTCGCTGCCGGGATCGAAGGCGGGGAGGTCGCGTCCGAGAAAGCCCTCGTTCATTTGCGGAGGCCGCGCGCCGCCGGTGGCCGCCGCGGAATCGCCGGCGCCGCGGGTGCCGTCCTGCGCCAGCGCCGCGAGACCGGTGCCGACGAGGGAGAGGAGAAAAAGGCAACGCGTGCGGCTCATGATTTGTCCATCTTGCGGGTGCGGAGGATGCCCTGTTCATCGACCTCGACGAGGAAGACGAGTTGTTGCTCCTTCTGGATGTTGCGGTCCTGGAATTCGGGGGTGACGAGGACGGGGACGATTTCGCCGCCGGTTTCCACGGCGATGAGGCGGCCGGAGTCGGGCGACCAGGCGAGGGACTCGGCGACCTTGCCTTCAAGGCGGTAGACATTTCCGCGAAGGCTGTTCGAATTTTCGAGATAGGCGGCGGGGTCGAGTTCGGGGACGGTCCGGTGCGGGGTGGAATGGCCGGAACCGAAAAAATAAAATCCCGCGGCGAGGACGAGAATGAAAACGAGGGCGGCGGCGATCCAGCGCGGGTGCGGGGAGGACTTCCTTTTGCGGGCCATGGCGGAAACCTAGCGCCCGCCGGGCCGACATCAAGACCGCGCTGGGCGGATGGGATTTTCGGGGCGCACCCGTTGCCTCGGAGGTCGAGTCATGATTGAATCGGGGAACGCGATGCTGAATTTCCTCGTTCGCCGGCTTTTGATCAGTGTGTTTCTGGTGTTCTGCATCAGCCTCGTGTCGTTTTTCATGATCACGCTTGCGCCGGGGAGTCCCTATCCGTGGGGCGAGTTGAATCCCAAGATCACGCCGCAGGTGAAGGAGGCCTTCCGCAAGAAATTCCACCTCGACCGCCCGCTCCACGAGCAATACTGGCTGAACATGCGGGATCTCTTCAGCGGGAACCTGCGCAGCATCAAGGACGACCGGCCGGTGCTGGGGCGGATTCTCGAGAGGTTGCCGGCGACGGTGGTGTTGAATGTCGCGGCGATCGCGCTGTCGCTCACGTTCGGGATGCTGATCGGCATCTATTGCGCGAGGAACGCCGGACGCGCGCCCGACGCGGCGGTTTCCTTCGGCGTGTTCATTTTCATCGCGGTGCCGACATTCTGGATCGCGAATCTGGCGATCATCGGGTTGGTGAAATTCCTGGGAGTTCCCGTGCTGGGAACCCATTCGTTCGGAATCGCGTTTCCCGGGGCGGTCTCGATGTGGCTCGACCGCGTGTGGCACATCGCCCTGCCGGCCACGATTCTCTCGCTGGGCGGAATCGCGGTCCAGTCCCGCTACATCCGCGCCAGCATGCTGGAAACCCTGCGCGAGGGCTACGTGCGCACCGCGAGGGCGAAGGGCCTCGACGAGGACGCGGTGTTTTACAAGCACGCCCTGCGGAATTCCATCCGGCCGCTGGTGACGGGCATCGGCGGGCTGTTGCCGGCGCTCATCGGCGGGTCGGTGATCGTCGAGACGATTTTCGCCTATCCCGGCATGGGCCGACTCGGCTACGAGGCCGTGCTGGAGCGGGACTACCCGACTTTGGTGGCGCTGAATTTCATCGTGGCCGGCTTGGTCTTGATCGGAAACCTCGTTTCCGACCTGCTCTACGCGGTGGTCGATCCGCGGGTGCGGTTGGAGTGACCGGGATCGTTCGGATTCCCGAACGACAGCCTGCGTTCGCGGATGGAATCAGCCTTTGGCTTTTCGGCCGCGGCCCGGTTTTTTCGCCGGTTTCACGGTTTCCTCTTCGGCGGGGGCCTCGACAGCTTGCTCCGCGACCGGCTCGGGGGCCGCTTCGACCGGGGGTTCCGGTTCGGTTTCGGGTTCCGGTTCGGGATCCTCGGAGGCCGCAGGGGGTTCGTCGAAATTGTCGGGAGACAAGAGGGAATCCACCATCGCCTGCATGTCGGAGACGGGCTCCTCTTTCGGCGTTTCCGCCGCGGCTTCGACCGCAGGCGGTTCCCCGGAGCTCGCGGCGGGGGTGTCAACAGGGGCGGATTCCACGGCCGGTTTTTGGATTTCGGGAATCAAGGGTTCTAGGGCGCGCGGGGGAGGTTTCGGGCGCTCGAAACTGGCGGAACTGTCCCACTCGGGGATTCTGGAGAGGGTTTTTTCAACAATCTCGAAAATCTCCTCCATCGCGCGGTCGGCATCGGTCTCCCGCAAGACAAACGCTTCGCGCGCTTCGGTGGAAGGATACTCGGCCCAGCCCTGAATGCCTCCGTCCTTCGGCCCTCCGGTGAGACGCGAATGCAGGACGGCCCCGGCTTTTGGTTCGTCGTCTCCGATATGGAGCAAAATCTGGAGCGATCCGGTGTGTTCCACAAAATTCACGGTGCGCCGGGTGGACCACTCGCCGCCGCCCTTGGGGGGAAGTGTGAGGGCCTCTTTAACAAAAATCTCGGCGCGGTTGACGAATCCGAAAGGGGTGAGTTTCATCGAAAGCCCCGCCATCAACACCCGATCGCCCGCCCTTGTCAAGCGCGGCTTGGCCGTTTTTCGCCTCGATGATTTCACACGGAATCGGGAGGAAAATTTTGCCTATTGCTTGAATCCCCCGCAGACTCTGGTAGGTTATCAACCCAGTTCGCAAATTTTCCCAGAATATCACCTCACCAATGGCATTGGACCGAATACTGGTCGTCGACGACACCCCGATCATCCGAAAAACCCTCGAAGAGCGTCTCCGCGGCAAACGTTACGCCGTTTCCACCGCCGGATCGATCGCCGAGGCCGAAAAACGAATCGCCGGCAACACGTTCGATTTGATTTTTCTGGACATGGAACTTCCCGACGGGGACGGGCGGGTTTTCATCGAGCGCATGTCCCAGGCCGACCCCCGTCCGCTCGTTGTCATGATCACCGCGAACGGCAGCGTGGAAAATGTTGTCGAGTGCATGCGATCGGGGGCCTTCGACTACGTGACCAAGCCCTTTTCGATGACCCAGATCGATCTGGTCCTGAAAAAAGCCTCCGAGTTCCAGCGCGCGGTCAAGGTGACCGATTTTCTCAACCGCGACAGCATCTCGCGCCGCGAGATCATCGGCAAGAGTCCCGCCATCGTGCGCTTGCGCGAGTTGATCCACCGGGTCGGCCGCACGAATGCCACGGTCATGATCAGCGGCGAGAACGGCACCGGAAAGGAACTCGTCGCGAATGAAATTTTCCTGAACAGCCAGCGCCTCAACAAACCCTTTATCAAGGTCAACTGCGCCGCCATTTCCGAGACGCTCATCGAAAGCGAATTCTTCGGGCACGAGAAGGGCTCGTTCACCGGCGCGACCGACCAGCGCGACGGCCGCTTCGAGTTGGCCGACGGCGGCACCATCCTTCTCGACGAAGTGAGCGAAATCTCGCTCGCCCTCCAGGCGAAACTCCTGCGCGTTCTTCAAGAGCGGGAGTTCGAGAGGGTGGGGGGCAACAAAACCATCAAGGTCGACGTCCGCGTGCTTGCCACGACGAACCGCGACCTCCTGAAGGCGGTGCAAAAAGGCGATTTCCGCGAGGACCTCTACTACCGCCTCAACGTTTTCCCGATCCAGGTGCCGCCCCTGCGCGAGCGCACCGGCGATGTCGAGCTCCTCGCCAACCATTTTCTCGAGCGCTTCTCCCGCGAGCACGGACTCAAAAACGCCGGATTCTCCCCGGGCGCGATGGCCGGACTGGTCGCCCACAACTGGCCCGGCAACGTGCGCGAACTCCAAAATGTCGTCGAGCGCGCGGCCATCCTCGCCGAGGAGGGGTCGCCGATCACCCCCGACCTCATGGGGCTCCTCCCGCCCCAAGCCACCCTCGCCGCCCCGGTGCCGTCCCCCGCCGCGAACGGAAGCGCCCATGCGGAAAACGGCGAGATTGTTCCTTTGCACGAAATGGAGAAGCGCGCCATCCGCCACGCCCTCCAGCAGACGAACGGCAACCGCACCCAAGCCGCCGAGATGCTCCAGATCAGCATCCGCACCCTCCGCAACAAACTCGCCGAATACCGCGACGCCGGAGAACCCGTCGAGGTCCTCTCTTAAAAAAACCGACCGCCCCGGTCCCTGTCCCGCCATCGAAGGCGAACCGGGCACGGCGAATAAACCGCCGAGACGGCGCATCCGCTCGAGGTTCGCGTTCGGCATGGAAGCCGGTTGGCCGACCGGGCCCGCCCCGCGGGTTCGAAGGAATGCTTTGCAGGGCGCGGCGAAATGGCCGTATAAAACTCCCCCACATGTCCAAGTCGATCGCACCGGTCACCGAGTCCGATTACATCAAGACCTACCGGATCATGCTCCTCTCGCGGGTGCTTGAGGAGAAACTCGCGAGCCTTTACCGCGCGGGAATGATCAAGGGGGGCGTTTTTCTCGGCAAGGGCCAGGAGGCCTTGAGCGCCTCCACCGGCATCCACCTCCGCAAAGGCGATATTTTCGCCCCGCTCATCCGCGACCAGGCGGGACGGTTGGCGTTCGGCGACACGGTTCTCGACACGCTGCGCACCTATCTCGGCTCGCAACTCGGTTCCATGCGCGGCCGCGACGGCAACATCCACCGGGGCCGTCCGCGGGACGGGTATTACGCGATGATCAGCCATCTGGGCGCGATGGTCCCCGCCGTGGCGGGTGCCTTGCTCGCCCGTCGATTGCGCGGCGAGACCGGCGTGGTTGGAGCCACCTGCCTCGGCGACGGCGGAACCTCCACCGGGGCTTTCCACGAGGGACTCAACGCCGCCGCCGTGGACAAGCTCCCGCTGGTGGTCGTGGTGGCGAACAACCAGTATGCCTACTCCACTCCGAATTCCCGCCAATACGCCTGCGCGAACCTTCTCGACAAGGCCGCGGGATACGGCGTGGCGGGCCACCAGGCCGACGGCACCGATCTTCTCGACTGTCTCGGGACCCTCCGCAAGGCCGTGCACGCCGCGCGCAACGGCGGTGGACCCCAGCTCGTCGTCGCCAGCCTCCTGCGTCTCGTCGGCCACGGCGAGCACGACGATTTTTCCTATTTGGACAAGTCCCTGAAAAAATCCTCCGTCGGCGCGGACTGCCTCGACCTCGCCGGGAAGCACATCGTTTCGCAGGGTTGGAAAACCGAAGCCGAACTCGCCGAATGGCGCCACGAGGCCGAGGCCGAGGTCAACGCCGCCGCCGACCGTGTGCGCCGGGAGCCCTCGCCCGATCCCGGGGAGGACGACTGGGCCGCCCTCTCGCGTCCCGAATACCGCGAGCAATTCGCCGCCGCATGATCACCTATCTCGAAGCCATCCGCCTCGCCCAACAAAAGGCGCTCGCCACCGATCCCCGCGTTTTCCTTTACGGACAGGACATCGGAAATTTCGGCGGAGCCTTCAAGGCCACCAAAAACCTCGCCGCCGAGTTTCCGGGGCGTGTGATCGATTCCCCGCTCAGCGAGGATGCCATCGTGGGCGTGGCCATCGGTGCCGCCATCGAGGGCGCCCGGCCGATTGTGGAAATGCAGTTCGCCGATTTCTCCACCTGCGGCCTCAACCAGATCGTCAACCACGCCGCCACGCTCTTCTACCGCACCGGAGTTCCCTGCCCCGTCGTCGTGCGGCTGCCCTCCGGCGGAACCTCCGGCGGCGGCCCCTTCCACAGCCAGAGCCTCGAAGCCGTCTATGCCCACTGGCCCGGCCTGGTGGTGGTCACTCCCGCGACCGTCGAGGATGCCTACACCATGCTTCTCGAGGCCGTGGCCATCGACGACCCCGTCATTTTCTGCGAGCACAAGTTTCTCTATTACCATCTCAAATCCGAAACGCTGCCCGAGTCCTCCCTGCCGATCGGCAAGGCCCGCATCGCCCGCGCGGGACGCGACGCCACCATCGTCACCCATGGCGCGATGCTCCACGAATCCCTCGCCGCCGCGAACGAACTTTCCACAGACGGCTACCAACTCGAGGTTGTCGACCTCCGCAGCGTCAAACCGCTCGACACCGACACCGTCCTCGCCTCCGTCGCCCGCACCGGGCGTCTTCTGGTCGTGAGCGAGGAATGGCCCTGGGGCGGAGTTTCCGCCGAAGTCGTCTCCCGCGTCGTGGGCGAGGGCTTCGGCCTGCTCGACGCCGCCCCCGTGCGGGTCAACGCCAAGGACACCCCGGTGCCCTACCATCCCGATCTCTGGTCCGTCCACCGGCCCACCGCCTCCACCATCGCCGCCGCCGCGCGGCGCCTTCTCAAGCTCTGACCATGGCCCAAGTTCCCATTCAAATGCCCCAACTCGGCGAATCCATCGCCGAGGCGACCATCGTGCGGATTCTTTTTCAGGAGGGCGACACCGTGAAGGCGGATACCGACCTCATCGAAGTCGAGACCAACAAGGCTGTGATGGCTGTCACCGCCCCTTGCTCCGGAACGCTCGCCGAACTTTCGGCGGAGGTCGGCACGAGCTACCCGGTCGGTGCCGTGCTCGGACAAATCGAAATCGACGCCGACGAAGCCAGGCGCCTCGGCTTGGACGAGGAGGAAAAACCGGTCCGCAAGCCCGCCAAGAAGCGGGTCGAAAACCACGCGCCGCCACCGCAAAAGGTCGAACCCACCGTTCCCGGCGGACTTCCCGTTCCAGCCCATGCCGGCGGCGTGACCTACATGTCGCCGCGCATGAAGGCCCGCATGGCGGAACTCGGCCTGCGCGCCGCCGACCTCTCGGGCATCGCCGGCAGCGGAGCCGGAGGACGTGTCACGATCGAGGACCTCGAGCGCTTCCTCGAAAACATCGAGAAAAACAAAATCACTCCCGCCTCGCCGATGCGGAAGGCCGTGGCCGACGCCATGATCCGCAGTTGCACGCGTCCGCTTGCGACGGTCGGCGCGCCGATCCAGCTCGACAAGCTTCTCGCCCACCGCAAATCGCACCCCGCCAAGCCGGGGCCCGCGCTCTACGCCCTTCGCGCCCTCGCGCTCGCACTCGGGGAAAACAGCGCCCCCGCCGGCCGACTCATCGGCGAAAGCATCGTGCATCCTCCCTCGGTGGACATCGGATTCGCCGTCGAAGCCGAGGACGGCGTCCTGGTCCCGGTCATCCGCAACGCCGACCAATACTCGCTCGGCGAACTCGCCACGCGCTACCATCGACTCGTCGAACTCGCCCGCCAGCGCCGTCTCGGGCCCTCCGATACGGGAAACTCCATCGCCACCGTCACCAACTACGGCACGTTCGGCCTGACCTTCGCCACTCCGATTCCGCTTCCCGAGCAAACACTCGTTCTCGGCATGGGCGTCGGTCGCACGGTTCCGAACTGGAACCCGCAACTCGAGGAATTCGTGCCGGTGGTGGAGGCCATGTTCACGCTGAGCTTCGACCACCGGGTCCTGGACGGCGGAGCCGCCGGTCGTCTCTTGAAGCGCATCGGCGAACTTTTGAACGATCCCGAATCGCTCTGATCCGCCCGCCGGTCATTGCCGTCCCGGCCCGCGCGCTCGACAGGTTTTTTCGAGGAAGATTTCGAGGACCTCGCGAAGGAGACCGGGAATGAGGTCGGTTCCCTTTTCGCGGATAACGCCTCCCGATCAGCCGGAGACGGGGCCGACCGGCTGTTGTGTGGGTGCATCGTCTGGTGGATCGCCTTGCCTGAGAACTCGCCGATGTTTTGCCCGTGGACGAATTCGAGGCCGTCGCTCTTCAGCGCAAAGTCGGCAAGCTGGCCGAAGCACCCGAAGCCGCCGCGTCACTGCCCGTCCTGGAAAGCCGTTCGGGAATTTTGCCCGGTCAATGAACGCCGCCCGGGTTTCCCTCGACGCGGCCGATGGGTTTTGAACGGCGAGCCAGCGCCCCGACACGTCGCCATCCTCCGCGAACAAACACGCCGAACCGTGGAGCCGCAAACCGCGTTCGCCCCTTCGCCGACCCAAGCCCGTCTGGAATCCACCTCCTCGAAGAATCCATCCCGCACAGGCGTTTCGCATCACAATTAAAATCACCGATCGGTGAAAATAATTGTGAAAGTTATCGATTTCAGCCACGCCGGCTGTGGATTTTATCTGATAAACACTCGTTTCTCGAGTAAACCATGTAACAATTAAAATCACCGATCGGTGATTTTAATTGTCAAATGTCAGGCTGTCGGCTTTGACGTATTTTGTTCCGGTTGAAAAAATGTGATCGAGCGTTGGTCCCGACGTATGGACTTACGGATAGAAGCTCATGGGGCACTGGCGCGAAAAAGGCCGATCTCTTGAGGTGCGCGGGATTTTTAGACGCCCGGGCGCTACGACAGCCCATTTTGTTGCAGGGCGCCGTGGGTGTTTGAGGAATCCTCGTGCAGGTGGGGTTTCACGACGAGCGGGATGGAATGTTCAACCGATTATCATAGCCTCGCGCCCGCTCTCATAACTTCTGGATCGGTTTTCGGGGGGAATTCCTCCCGCCGGAAAGTGTCAATCCCGACCCAGTCGCTCGACGGGTTTTTCGAAGAAGAGCGCGTGGGCTTCACGCAAAAGACCGGGGATGCGGTCGGCGAGGGGACTGGCGGAGACGGCTGCGCGGAGGGCGTGTTCATCGAACTCGGCGGCGTTTTTTCCGGGGAACCAATGGCCGCCCTGGCCGAGCAGGTTGTAGCGCATTTTGCCGAAGGCGACCATGTCGAGGCCCTGGGCGAGCACCCACAGGCGCAGGATTTCCCAGACATTCACGCCGCCGGGAATTTCCTCCCAGCGCGGCATGCCTTCGGCCCAATCGGCTCCCAGAGGCTCTGCCAGAGCGGCGCGGAGGCGGGCGTCGATTTCGGAGACAAGTCGGGGGGCGTCTTGCCAGTGGTCGAGCGAGCGGATGTGCTCGTCGAAATCCGTGGGACGCGAGGGGCCGATCGAGAGGGTGTGGACCTCTGGGCGCAGGAGGCAGAAGAGGTTGTTGAACGCCATCGGGCTGAGGGGGGCGCAGAGGCGGACGAGTTTTTCCGGGGGCTCGTAGAGTTTCCCGCCCTTGTCGTTCGGGCTGATGATGAAGACGCCCATGTCGTGGCGGGTGGCGGCTTCGATGGCAGGCCAGTTGATCTGGTTCACCCAATACCAATGGAGGTTCACATAATCGAACTCGCCGGTCTCGATCGTGCGGACGATCACATCGGTGGGGCCGTGTGTGGAGAAGCCGATGAAACGCACGCGTCCGTCACGCTGAAGCCGCCGGGCCGCTTCCAGCGGGCCGCCTGGGGCGAGGGAGTTTTCGAGAAGCTCGTCGGTGTTGATGCCGTGGAGCGAGAGGAGATCGACATGGTCGAGGCGGAGGTTCGCCATCGAGGTCTCGAAGGTTCTCAAAAACTCGTCGCCGGTGCGGTCGGGCGCGATTTTGGTTTGGACGATGAGTTTTTCGCGGGGGATGGTCGGCAGCACCTTGCCGAGTTGGTATTCGGAGGTGCCGTAGCCGCGGGCGGTTTCGATGTGGTGGATGCCGAGTTCGAGCGAGCGGTGGATGGTGGCCTCGAGATTTTTCTGGTTGGCCTCGGGGATTTTTTCGGGCGGAAGGTCTTCCCAGGATTCCTGGTAGCGCATGCCGCCGCAGGAGAAG
>CAZVPK010000053.1:0-13934 GCA_964628505.1 uncultured Chthoniobacter sp.
TTTAAACTGTTCAACAAGCCCGCGGGATTTTCGTGGTTGGCGCCGTTTGACAGGCTGGCGGGGAGCCGCAAGGTTTTTTGGAATGTCTTTCTCTCCTCGCTCCTTCACGGCGGTATTTCTCACGGGACTTTTGCAACTGGCGGCGGTCTTTTTCGCGGAGGAGGGGCGGGCGCAGGAACTGGGAGCGACCTTGAACAAATCGGGAAACGCCACGTCGAGCGTGACGTTCCGGGTTTGGTCGCCGAACGCCTCGGGGGTGGCGGTGGCCGGGGATTTCAACGGGTGGAACGCCACGGCCAACCCGTTGACCAAAAACGCCACGACGGATGTGTGGAGCGGGACGGTGGCGGCGGCGAGACCGGGCCACGCCTACAAATACGTGATCACCACCGGCAACGGGACGCAGCTTTGGCGCAAGGATCCGAGGGCCCGCGAGGTGCGGACCATGAGCGATGGGTCGCAGGCGGCCGTGATTTACGATCCGGGGGCGTTTGTTTGGGAGGACGAGGGTTTCGTGCCGCCGTTTCCGAACGAGATCGTGATGTATGAAATGCACGTCGGCACGTTTTACGATCCGAAGCCCGACGACGGCGAACCGGCGACGTTCCACGACGCGATCCAACGGCTGGATTATTTGGAGAAGCTGGGCGTGAACATGATCGCGCTCATGCCGGTGAGCGAGTTCAACGGGCGACACAGCTGGGGCTACAACCCCATTGCGCTTTTCGCGATCGAGCAGGCGTATGGCGGGCCGGACGCCTTCAAGCATTTCGTGAACGAGGCCCACAAGCGGGGCATGGCCGTGCAGGTGGATGTCGTTCACAACCACTACGGCGACCTCGCCGCGCCGGGGGCCTCGGATTTGGAGAATTTCGACGGCGGCGAGCCTTACTTTTACAACGCAAGCGATGATGCCACGCGTCCCGGGATCAGCCGCACAAAGTGGGGTCCGCGCCCGCGCTTCAGCGATCCGAACGTGCGGCAGTTCATCAAGGACAACATCCGGATGTATCTCGACGAATACAAGGTCTGGGCGCTGCGGTGGGACTCGCCGAGGAACATCACCGGCTATGACAGCAATTCCACCGAGACAGTGGTGGGCGATCCGGACACGGACATTCCCGAGGCGATCGCGATGATGGAGGAAATCAACGCCGGCATTCGCGCCCGCAGCGACCGCTACTACAGCATCGCCGAGGATGCGGGATCGGTGGGCGGGTATTCGGGGCACTGGGAGATTTCGTTCCACAACGTGCTTTTCCCGCGGCTTCTGCCGTTGACCCAAAACGGAACGCTGCCCGCGCCGTTCGCGGGGCGGTTGGAATTCCCGACGCTGAACACCCGCAACGCGACGAACATCGGCTACCGGCTCGAGACCAAGGAACCGCCGGGCTTCCGGGTGATCTTCTCCGAGAACCACGACAAGTGCGGCGATTTGAACAAGGCCACGGATGGCGCGCGGTTGGCGCAGGATTTCGATCCGCAGGATCCGACAAGCCACGCGGCCCGGAAAAAGTCCATGCTCGCCTCGGCGGTGACCCTGACCTCGGCCGGAACGCCCATGCTTTTCCAGGGGCAGGAGCAGTTGGCCGATGGATATTTCGACGCGTATGTGCACCTCGATTGGCGTCGCGCCGGCAGGTTTCCCGAGGTGGTGCGGTTCCATCGCGACATGGTGCGCCTGCGGCGGAATCTCGAAGGCAAAACGAAGGCGTTGACCTTCACCTCGCTTCCCGAGGTGGACGATCTCACCGCGGTGACCCGGGTGAATCTTTTCAACGAGGCCGAGGGCTGGATGACCTACGAGCGGAGCACCGGCAACAGCACCGAGAGCATCCTGGTGGCGGTCAACACCTCGAACCAGACCCGCTGGGCCGGTATCGATTTTCCGGAGCCGGGGCCGTGGAAGGTTTTGTTGAACAGCGATTCGACAATTTACGGCGCGGACTTTTCCAACATCGGGCCCGCGCAGGGTTCGGACATTTCGACGTTTGGAAACAACTACCAGTCCTTCCAGGTCGCGCCTTGGAGCGTGGTGGTTTTCGGCAAGTCCCCGGTTCCGGCCTCCACCGCGGACTCCAACGCCAACGGCATCGACGACGGGTGGGAGATTTTGTTCGGGGCGGAGGATGCGGAGGCCGATCCGGATGCGGACGGGTTCGGCAACTTGGCGGAGTTTCAAAACGGGACCGATCCCACGGTGCCCGATCGCGCCTCGCTGCCCGGCGTTTTCAACGATTGGAACATCGTCTCGCGAAACATGCGTTGGGATCCGGTTCGGTCCGTCTGGCGCCATGTCGTGCGGTTCACGGAGCGGGGATGGTTCAACTGCAAGGCTTACAAGCCGGGCGGATGGTTCCCCGGCAACGAGGGATGGGCGCCCGGCGAGGATGCCTGGTTCGAGGTTCCCGCCGCGGGAACTTTCGAGATCAGCTACAACCCGGCGGCGGGAACCTACAGTGTGGTTTCGCTCGACGGGGATTCCAACAGCAACGGCCTCGCCGATGCCTGGGAGGCGTTTTATTTTTATCCGTCCTCGAGTGCGAATCCCGCCGGCGATCCCGATGCGGACGGCTTCACGAACCTGCAGGAATTCCAGCGCGGAAGCGATCCGACGGAGTTCGATTATCCGGCGATGGGAGTGGTGGGCGGCTACAACGGTTGGAACTGGAACGCCCGCAACATGCGGTATGCGGGGCATGGCGTCTGGACGGCGGCGATTCCGTTCCCGGAGGTGCCCGGCGACAGGAATTACAAATTCGGTGTCGGTCCCACGAACGATGACGACAACTGGGGCCAACCCACCGAGCAGCGGCCGACCGGCTACAAATCGAGCTCGGATTTCGAATGGGCGTCGGATGTTTCGGGCTGGAGGATCGTCCGCTTCAACGAAAAGAATTTCACCGCCTCGGCGGTGGCTCCCTCGGGAACGGACTCGGATGACGACGCGATGCCGGACCAATGGGAGCGGGCCTTCGGGCTCGATGCGTATTCCGCCGCGGACGCGTCCACCGATGCGGATGGCGACGAGGTTTTGAACCGGTTGGAATTCGCGCGGCTGAGCCATCCCTTGGTCGCCGACCGCAACCCCGTGAT
This sequence comes from uncultured Chthoniobacter sp., assembly GCA_964628505.1. Classification (GTDB taxonomy): domain Bacteria; phylum Verrucomicrobiota; class Verrucomicrobiia; order Chthoniobacterales; family Terrimicrobiaceae; genus UBA967. The sequence continues at coordinate 3,097 of CAZVPK010000053.1, forward strand.
GCACATGCCGGGCAACGGACTTTGGGATGAAAACGACTTGCGCACGCGGATGGTTTGGAATCGTGAACTGGCGCGGTGGGAGTCGGTCTTCCTGGCGAACCCGGGCTTGAGGGAATTCAAATTCATGGCCGGAACCTACGGCGCCGGAACCTGGGGATGGAGCGGAAACGGAACGGCGGGCAAATCGGTCAAGTGGGCGAATGGAAACATCCAGGCCACCCTCGCGCAGTCCGGCTACCATTTGGTGCGGTTCGAGGAAATTTCCGGCGATTACTCGATTGCAAGCCTGCCCGCGACCGATTCGGACGGCGACGGAATGCCCGACGACTGGGAGCGTTTCCATGCCTTTGATCCGCTGGTGGCCGATGCGGAGGGTGATGCGGATGGCGACCAGGTGCTCAACGGGTTCGAGTTCGCGCGCGGCAGCAATCCGCGCCTGGCCGACCGCAACGCGGCGATGTCCCTGGTCTACGGGCCCGAGTGGAATCCCGCGCTGGAAAAATTCCGGATGACCTGGAATCCCGCCGTGGCGCGCTGGGAGGGGGCTTTCTTCGGTCCGCGGTCGGGAACGCTCCCGTTCAAGTTCGCCGCCGGCTTGTGGGACAACGGAACCTGGGGTTGGAACGGCAACGGGACCCAGGGCGTCTCGGTGAAGTGGGCGGGCGACAACATCATTGCCTCGTGGTCCGGTCGCGTGTGGAATTTGGTCCGCTTCGAGGAGGTCGCCGGCACCTACACGATCGAGCCGATGCCGGTCGCCGATTCGAATTCCAACGGCATGGCCGACGCGTGGGAGAGGGTTTTCGAAATCACTTCGCCGACGCTGGACGCCGATGCCGACGGCGTGGCGAATGCCGATGAATACGTGCGCGGCGGGCATCCGCGGTTCGCGGACCATTTCGCCGGCCTCAACATGGTCGGCGATTTGAACGGGTGGAGTTTCACCAACCGGCCGATGCTCTGGAACGCCCGCACGCTGCGCTGGGAGTGGTTGCAGCGGGTCACGGCGACAACCGGCGAGCAGAAGATGAAATACGTGCGGGTGGACAATCCGAACCTGGCGAACCTTTGGGAGAACCCCAACTGGGGCGACAACACCACCCCGTTCGACAACATCGCCGAATCCGGCGGGGCGGATTTCAAATACACGGTCGCCCAGGCGCCGGCGTATCTGTTCTTCAGCTTCGACGAAATCACGAACGAGTATTCCGCGGGAGTGATGCCGGAGACCGACAGCAACAGCGACGGACTGCCCGACGCCTGGGCCGGGTTTCACGGCGTCTCGGGCGGCGGAGGCAATCCCGACGGCGATCCCTTCACAAACGCGCAGGAATTCGAGCGCGGATCGGATCCGAATGTGACGGACGGGTTCTTCAAAAACCATACTGCCATGCGTGTCGTGGGGAATTTCACATCCCCCGCGTGGGACATCGGCGTTTCCCCGGAAATGGAACTGGTTGGCGACAACCTCTGGAGGTTGGACTACGCGGGATTCCTCGGCACGGGAACGCGTGCGTTGAAATTTGTGGCCGGCGATTCCTGGTCCGCACCGAATTGGGGCGATAAGAACGGGGATGGGTTCGGCGATCAGGAACCCGACAACAACATCTCCCTCGACCAGACACAGACCGGGACCTACCGCATCGAATTCAACGACCGGACGCTCGCCTATTCCATCCGGATTTTGGCGAACACCTTCAACGATCGATACTCCGGAGTTTCGGCAAATGAAACCGTTCGCGGCTTGCCCGCCAAGTTGGAGTATTTGTTCGGCGGAACACTGGAAGCCGCTCCTCCCGCCGCGCATTTGCCGACATTCGGGCCTGTGGGCGCGAATGTGCGTTTGAGTTTTGTGAGGCGGACCGACGACTCCTCGCTCCATCATGTGGTCGAATTCAAGAGCGATCTGGTCGGCGGGACCTGGCAGGAGGTTCCGGTCGAGCCCGCGACCGTGCCCGCCGGGACGGATTTGCAGCGCTGGACCTACGACATTCCCACCGGCGGGGCGGAGCGTGGATTCTACCGCATCCGGGTGTGGTAGGGGCGGGAAAAAAACCTTCCCGTCCGCGCCCCCGGCGTTTTGATTCAACATCGATGAGCGCCCTTCGAATCCCGATCGTGTTTCTTGTGCCACTGGTTCTTGCCTCGTGCGTGAACCTCAATCCGCTGGGCCGTGACAGCACCGGGCCGGAGCCGCGCCCGCCCCGCTCCGCGCCCCAGCTTGATCAAAAATTCGCGTGGGGCATTTCGACCTCGAGCTACCAATACGAGAACCCCGATGTGAAGCCCGGGCAGACGGATTGGTTTTACACCGACTGGGACGTTCTGGTCTCGGAGGGCAAGGCTCCGGAAAAAGGCAATGCGCTTTACTCCTGGACGCAGTTCGACAAGGACCTCGAGGCGCTCAAGAAAATCGGCGTGACCCACTACCGGTTCAGCCTCGAGTGGGGGCGGATCGAGACGGAGCCGGGTGTTTTCGACGAGGAGGCGATCGAGCGCTACGTCGGCATGGCGCGCAAGCTCCGGGCGGCGGGCATCGAACCGGTCGTCTGCCTCTGGCACTTCACGTTCCCCGATTGGCTCTACGACAAGAAAAATCCCAAGCTCTCGAACTGGCTCCACCCCCAGGCCCGCACGCGCTGGAACGCGTATCTCGACAAGGTCCTGCCGCGTTTCGCGCCCTACACAAACTACTTCGCGCCGCAGAACGAGCCGAACGGCCAGATCACCACCGCCTACATCGTCGGGCAATGGCCGCCCGCGATGACGCTCGCCTTCGGCACCTACTGGAAGGCGATCGACGCCAGCACCGCGATGTTCCGCGACGCCGCGGCGAGGATCAAAAACGTGAAACCCTCCGCGAAGGTCGTTTCGGTCGAGGCGCTGCCGTGGTGGAACAAGTCGCCGCTCGATCCCGGCAACCTGATCTACAACACGATGATCCATGGAAACACCGACCACCTCGACCGCGTGTGGGACGTGTGCGACATTCTCGGCATCAATTATTACTACTCCCAGACGGCGGGTCCGGTCTCGCTGCTCGCCGAATCCTCCCGCCGCGGCCACAATTTCACGATGATGGGCTGGCGCATCGATCCGGAGGGTCTCTACAAACAAATCCGGCGCGTCGGCGACCGCTACGGAAAACCGATGATGATCACCGAAAACGGCATCGCCACCCTCGACGATGACAAACGCATCCGCTACATGCGCGAGCACATCGGCGCCGTCGGCCGCGCGATCCGCGACGGCTACGATGTGCGCGGATATTTCAGCTGGTCGCTCGCCGACAACTACGAATGGCACTACGGCTACAAGGCCAAGTTCGGCCTCGCGACGATGAATCCCGAGACCTTCGTGCGCGAACCCAAGCCTTCGGCCGGCTTCTTCCGCGACACCATCCGCGCGAAGCCCAAGGTCCGCTCGTTGACCGGGCCTCCTTGAAAATGGACGACTACGACTTCGAACTCGTCGACAACGAAAAGCGGCATCTGGCGCGCCATTCGCTGGCGCGCTTGAAGGCGCTCGCGCCGACGTTCGCCGAGAGGTCGCGTCAACGCCTCGCCTGCGTGGAACTCATCGCCGAGCGCGAGCAGGCGATCGCGCAGGCGGCGATTTCCGTGGCCTCGCGGCGCTCCACCCTTGCGCTCGTTCTCTCCGTGGTGGCCTTGGTTGTGCCGGTGGTTCTTTTTGTGGTGTGGACGATGATCCAGGACCAGCCGAGGCGTCCGGTTTTGAAAAAATCCCCGCCTGTGGCGGAGTCCACACCCACGCCATTTCCATTGCCGACCCCGGAACCCGTGGAGCCCGAATCGACTCCCGAGCCGCTTCCACCCTCGCTCGGCGAGCTTCCGGAGGCCGCTGCTCCGATTTCTACCCCGCCGACGCCGGAATGAACAATTCGTGCGCGAGCACGCTCAGGCAGTAGAGCGCGGCGGTTTCGGTGCGGAGAATGATCGGCCCGAGCGTGATCGGCTGGCAGCCGTGGCTCTTGGCGAGCGCGATTTCGGCGGGCGTGAAATCCCCCTCGGGTCCGACCAGCACGGTGACGGCCTTGGGCGGCGCGCCGTGGTGCGCGGAAAATTCCGCGAGCACATCCTTCAATCGACGCGCGCCGGGTTGGAGCGAGGCGATGAGGAGGAGTTGGTTTTTTTCCAACCGCTCCAAAAAATCCTTCGCGGGAACCGGCGCGGCGATTTCGGGAAGGTGGTTTTGACCGCATTGCTTGCAGGCCTCGAGCGCGACGGCCTGCCATTTTTCCCGCTTGCGGGCGATGTCGGCGGCGTCGAGTTGGACGACGGTGCGGTCCGAGAGCAACGGCACGACGCGCGAGGCGCCGAGTTCCACGGCCTTCTGCACGATGAGGTCCATGTTTTTCCCCTTCGGCACGGCCTGGGCGAGCGTGATCGCGCAGGGCGGGGGCGGGGTTTTCGAGACTTGGGAAATGTTCAGCGTGGCCCGCGAGCCGCTCCGGGAGCCGATGAGCGCCTGGGCTTCGCGCCCGCAGCCATCGAAGACGGTGACGCGGTCGCCTTCGGAGAGGCGGAGGACATTCAGGCAGTGGTGCGACTCCGGTTCGTCGAGCGTGGCGGAGTCCCAGAGTTCAGGGCCGAGATGGAAGCGGTGCATATTTTTCAAAAATGTATTCGCGCAGGGCGTCGTGCCAGTGCCGGGGCGGGTGGCCGATCACGGAGGCGAGTTTTTCGGTGGAGAGGGTGGTGAAGACCGGGCGCGGCGCGACGAATTGTTTCATCGAGGCGAGCGGGATTCCCTCCACACGCGTGGTGCGGAGCGGGAGTCCTGCTTCGGCCGCGAATTCGAGGGCCTTTTCGCCATACTCGCGCCACGAGCAGGAGCCGGAGTTGCAGGCGTGGTAGAGCCCGCCCGGCGCGGCGTCGTGGAAAAACGGCTCGAGCCAACCGGCCACGTCGGGGGCATGGGTGGGCGAGGAGAATTTGTCGGCCACGGCCTCGACACGGTCGTTCTCGAGCGCGCGCTGGAGGATCATGTCCACGAAGGACGGCTTGGCCGGGCCGAACACCCAGGAGACGCGGACGACCACGTGGCGGGGATCGACGGCGAGAACGCGGTTTTCGCCTTGGAGCTTCGTTTCGCCATACCAACCGGCGGGCCGCGCGGGATCGGATTCGACAAGCGGACGATCGACCGAACCGTCGAAAACATAGTCGGTGCTGAAATGGACGAGGCGGGCCCCCCGGCGGCTGGCGGCCAGCGCCATCGCTTCGGGCGCGAGGGCGTTCACCGCGAGCGCCTCCTCGCGGGCGGTCTCGCAGGCGTCGACATTGGTCGCGCCGGAGCCGTTGACCAGGAGGTCGAACTCGGCGGAATCGAGTTTGGCGCGAAGGCTGTCGAGGTCGGATACATCGGCCTCGGCGCGTCCCCACGAAAGGACGTTGTGATTTTTCGACCACTCCCCGGCCAGCGAGGCGGCGAGGCGGCCGCGTCCGCCGAGGATGAGAATGGTTTTCCGTGTCGAAGACATGGCGGAAATCCTATCGCCGGAGCGGCGGGGTCTCCCAGTTCGAAAATCGTGTCGCCGGTGCGCGGGTTCGCGTAGGTTTTCCGTTTTCCATGATGACCGTGCTCGAAGTGCTGAACGCCGCGACGTCCTATTTGAAACAACGGGGGGTGGAGAGTCCGCGTTTGAACGCCGAGCATTTGCTGGCGCACGCGCTGGGAAAAAAACGCCGGATGGATTTGTATCTGGAATTCGACCGTCCGCTCGGCGAGCCCGATCGGGAGCCGCTGCGCGGGTTGGTGAAGCGGCGCGCGGAGGGAGTGCCGCTGCAGCACCTGCTCGGGACGGTGGAATTTTTCGGTCGCGAGTTCTTGTGCGACGGGCGGGCGTTGATCCCCCGGCCCGAGACCGAGCAGTTGGTCGAGCGGGTGCTGAAACTCGCGCCGGGCGCCGGGAGTTTTTTGGATGTGGGGACCGGCAGCGGAGTCATCGCGCTCACGTTGGCGCTCGAGCGCTTGGACGCGGCGGTCACCGCCTGCGATGTTTCGTCGAAGGCTCTCGAGTTGGCTTCGGAAAATCGCGCCCGGCTGGGTCTCGAAAAGCGCGTGCGTTTGGTCGAATCGGATTTGCTGGCGGCCGTGGAGGGGAGTTTCGATGCGGTGGTGGCGAACCTGCCTTACATTCCCGCCGCGGAGATCGCCTCGCTCTCGAAGGAGGTGCGGCACGATCCGGTCTCGGCCCTCGACGGCGGCGGGGATGGATTGCGGTTGATCGAACGCCTGGCCGACGGGGTGGGGGAGAAATTGACGCCTGGCGGTCTGCTGGCCTTGGAAATCGGTCACGATCAGTCCACGCCCGTCGAGGCCATGTTGCGCGAGCGGGGATTTCAGGACGTCGCCACGCACAAGGACCACCAGGGTATCGGCAGATTCGTGATCGGGCGTGCCGGATCGTTTCCTTGAGGCGCTGGAGCCCAAGCTCCACAGTCCCAAACGCGCCGCGATTCGTTTCTTCGCGAATCCTCGCCGGGTTCTCCCCGGTTGTGACTTCGGCCCGCCGACATCTTGACGACGGAACTCCGAATTGCGCCGTTCACGGTCGTCGATCAGGGCATCCCCGTCGGTCAACCCCGCTTCCCCGGGTTTTGACAAAAACTCGTCCGCCCGGCTCACAACTCCGTCCATTCCAAAACGGTGTTTTCTGACATTTATTTTCACCGATCGGTGATTTTAATTGTAACGTTCGACGCTGGACGGGGTGCTGGTTTGATGTTTAAGGCGGTCGAGGTTGGTCTCGAGTATTGTCGATAGTCAAAGACTCCACGGGTGTCGAACAACCCGGACCGGGACAGGAGCTGGCTTTCGAACGAATCTATTACTATACAATCTGATAAAATTTAATAATGAGTTTGAAATGGATGCTCAATCCCGGGCTTGAGCCCCGAGTCACGCGGATCGGCCATAGCATTTTTGCCCGTCGCCTATTCTGGCTTTGACAAAATTTTGTTCCGATTGATTCACGCTTCCGTCCATTCCGGACCGGTGTTTTCTGACATTTATTTTCACCGATCGGTGATTTTAATTGTAAAGAGGGATGTTTGACGGGGAGGTTTTTTTGAAAATGGAAAAGGGGTGCTTGGATTTTATTTGGAAGGGTCGGCATCGGTGCTGCGGGCATCATTTGTTGTATTTTATCGGGTCGCCAGTGAGACCCGGCACGATGCTGGCGTTCAAGATTTCGCCTTGGGGATCTCTTGCGCCGGTCTGACGTTCAACTTTCTCATCAACTCATGCCTCCGCTGAAAATCCCCGGTCGAGAGCGACGCAGCTGGAGATTTCGTTCGCGTGGAAGGTGGAGGAGTCAATGCGGAGGGCGAGTTGGGCGTTGCGTTTTTTCGGGTGAAACAGGGATTTCTCGTCGAGGTGGAGCACTCCTTCGAGTGGCGGGCCGTTCTCGAATTCGACGCGGACTTTTTTGCCGAGCGGCAGGCCGAGTTTGTTTGCGAGCGCCTGCATGGCGGCGCGGCGCTCCTCGCGCCATTGTGCGAGGCCGGGAGATTCCGCCGCGAGGCCGGGAAGCTCGGGCGCGGGGTCGGTGAAATCGAAGGCGAGTTGGCCGGACATTTTTCTAAAAAACTCCGCGCAGGGCGGCGGTGAGGAACGCGGCGAGGACGAAAAGAGCGGCGACCCACCAGAGCCAGTGGATGCCGGAGGGCTTGAGGCCGCCGTCACCGCCGAATTCGCGGCGGGTGAATTCCTCGTAGTCGAAGTCATCGTCGGGAAGATCGAGCCCGCCGGTGGTGTCGGCCTCCTCGTTCCAGCCGGAGAGGTGGTCCGCTCCGCATTCGGGGCAGGCCATCGCGTGGCGCGGGACCTCGGTGTCGCAAACGGGGCAGATTTCCGGCGGGGGTTTCATCGGGAAAGGGTCGGCGGTCGTGGAGGATTGATCGTTTGGGGAATGGGAGCGTCAAACCAACAAGGCCGTTGGGGAGACGCAAGGGAATCTTTCGCCGTCCCGCACAGGGGCGCTGGGATGGCATGGACCGATCGTAGGGGGATTCCCGGCCGGTTTTTTTTAGAACAAGAGCGTGGCGGGGGCCTCGAGGCTCTTGCGGAGGGCGGCGAGGAACTCGGCGCCGAGGGCTCCATCGACCACGCGGTGGTCGCCGCTGAGGGCGATGCTCATGCGCTGGCCGGCGACGATCTGGTCGTTCGGGCCGACGACGGGCTTTTTCACGATCGCTCCCACGGCCAGGATGGCGGCTTGGGGCGGGTTGACGATGGCGTAGAAGCTGTCCACCCCGTAGGCGCCGAGGTTCGAGACGGTGAGGGTGCCGCCGGCGTATTCCTCGGGTTTGATCTTCTTGTTGCGGGCGCGGACGGCGAGGTCCTTCACGGCGGCGCTGATCTCGCGGAGCGAGAGTTTATCGGCTTTGCGGAGGACGGGGGTGATAAGTCCGTCCTCGACGGCGATGGCGACGGAAAGATTCACATCCGCGTATTCGACCACGGAGTCGCCGGCAAAGGCGGCGTTGATTTTGGGATGCGACGCGGCGGCGCGGGCGGCGGCGAGGAGGACAAAATCGTTGACGGTGATCTTCGGCGCGCCGGTGGATTCGGCGGCGGCGTTGATTTCCTTGCGGAGCTTGGCGAGCGGCGCGGCGTCCACTTCCATCGTGAGATAGAAATGGGGGATCTGGGTTTTGCTCGCGAGGAGGCGCTCGGCGATGGTGCGGCGCATGCCGTTGAGCGGAATTTTTTTGTCGGCGTCGGAAAACGGAACGTCGATTTTCGCGGCGGCAGGAGCCGCTTGGCCTGCTCGGGGAGCGGCAGCGGGGGCGGAATCGAGATCGGCTGCGACAATGCGTCCTCCGGGGCCGGTGCCTGAAACGCGCGAGAGGTCGATGCCGCGCTCGAGGGCGATTTTTTTGGCGAGTGGGGAGGCTTTGACGTCGGAGTTTCCGCTGGCGGCGCGGGATTTCGGGCGTGGCGTGGCGGGAATGCCCGGGGCAACGGCCTTCGCCGCGGGAGCCGGTGTGGACGGAGCGGCGGCCGGGGCTTTGGCGGCGGGCGCGGTTTTTTTGGCGGTCTCGGTGGAGCCGCCGTCGAGTGTGGCGATGGGATCGCCGACCTTCACCACGCCGCCTTCGGGGATGAGCAGATCCGTGAGCGTGCCCTCGTCGAAGGCTTCCATTTCCATGGTGGCCTTGTCGGTTTCGACATCGGCGATGACATCCCCGATGGAGATTTTATCGCCGGGTTTCTTGTGCCATTTGACGAGCGTGCCCTCGAGCATGGTGTCGCTCAGCTTGGGCATGGTGATTTGGGTCATGGTGGATCGGGTGTGGAAAAAAAACTCAGAGGATCGAGAGAGCCTTGGCGACGACGCGCTCGGCGGTGGGCAACTGGAGCGGCTCGAGGGCGGGCGAGTAGATCGCGGGGGCGTCGAGCGAGCAGACGCGTTGGACCGGCGCGTCGAGGTCGTCAAAGCACTGCTCCATGATGGTCGCGGAAATCTGGGCGGAGACGCCGCAGAAGGGTTTGTTCTCGTCCACCAAAACGGCGCGGTGGGTTTTGCAAACGGTTTTGATGATCGCTTCCTCGTCGAGCGGGCGAATGGAGCGGAGGTCGAGGACTTCGGCGTTAATTCCGTGCTCGGCGGCGAGGATTTCCGCGGCTTTGAGCGAGGTGATGACGGCGCGGCCGTGGGCGATGAGCGAGATGTCCGCGCCTTCGCGCTTGATGTCGGCGACGCCGAGCGGGATGAGATATTCCTCGTCGGGGACTTCCCAAGTTTCTCCGTAGAGAAGCGTGTTTTCCATCACGCAGACGGGGTCGTTGTCGCGGATGGCGGTTTTCATCAGGCCCTTCGCGTCGTAGGCAGTGGCAGGGCAGACGACTTTGAGGCCGGGGGTGTTCGCGATGAAATTCTCCGGCGTGTGCGAGTGGGTGGCGCCGACATTGGTTCCGCCGTTGGCGGGGCCGCGGATGACGATCGGGCAATGAATGAGGCCGCCGCTCATGTAGCGGACCTGGCCGGCGTTGTTGATGATCTGGTCCCAGGCGACGTAGGCGAAACTCCAGAACATGAGTTCCATCACGGGGCGGATGCCGAGCATCGAGGCGCCGATGCCCATGCCGATGAAACCGGCTTCGCTGATCGGGGTGTCGACGACGCGTTTGTCGCCGAAGCGCTCCCAGAGGCCTTCGGTGACCTTGTAGGCGCCGTTGTATTGGGCGACCTCCTCGCCCATGATGACGACGTTTTCGTCGCGCAGGATTTCCTCGGCGAGGGCGTCGTTGATGGCTTTGCGGTAGGGTATGAGTGGCATGGCTTGGCTCGTTGGAGGCGGCGGTCCCGTGGGCGCGGGCGCGCCGCGGAATTTTTTTCTAGTCGCCGAAGAAGTGGCGTCCGGTGTTGCCGGCCTCGGTGTTGTTGTCCACTTCCCAGTAGACGTCCTCGAAGATCGTCTCGGGAGCGGGCGCATCGCTCTGGAGGGCGAATTCGGCGGCGGCGTTGGCCTCGGCCTTGATCGATTCATCGAGCGCGTCGGCTTCGGCCTCGGTGATCACGCCTTCCTCGATGAGGCGTTTTTTCCAGAGGCGGACGGGATCGTGATAGGTCTTGTAGCGCTCGATCTCTTCGGGGGAGCGGTATTTCTTGGCGTTGGCGTCGGCGACCGAGTGGCCGTAGTAACGGTAGGTATCGACCTCAAGAACGGTGGGCAGCGATTGCTCGTGGGCGCGGCGCATGGCGCTGGCGGTTTTCGCGCGCACTTCGTAGAGGTCCTCGCCGTTGGCGATGTCCCACACGATGCCGTAGCCATCGGCGCGCTCGGCGAGGCAATTTCTCACGGCGG
>CAZVPK010000054.1:0-11781 GCA_964628505.1 uncultured Chthoniobacter sp.
GGTCGAACCCGCCGGCGAGTGGTTCCGCAATTTCATCGCCGCAAACCCCGAACCCTGAAACGCCCCGCGCCATGACGCTTCTCGAGTGCCACCTCCCCGGAATCCCGAAGCTGCGCAGCGGAAAAGTGCGCGAGGTTTTCGACCTCGGCGACTGCCTGCTGCTGGTCGCCACGGACCGCATCTCCGCGTTCGACTGCATCCTGCCCACCGGCATCCCGCGCAAGGGCGAGGTCCTCACCCGCATGACCGAGTTCTGGTATGGCGTGCTGGATTTTGTTCCCAACCATTTTCTCACCGCGCGCTTCGAAGCCTTCCCCGCGAAGCTCCAGCCCTTCGAAGACCAGCTCCGCAACCGCTCGATGCTGGTGAAAAAAGCCAACCCGCTCCCTGTCGAATGCGTCGCCCGCGGCTACCTCGCCGGCTCCGCGTGGAAGGAATACCAAGCCACAGGAACCATCGGCGGCCACGAGGCTCCCGCCGGCCTCGAACCCTCCTCGAAACTCCCCGCCCCGCTCTTCACGCCCGCCACCAAGGCCGACAGCGGTCACGACGAGAACATCTCCTGGAAACAATTCCGCGCCCTCCTCGGCGACGAGCTCGCGATCCAGCTCCGCGACCAGACGCTCGAACTCTACTCCCACGGCTGCGCCCACGCCGCCCGCGCCGGAATTCTCGTCGCCGACACGAAATTCGAATTCGGCCTCGCCGACGGCCAGGTCCTTTTGATCGACGAATGCCTCACGCCCGACTCCTCGCGGTTCTGGCCCGCCGATTCGTGGAAACCCGGCGCGAACCCGCCCAGCTACGACAAGCAATTCGTCCGCGACTGGCTGGAAACCTGCGACTGGAACAAAACCCCGCCCGCCCCCGCGCTTCCGCCCGACGTCGTTGAAAAAACCTCGGCGAAATACATCGAGGCCTACGAAAAACTCACCGGCCTCAAGCTCGGCCCCGCCTGACCCCCGTCAAATCCGCCGCGGGACCACCGAGAACGCCTGCTCGAGTTTCGCCACATGGGACGGCGGGAGGTATCCGCGCCACTGGCTGCCGGGGTAGACGACCGATTGACGCCCGATCAAAGAGCCCGGGCTCAGCACGCTGTTGCAACCGATCTCCGCCTGGTCGCCGACGACGGCTCCGAATTTGCGAAGGCCCGTGGAAATCCGTCCGCCGCCGCCATGGACGGCGATCACGCCCTTGTCGAGGCGCACATTCGACAGGATCACGCCCGCGCCCAGATGCGCCTCGAAGCCCAGGATCGAATCGCCGACATAGTTGAAATGCGGGATCTGCGCCTTGTCGAACACGAGGCAGTTTTTGAACTCGCAGGAATTTCCCGCCACCACGCCGTCGCCGAGGATGACGTTCTCGCGGATGTAGCAACCGCTGCGGATCTCGCAATTCTCGCCGATCCAGGCGGGCCCCTTCACCATGGCGCCCTGCTCGATCACCGTGTTCTTGCCGATGAAAACCGCCCCGCTCACGAACGGCTTGCCGATGAGCCGGCCTTGGACGCCCGGCTTCATGCGGAATTTCAAATAAGCCCCGATTTTCGGCAGGACGTCCCAGACGTTTTCGGCGTTCTCGAAAAGCGCGCGGTGCTCGCAGTGGGCCAGGTCGAAAAAATCTTCAATCGGATACATGGAATCAATGGGCCGCGGTTTCGGAGCGCGGCGCGGGTGTGAGTTTTTGACCGTCCCTGGTGTCCTTCACCATCCAGCCCATGGCGAGGATTTCGTCGCGCAGGGTGTCGGAGAGTTTCCAATCCTTCGCGGCCCGCGCGTTCGCGCGGCGCTCGACAAGTTCACCGACCCCGGCGGGAATCTTTTCCTCCTCCGGTTCGAGCGCGAGGACCGAGTTCACGCCCCGGAGCCAGTCCAGAAGCGCCCTCGCGGCTCCGGCGGAGAGCGAGCCCTCGTTCATCAGGCGGTTGGTTTCGCGGACGGTTTCGAAAACCGCCGCCAGCGCGGCGGAAATGTTCAAGTCGTCATCCAATGCCTCGCCGAATCCCTCCGGTCCCGCGGGCCTCTCGGCGGCCGGGGAGTCGCCGGCGGTTTCCTTCAGGCGGACGGTCCACTCGTCGAGGCGCTGCAGGGCGCCGCGGGCGGCGGCAAGTCCCTCGAACGTGAAATTCAGCGGCTCGCGGTATTTCACCGAGATCAGCGCGTAGCGGACCTCCCGCCCGGTCCATCCTTTGTCCATGAGGTCCCGGAGCGTGAAAAAATTTCCCGCGCTCTTGGCCATTTTCGAGCCCTCGACCCGGAGGTGCCGGCAGTGCATCCACAGCCGCACGAATTTTTTTCCCGTGCAGCATTCGCTCTGCGCGATCTCGGCTTCGTGGTGGGGGAAAATGTTGTCCTCGCCGCCGCAATGAATGTCGAGTTCGTCGCCCAGCAAGCCCGTCGCCATGGCGCTGCACTCGATGTGCCAGCCCGGACGCCCCCTCCCCCACGGACTCTCCCAGCCCACGTCGCCGTCCGCCGCGTCCCACGCCTTCCAGAGCGCGAAGTCGCCGACATTTTCCTTCTCGTATTCGTCGTTGCTCACGCGAACGCCGTCGCGCAGGTCCTCGATATTGAAATGGGCCAGGCGACCGTAGTCCGGAAACGAGCGGATGCGGAAATACACCGACCCGTCCTCCGCGCGGTAGGCATGTCCTTTTTCCACCAGCGTCGAGATCATCGCGATCATCCGCTCGATGTGCACCGGTTCCGTCGCGGCGGGAAAATGCCCCGCCCGCTTGATGCGCAGCGTGTCGAGGTCCTCGAAAAACGCTTTTTTGAACGGCGCGGTGAACTCCGCCAACGGCAATCCCGCCGCCCGGCAACCCCGGATCGTCTTGTCGTCCACGTCGGTGAGGTTCATCACCCGCTCGACCCTCAGGCCGCGGTATTCGAGGTGGCGCTGCAGAAGGTCCTCGAAAATGTAGGCGCGGAAATTCCCGATGTGGGCGAAATTGTAGACCGTGGGCCCGCATGTGTAGAGCCTCACCAATCCCGGCTCTCGGGGCGAAAAATCCTCCACCCGGCGGGTGAGCGTGTTGAACAGGCGGATCGGCATCGGCCCGCCAGTAAAGCGGCACCCGCGCGAAAATCAACTCCGGCGAAACCCCCGCGCGACCACCCGGCCGCGATTTTTTTCCACCGGGGGACTTGACCTTTCCCCGTTCTTTGGTATCCAGACCCTCCGCGCCAATTCCAAATCCGCCGTTGGTCCTGGGGTGTCCGCAGACGCGGTCCGCCATGGCGCCCAGGGAAACCCGGCGAAATCCTACTACCACACATGCCTGTTCGTCTCGGTCGGTTTGAAATGCCGAAAACACTCGTCAAGGACGAGTCCACTGCCACTGACAAATACGCCCTCTTCGTCGCCGAGCCCTTCGAGGCCGGCTACGGGCACACCATCGGAAACTCCCTCCGCCGCGTCCTCCTCAGCTCGCTCGAGGGCGCCGCGATCACCTCGGTCCGCATCGAGGGCGCGCTCCACGAATTCAGCACCCTCCCCGGCGTGGTCGAGGACGTCGTCGACATCGTCCTCAACCTCAAAAAAATCAAGTTCAAGGCCCACGACCACGACCTCCGCACCCTCAAAATCTCCGTCAACAAGGAGGGCGCCGTCACCGCCGCCGACATCCAGGCCTCCAGCCAATGCGAGGTTCTCAACCCCGAGCAGCACATCTGCACCCTCGACAAGAAACAAAAATTCGAGGCCGAACTCGAGGTCCGCGTCGGCCGCGGTTTCGCCACCGGCGACGAGAACAAACGCGCCGACCAACCGATCGGCGTCATCGCCATCGACTCGATCTTTTCACCGGTCACCCGCGTCAAATATGCCGTGCAAAACACCCGCGTCGGCCAACGCACGGATTACGACAAGGTCATTCTTGAAGTCTGGACCGATGGCCGCCTCTCGCCCGAGGACGCCCTTCACCAGGCCTCGAACATCCTTCGCCACCACCTCGACGTCTTCGCGGGCCTCAAGGACACCCCGATCGAATTCGACGAAACCCCGCAGGAGGTCAGCCAGGAGAACAACCGACTCAAAAAACTCCTCAACATGAGCGTGAACGAGATCGAACTCTCCGTCCGCGCCGCAAACTGCCTCAACAACGCGAACATCACCACCGTCGGCCAACTCGCCCTCAAGAGCGAGGCCGAGATGCTCAAATACCGCAACTTCGGCAAGAAGTCGCTCAACGAAATCAAGGAAAAACTCCAACAACTCGGCTTGGGTCTCGGTCACAAATTCGACTCCGGCCTCGTCGAAGCCGTGGAGCAACCCGCCGAATAATCCGCCATGCGCCACCAGAAGAAAACCGTCAAACTCGGCCGCTCGACCGCCCACCGCGACTCCCTCCTCGCGAACCAGGTCTGCAGCCTCATCGAGCACAGCCGCATCAAGACCACCCTCGCCAAGGCCAAGGCCGTCCGCCCCTTCGCGGAGAAAATGGTCACCCTCGGCAAGCGAGGCGACCTCCATGCCCGCCGCCTCGCCGCCGGCTACCTCGGCCAGAAGGACGCGGTGAAGAAACTCTTCGCCGAAGTCGCTCCCCGCGCCGCGGACCGCAAAGGCGGCTACACACGCATCATCAAACTCGGACGCCGCCCCAGCGACTCCGCCCCGATGGCCTACATCGAATGGGTGGACTCCACCGCGGCCGCCCCGGAGGAGGCCTCGTCCGATAAATCCACTTCCAAGGAGACCGCCACGGCGTCTTAACCCCGCACCGGCAACGGGCGAAACACCAATTTCTCCCGAGATAGTCCCCTCGCGGACCGGGCGGAACCCAAGGCGGTTCCGCCCGTTTCTCTTTTTACCACGATGAGCCAACTCTCCGAAGACTACGCGCGGTATGTGATGCCGACCTACGGCCGCTTCGATCTCGACATCGAAGGCGGCGCCGGTTGCCGCGTGCGGGATTTCGAGGGACGCGAATATCTCGACTTCGGCGCGGGCATCGCCGTCTGCTCGCTCGGCCACTCGCATCCCGAGGTCGCCGCCGCCGTCGCGGGCCAGGCCGGACGCCTCGTTCACTGCTCGAATCTCTACCGCTCCGAACCCCAGGCCCGCCTCGCCAAACGGCTCGTGGAAATCACCGGACCCGGGAAAATTTTCTTCTGCAACAGCGGCGCCGAGGCCAACGAGGGCCTCATCAAACTCGCCCGCCGCTTCGGCAGCGCCTCGGGCCGCCACCGCATTGTGACATTCACCGGCTCGTTCCACGGCCGCACCATGGCCTGCATCACCGCCACCGGTCAGGACAAGGTGAAGAAGGATTTTGGTCCGTTGCTCGATGGCTTTGTCCACGCGCCGTTCAACGACGCCGGCGCCGCCCGCGCCGCGGTGGATGAAAAAACCGCAGCCATCCTCGTGGAGCCGGTCCAAGGCGAAGGCGGCATCCATCCCGCGACGCCGGAATTTCTTCGCGCTCTCCGCGCCCTCTGCGACGAAAAAAATCTTCTCCTTCTGTTCGACGAAGTCCAATGCGGACTCGGTCGCACCGGCGATTGGTGCGGCTGGCGGAGCATCGCGCCCGATGTCGAGCCCGACGGCGTCTCGTGGGCGAAAGGCATCGCCAATGGATTTCCGCTCGGCTCCTTCTGGGCCTCCTCGAAATCGTTCGACGCCCGCGGCCCGCTCTGCGACCTGCTCGGCGCGGGCAGCCATGGAACCACCTACGGCGGCAACCCCGTGTGCTGCGCCGCCGGCTCGAAGGTTCTCGAAATCATCGAACGCGACGGACTCCTCGCGAAATCCGTCGAACTCGGCTCCAAACTCGCCGCCGGCCTCGCATCCATCCACTCCCCGTGGATCTCCGAAATCCGCCACCTCGGCCTCATGATCGGCGTGGAACTTTCCCCCGCGTTTCCCGACCTCGGCCGGCCGCCCGCCCTCGAGGCCGTTCATCGCGCCATGGCCGCCGGGCTTCTCCTGATCCCCGCCGGCGAACGGGTCGTCCGATTTCTTCCGCCCCTCAATGTCCAACCCGCCGAGATCGACGAGGCCGTCGAAAAATTCGCCGCCGTTCTCGGCGCCGTCGCCGCGCCTTCCCAACCATGAAAAATCTTCTCTCCATCGAATCGCTCACCCGCTCGGACATCCTCGCCGTCCTCGACGACACCGCCGTGATGAAATCCACCCGCGGCCGCCACGCCGCCCATCCGCTCCGCCACACCTGCTGGGCGTTGATTTTTTCCAAATCCTCCACCCGCACCCGCGTTTCTTTTGAAGTCGGAATCCGCGAACTCGGCGGCGACCCGATGTTCCTCGCCGCCGCCGACATCCAACTCGGCCGCGGCGAGCCCATCAAGGACACTGCCCGCGTGATGGGCCGCATGCTCCACGGCGCCGTCATCCGCACCTTCGATCAAAAGGACGTCGAGGACTTCGCCGAATTCGGCGGCATCCCCACCATCAACGCCCTCACCGACGAGGAGCATCCCTGCCAGATTCTCGCCGACCTCTTCACCATCCGCGAAACCCGCGGCTCGCTCGACGGCCTGCGCGTGGCCTTCATCGGCGACGCCGATTGCAACGTCGCCCGCTCCTGGATCTGGGCCGCCGCCCGCCTCGGTTTCGAACTCGTCCTCGCCGCCCCCTCGAAATACCAACCCCCCGCCGACCTCTTGAATCGCGCCGGCGGCAACATCCGCGTCACCGACGACCTCCGCGAAGCCGCCAGCGGAGCCGACGTGCTCTACACCGACGTCTGGGTGAGCATGGGCAAGGAAGAGGAATCCGCCTACCGCATCGCCCAGCTCCAAGGCTATCAAATCAACGCCTCCCTCCTCGCCGCCGCGCCCCGAGCGCTCGTCATGCACTGCCTCCCCGCCTACCGCGGCAAGGAAATCGACGACGCCACCTTCGAAGCCCACGCCGACACGATTTTCCGCCAGGCCGAAAACCGCCTCCACGCCCAGAAGGCCGTCATGGCCCGCTTGGTCGACGCCCGCCGCCCATCTTGATCCCCCCGCCCTCGAACGGCCGCGCAACACATCCCCGGTCCCGACACCCCCGCCAATCGCACAACAAAAATGCGACGACCGTCGAGGTTTTGTTGTCTGACCACCTTTCGGCAAATCTCCGCCGGATTGCTTGAAAAATTGACACGGTCCCCGGCCTTTGGGATGTTCCCGATTCAGACCTTCACCTGATCCTCCTATGTCCGAGCCGAAAAAAGAAACCGTCCGCATCGTTCTTCCGCAACGCCGCGAGGGCGCTCCCATGGCGCCCGGCACCGGCGAAGCCGCGATGATCAATCTCCCTCCCAAGCCGGTTCAAGTGAAGAGCGCCGTGGTGCCTCCGCCGCCTCCCGGCTTGAAGCCTTCGGCCGTTCCCTCGATTCCCAAGCCCGCCGTCTCCGCGGTTCCCAAACCTCCCTCGGTCGCGCCTGTGGCCCAGGTTCCCAAGGCCCCGATTCCCGCTCCCGCCGCCCCTGCGATTCCCAAGCCGCCCTCGGCCGTCGCAGCCCCCTCCCTACCAAAGCCGCCATCGGTTCCGTCCATTCCAAAACCCGCGGCCTCCATTCCGCCCGCTCCGCCTTCGATTCCCAAGCCTCCCTCGGCCGTTGCCCCCGCCGTCCCTCCGCCAGCACCTCCGAAACCCCTCCCCATTCCCGGCGTCGCGCCTTCCGCCCCGAAACCGCCTTCGGTTCCACCGGCCCCCGCCGGTCCTTCCCTCGCCAAGCCGGCCCCCGCGCCCGTCCCGGCCGCACCCTCTCTCAAACCCGTCACCGAGACCGCACCTGTCGCCGCGCCGACCATTCCGCCCGCACCCGGCAAACCGGTGCTTCCCGCCAAGCCCGTCTCCAGCTCCGAGCCCAAAAAGGAAACGGCGAAAATCACCCTCCCGGCCCCCGTCAAATCGATTCCCCAAGCCACCGTCAACCTCAAGGCCGCACCCGCCCCGGCCGGCGCACCCGCCGCCGTCAAGGCCCCGGCCCCCGCTTCGGAAACTCCCGCCCCCGGCACCCAAGCCGGGGAATCCCCGATCTTCGCCATTGCCGCCGCCGTGGTCGCCTTCCTCTCGCTCGGCGTCCAAGTCTGGACGATGCTCGGCTAGCTTTTTTCTTAAAATATCATGGCTCATCCCAACGTCACCGAACTCAACGACTCGAACTTCTCCGCCTTCCTCTCGAATTCCGCCGGACCCGTCCTCGTGGACTTCTGGGCTCCCTGGTGCGCCCCCTGCCGCATGCTGGGACCCGTCGTCGAGGAGGTCGCCGCCGAGAACGCCGGAAAATTCCACATCGCCAAAGTCAATGTGGACGACGCCCCCGGCGTCGCCAGCCAGTTCGGTATCCGCAGCATCCCCACGCTCATTTATTTCAAAGGCGGAGCCAAAAAAGACCAATCCATCGGCGTCTGCGGAAAAGCCGAGATCGTCACCAAGCTCGCCGCCCTCGCCTGACGGAGAGCCGCTGAAAGACGGGGGCACGGCCGACCCGGCCGTGATATCCCCAGACGCCGCCCCCTCACTGTCCCCCGATCCCCAAAACCGGCGGGGCCTCCCCCATGTCAAAAATTGGTCCTCCCGCCGCGCAACAACTCCCCGCACAACGCCACCAACCTCTTCCGGATCGGCCGCGCCCGCTCCGCGAATCCCCGCTGAAGTTTTTCATACTCGGCCCGACCCGCCGCCGTTTCGATTTTCACCGGCTCGTAGCCCAAACTTGAGAAATCATACGGACTCGCCCGCATGTCGAGTTCCCGGATCTCCCTCGCCAACTCGAACGCATCCGCCACCCACTCCGACGGCGTCCACGGCGACAACTTGAACGCCCATTTGTAGAGATCCATGTTCGCATGCAAACACCCCGGTTGCTCGAGCCGCGCCGTGCCCTCCCGCGTGGGCTGAAGCCGGTTCAACGGCCGCGCCCCGGGTGTGAAAAATCGAAACGCGTCATAGTGCGAGCACCGCACCGGCAACGACTCCACCACCGCCGCGGTTTCCTCCGCCGACAGCCTCAGCGGCCAATTCCCGTGCCGGATTTCCGGCGACCGGTAAACCATCGCCCACTCGTGCAGGCCATGACACCCGAACGACCCCGCTCGCCCCTCGATGCCTTCCAAAAATCCGCCAAGCCATTCCACAAAATTCCTCCTCTTCTCCGCCAACGGCCCCACGCCCGCGCCGCCGCCCGTTTCGACATACCCCGGAATCTCCAAATACTCCCGCGCCTCCTCCCCGAGCAAAACGACCCCCGCGCCGGGATGCCAGCGTTTCAACTGCCCCGGCCGGTGCGGGTAATACTCGAACAAAAAATCCTCCACCGGATGACGCTCCCCCCGCGACATCCGCTCCAACCGCGGCCGCACCCACGGCTCGACCCGCGCCGCATGCGCCTCGCGGCGCGGAATCCACTCGGCCGGCTCCCAAATTTTCACGCCCCGTAAAAACCACGCCCGCCTCCCGCTGACAAGCGCGCCATACCAAAGTCCCTTTGCGTTTCGACTTTTGGCAAGTGGCGCGCAAGCGCCCGAGGGCCTACGTCTCGTAGAGCCTGCGGATCGGAGAGCGGGCGCGCTCCCCGAGACCCTCGCGCGAAATCAATCTCTCTTCATTCAGAGTCCAAAGGCCACCGACCACGGGTATCAATTCTTCAAAAGCGTTGCCATCCCGATCGAATCACCCCTAGTTTCCAGCCCCATGGCTCGCGATCAATGGTCCTCCCGGCTCGGCGTCATTCTCGCCGTGGCGGGCAGCGCCGTGGGACTCGGCAATTTCCTGCGTTTCCCCGGCCAGGCCGCCCAATACGGCGGCGGCGCGTTCATGATCGCCTACTTCCTCTCGCTCCTCGTCATCGGACTCCCCATTTGCTGGGCCGAGTGGACGATGGGTCGCAAGGCCGGCACCCACGGATTTCACGGCGCCCCGGGCGTCTTCCACCATTTCATCGGCCGACCCTGGGGAAAATATCTCGGCGTCATCGGAGTCGTCGTCCCGGTGGTGATCTACATGTATTACGTGGTGATCGAATCCTGGTGCCTCGGCTACGCCGTGAATTTTCTCCTCGGCATGCAGGATTTCCGCACCGTCGAGGACTCGGGGAGTTTCTTCGCCCGCTTCATCGGAGCAAACGAAAACGGCCTCGCCGTGGGATTCGGATTCGACCAGGTCGGCAACTACCTTCTCCTGGTTTTCATCCTGAATTTTTTCCTCATCTACCGCGGCGTTTCAAAAGGCATCGAGTGGTTTTGCAAATGGGCCATGCCGATGCTTCTTCTCCTCGCCCTCGTTGTGCTGGTCCGCGTCCTCACCCTCGGCGCGCCGGATCCCTCCCAGCCGGAAAAAAACGTCATGAACGGCCTCGGCTTCATGTGGAATCCCGAAAAGGTTCTCCTGGAAAAAAACACCAACGGCTCCTGGTCGAAGGAATCCGAACTCGTCGGCACCGCGGCCATCGAGGCGGCGAAACGCGCCGCGGAGGCCGACCCCGCCCTGCGCGTCCGAACCGTCGGCGTGATCGAACAACTCTCGAAACCCCAGCTCTGGCTCGCCGCCGCGGGACAGATTTTCTTTTCCCTCAGCGTGGGCTTCGGCGTGATCCTCACCTACGCAAGCTACCTCTCGAACCGCGACGATGTCGTTCTCAGCGGACTCTCCGCCACAAGCACGAATGAATTTTTCGAGGTCGGCCTCGGCGGCCTCATCACCCTTCCCGCCGCGTTCGCCTTCCTCGGCGTGGCCGGTGTCGCGGGCATGGGAACCTTCGCCCTCGGCTTCCATGTCCTGCCGCTCGTCTTCGACCAGATGCCCTTCGGCGACGTGTTCGGATTTCTCTTTTTCTTCCTCCTTTTCCTTGCGGCCGTCACCAGCTCCCTCTCGATGCTCCAGCCCGGCATCGCCTTTCTGGAGGAATCCCTCGGGATCGACCGCAAGCAATCCGTCGCCATCCTCGGCCTCGTCACCGCCGCGGGCTCCGCGTTCGTCGTTTATTTCAGCAAGGACCTCAAGGCCCTCGACACCCTCGATTTCTGGGTCGGCACGTTTCTCATCTTTGTTTTGGCCACCTCCCAAATCCTCGTTTTCTCCTGGGGCTTCGGCGTCCGCAACGGCCTGCGCGAGGCCTCCCGCGGCGCGGCGTTCCCGATCCCCCGCCTTTTCATCCCCGTCATGAAAATCCTCTGCCCGGCCTTTCTCGTCGGAATTTTCGCCCTCTGGGTTCTGGTCAACGTCTTCGGCGTGACCTTCGGCCCGGGCGAACCCGAGTTCAGCGGCTACGTCCGCGATCTCTTCATCGATCCCGATCCCGTGGCCTGGATGGCCATCGGCCTGGTGACCGCCTTCGCCGCGTTCGTAGCCCTTCTCGTCGCCCGCGCCAAGGCCTACCGCAAACCCGTCCCCCGGGAGGCCAAGCCATGACCACCGGCGGCTGGATCGTCATGATTCTCTCCGTGGGCACCGTATCGACGGTCTTTTTCTGGTGCCTCTGGAAGGTTCTCTCGACCCCCGACGAATCCGAAAAACTCCACGGCTTCTCGTTCGAGACCCCTGATGAAAAGTCCGACCGCTAACTCCGCGACGAAATCCCGGTCCGCGAGCGGCGCACAACCCCGTCGTCCCCAAAAATCCACCAGGAACAGCTCACCGTCCCCTCCCGCCATGCGCGCCGCCGACCCCGTGTTCCGTGACGGCTTCAGCCCACCCACGCAAAACCCCCTTCAAGTTTTTGTAAAAAACCGAACAACTCTTTTGTAACGATCGGAGCAAAAGAGTTGTCTGTTCGTCCCCTCCCGCCATGCGCGCCGCCGACCCCGTGTTCCGTGACGGCTTCAGCCC
>CAZVPK010000054.1:11881-13690 GCA_964628505.1 uncultured Chthoniobacter sp.
CTCCCGCCATGTGGATCGGATTGTGGAATTCGCCGAGTGTGTCCGCAAAGCCTCAGGACGAGGGGATTCGCGCGTGCTGGACGAAGTGAAAGCATCTCTCCAAGTCTGGCTCTGATTTGACGGTTCGATGTCTCGGAGGCGCGCATGCCCGCAGACTTCTCCTTGCCCGCCGCCACAGCCTGAATCAAATTCCCCGACTTCGAAGATGCCCGGCGTTTACATCAAAACCTACGGCTGCCAGATGAACGAGCGCGACTCCGAGCAGGTGTCCAAAATGCTCGTCGAGCGCGGCTACAGCATGGTGACCGCAGAGTCGGACGCCGATGTGATTTTGCTGAACACCTGCAGCGTTCGCGACATGGCCGAGCAAAAGGCGATCGGCAAAATGGGCATGCTCCGCAAGCTCCGCGAAAAACGACCCCACCTCGTTTTCGGCTACCTCGGCTGCATGGCCCAGGCCCGCGGCGACTCGCTCCTCAAAACCTCGCCGCATGTCGATCTCGTCGTCGGCACCCAAAAATTCCACCGCGTCGCGGACTATGTGGACGACCTTCTCCAGGCCCGACTCCACCAACTCATCGACGACGATCGCCGCCCCATCGTGGACACCGACGAGGAGCCCGGTTCGCAATCCACCATCCGCGACCAGGAACTCGAGGCCGGCCAGGTCACGGCCTTCGTCTCGATCATGCAAGGCTGCAACATGCATTGCGCGTTTTGCATCGTCCCCCAAACCCGCGGCTCCGAGCGCGGACGCCCCATCGCCGACATCGTCGCCGAGGTCCGCTCCCTCGCCGAGCGCGGCGTGAAGGAAGTCACCCTTCTCGGCCAAATCGTGAACCTCTACGGCCGCCACGAATTTCCGAAGGTCGATGGCAAAAGCCCGTTCGTCCAACTCCTCGAAGCCGTCTGCGCCGTCGAGGGAATCGAACGCGTGCGCTTCACCTCCCCGCATCCCATCGGCTACCGCGACGACCTCATCGACGCCTTCGCGCGCCTGCCGAAGCTCGTCGAGCATGTCCACCTCCCGCTCCAGAGCGGCTCGGACCGCATCCTGAAAATCATGCGCCGCGGCTACACGGCCGAAAAATTCCAAAAGCTCGCCGAGCGCATCCGCGCCGCCCGCCCCGGCATGGCGATCACCACCGACATCATCGTCGGCTTCCCCGGCGAGACCGACGAGGACTTCCAAAAAACCCGCGCCCTCTGCGAAGCCGTCTCTTTCGACAACGCCTTCGTCTTCCGCTACTCGCCCCGCCAAAACACACCCGCCGCCACAATGGGGGATCAACTTTCCGAAGAGGTCAAAGAGGCGCGCAACAAAGACCTCCTCGAAATCGTCAACCGCCACTCCGCCGCGAAGCTCGAAGCGCTCGTCGGCACCGAAGTCGAAATCCTCTGCGAAGGCGCCAGCCGCCACAACGCCGACCGCCTCAGCGGCCGCACCCGCACCAACAAAATCGTCGTCTTCGAAGGCGCCCCCCGCCACATCGGGCAAATCTTCCCGGTGAAAATCACCCGCGCCTCCGGCTCCACCCTCTACGGTGACCCGGCGATCCTCGAATAAGCGGGGTTTTCCAATCCCACACCATCACCGGTTGTGATGTCCGGGACGCCCCCATCCCCTCGGATCCCCTCGCCCTGCGAGCCAAAAAATCGACCCACACTCACAAAATATGTGAATCTGCGGGACTGATCCCGAAAGGCGATGATTTTTGACTTGCGCGCGCGTAGGCTTGGGGTCAGTCCCACATATTCACATATTTTGCCAACAACCCGCTCTGCGGAATCGGCATCCAAGCGTCGGCA
>CAZVPK010000055.1:0-6165 GCA_964628505.1 uncultured Chthoniobacter sp.
GCGGGGCGTTTGAGCGGATACGCGCACATCAACGGCAACTCGCTCACCGAACTGCGCGTGGACGGGAAGTTCCGATGGAAGGTGCCGGAGCCGATGGAATTTTCGGGGTTCCTTTTGATCAAGCAATTGAACTCCGACAACCGCGGCGGGTGCTACGGGCCCGGGGAGACGGCGAATGAAATCACGATCGGGGCGAACAAGGTGCCGTTGAAATGGATTTCGCCGGACCTGAAGGCCGATGTGGCGGTGAAGTTCACGGTCTCCGAAGGCGTTCCCGAGGGAATGGGCGGGGCGTTTGAAATGGTCGGCAACCTGGCCTTCGAGGGCTTCACGATCCAGGAGATGGCCGCGGCGGTTTCGTTCGGCGCCCGCGAAAACTATCTGGCGGCCGGTGTGGGAATGGAGTTCGGCGACTACGCAATGGCCGGGGGTGTGTTTTTCGGACGAACCTGCACGCTGGATCCGATCCTCCTCATCGATCCCGAGGTCGCGGCCGTGCTGGGCACGCCGCCGTTCACCGGGGCGTATGTTTACGGCGAGGCGCGGATTCCGGTGAACGAGTTGATCGGCATTCCCTCGAGCTGCATGCTCAAGATCAAGATCGGCGCGGGGGCGGGTGTGTTTTACTTCCTCGAAGGCCCGACCTACGGCGGCAAATTGACCGGCGAGGTGAGCGGCGAGGCGTTGTGCCTGATCTCGATCAAGGGGCGGATGTCGCTGGTCGGCGTGCGGCAGGGCAGCGGGTCCTCCGCGCCCATGCGCTTCAATGGAAACGGCCGGCTCTCCGGCAAGGTCGGAATTTGCAGGTTCTGCAAGCGGTTCAACAAATCGGTGGGTGTTTCGTTCAATGTCACCGACGGACGGATCAACTCCCCCAGCATTCGATACTGATGAAAACACACACTGGAAAATTTCCGGACGCGGCGCGGTGGACGAGGACGCTCGCGGCGGCGCTGGCGCTGCTTGCGGCGGCGGCGTGGACGGCCCGCGCGCAAACCAACCTGATGGTCACCGGCGCCACGCATGTGCAGGACTCCGGGCAGGCGACCGGCTACATAATTTTTCAAACCGAAACGCCGGAGGGATTGGACGACGCGACCTCGGCGTTGCTGGCGGCGCCGGAGTTTGCGGTTTACCGGAAGGCCGGTTTGCCAGATGCGGCGGGGGATTATGAATTGACCGGCGTGATCCGGCCGGTGGCCGACGAGCCCACGGTGGCGGCGTTGCTGCAGCGCTCGTGGGCGTTGCGTCCCGACCTGCCCACGGCCTTCCAGGAGGATTCGCTCGGGGAAAAACTCGACAACATGTTCGGGGGATTGTCGTCCTCGGTCGCGGGTCAATCCACTGCGGCAAAACTCTCGAACGCGATCGCCGCCGCGCTGGCGGATCCGGCGTTGCTCACGGACCTCGAGTTGCTCGGGAAAACCTTTCCGGGAGTGAACCTGTGCCTTGGCCGCGCGTGGGCGGGCGGGATTTCCGCGGCGGGGCCCACGACATTTGAAATCCGGCTGCGCGATTCCTCGGGCGCCGAGATCGGGGTGACGGCGCGTGTGACGATCGATGGTTCGCAAGCGCCTGTGCCGCTGCCCGCGCCGGGAAATCCGGTGGATTCCGGAATGGAAATTTCGGATGCGGCGTTGCCCGGCGAGGCGTTTTCGGATTTCCGGAACGAGTCGCCCGCGAACAACACGCGGGCCGAGGACGGGTTCGAGTCCTTGAAGGAGCAGGCGGCGGGTCGCAAGGTCAACCGCGCGGCGCGCCTGCGCTGGGCCACCCCGGTGCCCCTGCGCCAGCGCTCGGTTTTGTTGAACGGCTACAATCTCTGGCGTCTGCCGGCCGCTTCGGTGGACGGGGCCTGGCTCGCGGCGGGGCCGACGCTCTCGCAGTTGCAAACGGCCGGGGCGGTGAAGGTGAACGGTCTGCCGATTCTCAACTCCGAGGACCTCGATGCCGCCGCGGCCGTCTCGGCCGGGCCGGAGACGAGTTTTTTCACCGATGAATTGGAGGAGGGAACGCCGCTGCCCGGCGGGGCGGCGCAGTTCGTGTATTTCGCCACGGCGGTGGATGTGCTCGGGCGCGACGGATTGGTCTCGCCGGGGGGCGCGGTGTGGATTTTGGACCGCATGCCGCCGCCGGTGGTCGAGGGCGTGGAGGTCGTGAACAATTACGAGTGGAGCGGTGGCGCGGGCGGGAGCGGGGCGCAGAGATTCGCGCTTTCGTGGAACCGTGTGGAGGGCGACGACGAGTCCGGCACGATCGTTTACGAGGTCTATCGTTGGCGCGAATACGACGGGGCTCAGCGAAGCCTCGGTGCGCTGCCTGTCACGACGATCAACGGCACGCTGTTGCTCGACGACGGATTCGACGGATCGCCCACGGAGGACAATGCCCGCGAGACCTTCTGGTATACGGTGCGGGCGGTGCGGGTGGCGAATGCCGGCGGGGTCGAGAGTCGCTATCCCGCCGCGCACAGCGCTCCGGTGTTTGGAGTGATCCGGGACCGCAACGGGCCCGAGGTGGTCGGAGGCACCGTGGAGGAATCGTGCCTGAAGCCGATGGTCTTCGGTGGCAACGGCACGGTGGAAACGATCGACGACCAGAGGGACGAGCGCCTCGTGCCGATCGAAATCTCGTGCGAGAAAATGCCCGCCGCGCTCGATGTGCTCGAGTGGGCGGAATTTTTGGCCACCGGGAGCAACGGGACGGAGGTGATCGCGCGGGTGTATTTCGACAGGAATGGCCGTGCGGAGCGGAGGCTCGAGCTCACGGCGGGCGAGTTGTTTTCGGACACCAATTACATCCGGAGCATCGCCTGCCGGGTGGGCGCGGTGAACGGGGCGGTTTCCGATCCCGTGGCCTGCAATCTCTCGCAAACGCTTCCCAAGAATGCGAAGCGCATCGTGATTCCCTTCGAGGCGGCGGCGATCCGGGCGTCGGTCTCCGGAGAGCCGTGCGAGCAGGGTGGAGGGGATTATCCGTGGGATCCCGCCACGGGCGATGCGGTGAACGGCGCGGGCACGGTGGCCGGCGAGCCCGGCACGCGGGAATTCAAAATTTACCGGCGTGTGGGGGACGGTCCGCTCACCTTCGTCGACCGGCGGGAGGTTTCCGAGGCCGACTCGCTGGCCGATCCCGTGTGGAGCGGGTGGACGGATACGAATCCGCCGCCGCGGAACGGCGGGCGGGTGTGTTATTTCGGGCAGGCGTTTTCGGTGGACGGCATGGCGGGACCGATGACGCGGATCGCATGCTCGGTGCGGGCTCCGGCGTCGTTGCCCACGCCCATGCTCAAGCGGATCGTAGCGGTCTCCGGCGATCCGAGCCAGCCGACGAAGTTGCGGATTTCCTGGGTTTGCGCGCCGACGGGGGTGGACCACTTCGACCTGTATATCTCGCGGAACGGGCTCGTGCCGCCGTCGGATTTCGAGGTGGGCCGATTGCAAGCGAACCGTGTGGCCGACGGCGTGGAGGTCGCCGGGCAGGGCGACAAGCGGTTCGGCGTGTATCGCACCTCGCGGGTGGACGGGCTCTTCCGCGCACCCGATGCGGAAAATCCGCCGTCGGATTTCCAGATCGATTTGCCGGCCGACAGCGGCGCGACCTACACGGTGCTCGTGCGGGCGCGCGGGGAGCCTGTGGAAAACGATCCCGAAGGGGCCAACACGCCCGCCGGCCTGCTCAGCGAGGCGCGCGACGGGAGATGGACGCAGACCGCGCCCGTCTCGGTGAATGTGCCGTGGCCCGCGCGGGAGATTCCGCCGAAGCTCGAACCGCAGACGCTCTGGATCAACCCCGAACTCCGCAATCGCGCGGACTCGCTGCCCGCCGACACGGGATTGGCTCCGGTATTGCTTTCCCGGCCGGGATTCGACGGCGCTGGGGTCCGGATCGGATCCTTCACCTCGCCCTCGACGCCCGAGCAGCAATCGAAGGGGCCGATTGTCGTCAACAACCTGAGGTTCGATCCGAACAGGCATCTTTACAGGCTGGGCCGCGAGTTCGGGCCCGCGAACTCGCTCCTGCCGTGTGTGCTCTACCGC
The DNA here is from genome assembly GCA_964628505.1 of uncultured Chthoniobacter sp. Taxonomy (GTDB): domain Bacteria; phylum Verrucomicrobiota; class Verrucomicrobiia; order Chthoniobacterales; family Terrimicrobiaceae; genus UBA967. The sequence continues at coordinate 4,041 of CAZVPK010000055.1, forward strand.
TACCGCGTGCAGGACGGGGAGGATCCGGGACTTTCGGCCGATCTCGTGCAGGCTTCGCCGTTGGTGGAATCCATTGCCTACGGGTTCGTGGATCAATTCGGGAATCCCGACAACGCCGCCGGAATGGGCACGGCGATCCACGATCCGTTCATTCAAATCCAGCCGGTCGATGGAGGAGGCAACAGCCCGACCATCGAACTGGTGATCGCCGACACGCTCCCGGTGATCCGGGGGCAGACTTACCGGTATTTGCTGGTGCGATTCGATCCGGTCAGCAAGGAGCCGCGCGATGTGATTCCCGTGGCCAACTCCCTTACGATCCCATGAAAAAACTCGCCGCGCTTTGTATTCTCCCGTTGCTGACGCTTCCGTCGCCGCTGGCGGCCTCGCCGCTCGTGCAGGAAACGCCGTATGAACTCTCGGTCGCGGCGGATCTCGATGGCGACGGGCATGCCGATGTGGTGATCGCCGACAAGGAGCGCGGCACGGTGCGCGTGGCGTTTGGAACGCCCGACGGCCACGAGGCACGGCGGGCGGTTTCCATTCTTCCGGGAATCTCGACGATCGCGGTGGCGAGACTCGCGGGACCCACGGCCAACCGCATTGTCGTGGGTTCGGAAAAATCCGGAGGCTTGCGGGTGTTGGCCGTGGACAAATCGAACGCCGCGGGGTTCGTGACGGTGGAACCGCCGTTGGAGGTGCAGGGGATCGGGCCGGGGCGGATCGCGGCGTTGTCCTTGGGATGGCCCGAAGGAACGGCGGGACGCGACGATCTGGTCGTGGCGACTTCGGAAAACGGGATGCCCTCGGTGGGACAATGGGAAACGCTTTTGACCGGTGCGGGCGGGCCGGTGTCCAGCGGGCCGGTTTATAGTCTCGAGGGCGCGGTGCTCGCCGGGTCGAACCGCGTGCTGTGGCTGGTGCCGATGGGGACGAGTCAAACCACGCCGTCGGATTTGCTGCTCGGGGCGGTGGTCGGGAGCGAGGGTTCGACGCGGAATCTGATGATCTTCGATCCGGCGGCGGGTGATTTGAATCCGAAGACGCCGGGGATTTCGGTGAACATGAATTCGCTGAACACGAACCAGCGGCACACGCGGGCGGTCTCGGGATTTTTCGGTCCGTCGCAGCAAAGCCGCGTGCTGCTTTTCGGCTACAACGAACGCATGGTTCACAGCCGCGCGTATTGGAGCGGGAACATGGTGATCGGGTTGCCGGAGTTCCGGCAATTTGCACAACCGGTGGCGACGATCACGGTGGTGCCCGGCGGGAAAGGGGTTTCCGACCGGTTGTTGGTCACCTTCGTTTTCGGGGCCGAGCGGGCGGCGCTGTATGATTACGATGGCGTGTCTTTTCCCGTGAAGGTCGCGGGATTTGCGGCACCCGAGGGCGGGGATTTCTCGGGCGGGTTGGCGTTGCCCGACGGCGGATTTCTTTTGCTCGAGAGGGAGGGTGTTTCGAACCGGACCTCGGGGATCGCGCGTTACGACCGGGATGGAAATCTGCTCGGTCGCTCGACGATCGGGGAGGCGCCGTTGCTCTCCGGGCGCGGGAATGTGTTGTTCCTCGACGGCACGCCGCTGGCGGATGCGTCGGCGCGGGTGGTTTCGACGGTGGCGGTGGATGATTGGTCGGCCACGGTGGAGGGGTTCGGCGCGCCGCTCAAGATTCGCGGGGAAACCTATCGCGGAACGGCGGCGGGGCTGGGCGATGCTGCGAATACGATTTTGCCGAGTGTGCCCGCCGGGGCGCAGGGCGTGGTGGCGAACCAGTTCGCGCAGGACATGTCGGTTTACAATTTCGGTGGAGCCGGCGGGGAGGTGCGGGACACGGTCGAGATCGATCCGCCCGCCGGCACCTATCCCGGCGCGGTGGCTCTGGAATTCCGCTCCGCGGTGAACGACCGCGCGCGGGCGAACGGCCAACCCGAGCCGAGGGATGTTTTTTATCGCATCGACACGAATTTCTCGACCGGTGCGTGGCTGGTGCACGATCCGGCGAATCCGCCACGGATCGCCGCCAGCTCGACGGTTCGTTTTTACAGCGCCGACAAGTCGGGTGGAGCCAAGGGCGTGATCAAGTCGGCGGTTTTCAACCTGCCCTCCGATGCCATCGACAGCGACGG